>NZ_JAWRXB010000263.1:0-303 GCF_046535245.1 Paraburkholderia sp. SIMBA_030
GAAAAGGTCATCCTTGCTCAGGGAATTACGACCCTGGACGAGTACCGAAAGGCGCGCCGAACCGGCCGTGGGGTGCTGCTCAGCCGCGCAAAGCGTGATGCGGTTTGGCCAGTCTTCGACGAATACCGTGGGCAGCTCGCTTCGCGCAAGCTCAAGGAAGTGGACGACGCATACCGTGAGGTGGCGTCAATGCTCGACGCCGACAAGTCGCTCGGCCCTTCCTACAGCGCCATTGTTGTTGATGAGACGCAGGATTTTGGCCCGCAGGCGCTGAGATTGCTGCGCGCGCTGATTCACGCAGGG
>NZ_JAWRXB010000264.1:0-303 GCF_046535245.1 Paraburkholderia sp. SIMBA_030
CGCCGCCTTCGCGACTTCGGCGTAGAACGCGTCGCCGAGTGCGTCGGCCTGCCCGATGTACGCGAGCGTCTTGACGTTGTGCGCGGCGGCGTGTTCGGCGATCGCGCCCGCCATCATCGCGTCGGTCTGCGGCGTCTTGAACATCCAGTGACGCTTGTCGTCGACGGGCTCGATGATCTTCGCCGACGAGGCCAGCGAGATCGTCGGCGTTTCGCCTTGCGCGATCACATCGAGCATCGCCAGCGTGTTGGGCGTGATCGACGAACCGATGATCGCGTCCACGTGTTGCTCGTCGATGAGCTT
>NZ_JAWRXB010000265.1:0-302 GCF_046535245.1 Paraburkholderia sp. SIMBA_030
CGGTGCCCGACTTGCTGTCCGGGAAGTAGTTGCAATGCACGGCGACGATGTTGCCGTCGGCATCCTTCTCCGCGCCCGTGCATTCCACGACGAAGCCGTACTTCAGGCGCACCTTGTTGCCCGGGAACAGGCGGAAATAGCCCTTGGGCGGCGTTTCCTGGAAGTCCTCGCGCTCGATCCACAGTTCACGCGAGAACGTGAATTCGCGGACGCCGCGCTCCGGATGATGCGGATGCACCGGCGCGCTGCACTGCTCCGACTGACCTTCGGGATAGTTGTCGACGATCAGCTTGAGCGGATCG
>NZ_JAWRXB010000266.1:0-302 GCF_046535245.1 Paraburkholderia sp. SIMBA_030
ATTTTCAACAATGTAATAAGAGGAATATTACAATGGGAAGCGTGATGTTTCGGAGTGGTAAAAAGTAGACGAAATCCCGCCGTTGATAGTATTTGTTCAAATTTCTCACTATCTTTTATTTACATTTGATCTATCAACTAAAACAGCCTCTTTATGAAAACAAAACGTTTTTTAAACGTGAGAAAACTAGACCGAAATGAATTAAAGAACTTAAAAGGAGGAGATATCAACATAGGTAAAGTTTGCTGTACAGCGACAGAAGATGGGCAGTGTTGTGAGTGGGTTAAAGATCCATATAGTTG
>NZ_JAWRXB010000045.1:0-10853 GCF_046535245.1 Paraburkholderia sp. SIMBA_030
AAAGCAGTCCCCGGCGGAAGCTGGCCCTAGCCAGCAAGACGCTCCAACGAGCGTTCGCTTTCAACTGGAGCGAAGGATGCCTCTGTTGGATCGAAGGCGGGTATTGGCGAAAGGCTGCATGCGGCCACAAGCGGACGGTCGATATGGCCGTTTGGATCGTTGGCAATCGGCGTTTGACGCGCAGTCACCGTATATCGGGCGCGTGCTGGCCGTTGGTTGGACTTCTTCCAATCGACGACCTTCGCCATGGTTAAAGTTTTCGATGTGATGGCCGTTAGATCCAGTGTGAACGGAAAAGTCCAACAACAGGAACGTTATGGATCGCATCCAAAAATACCGGATCATTGGCGTAGCAACTGGAAACGGAATTTTTTTGCTGGCCTGTATCTATATTGGGCGGTCGTTCAATTCTTGGGCGAAATCTATAAAGATATACCTGTGCTTAACCGCTCTCTCGATCCTGGTGTTTCTCTTAAGGAAGCGAAAGACCATTGCGTCTGGAAGACAGCATTGAATGGCTGCTTTGTAGAAACATGACCGGCAGCTTCGGGGGCGTGCTGCCGACCGCAGACTTGCGCAGTTCACATTGCATATGCCGTTTGCATGAGGCAGTGCGCGGCCAGCTTCAGCCAATTGACAAAGACTTGTGA
Organism: Paraburkholderia sp. SIMBA_030; assembly: GCF_046535245.1. Lineage (NCBI taxonomy): Bacteria > Pseudomonadati > Pseudomonadota > Betaproteobacteria > Burkholderiales > Burkholderiaceae > Paraburkholderia > Paraburkholderia sp. SIMBA_030. Next base: position 651 of record NZ_JAWRXB010000045.1, read on the forward strand.
CCGTCCGTTAGCGAACCGGCAGGCGACGCTCCCTACAACTCAGCTAATCGGCAGCCCTTTAGGAAACCGCGACGCCGCCGTTAAGTATTAGACCCAGAGTCGAAACAGTCGGCCGCATCTGATTTTCCTGGAGTACATTCCGGCCGCTCTCTCAGGTTCTGGCCGCATTTTCCCCTCGGAAAGACCAGGACTTTTCCAAGCCGATCCTTTACGGGATCGGTTTTTTTCGTCCGGCTCCCCCGCGCACTCGGCGACAGCCGGGCGTTGCTGGCATGCGTGGATCAATTGGCGTTAGGTGCCAAGCTGTGGGCGGTGCGGCATCCAGTCGAGCCAACCCCGGCTATCGTTGACTATCCACTCGCGAGCCTCTACATCGTTGGTAAAGCCGGTGATCTGCTGTTCGTAACCGTCAGGCCAGGTAGCTCGCACGAAATACCCCGATCGGTCATTAAGCTGCACCGCTTCAAATGTGATGCCTTGCATATCGCCCATATTGGCCCCCGTATTTTTTGTGTCTCGATCTTACGGCGCTGGACGGGTGTCCCGTTAGAATCCGGGCTCTAATCCGGCAGGCGGAGGACAACGGGTTTTGCCAGAATAAGAAAATGCCCGTCAACGACGGTCAAGCTACTAAGCGTGCGCCCGGGAAAACGAACGGAATTTTCTGCGGCGCAAAGTCGGCATCCGCCCACTAGAAAGTAAGAATCCCCGATGCATTCGTTCCCGGCCGTGAACGTAACGGAGCCAACGCCCTGCCAAACGTAACCGCCAGTCCGCACTAGACTGAAGACTGCGTACAACCTTTCAAAAAAATTACATGCGATACGGGATGGAAGATACCGCGGAGATCACACGGCTGCCTTTGTTAGCTTTCACGGAACTGCCGCGACCCGACATTGCAGCAGGTTTGGATCGCTATCTTTGGAGGCGTGCCCGCTTTGGATTCGCTGAGCAGCTTGTCGACGCATTGGACGACGTTAGTGCGGGTTCAGCAGGCGCCTTTCTTTATCACAAAAAAAGCGGTCTCCTGTTCGAGCACGTAGAGTTTGGTTATCACCAGTTACTCCTCGCACACTTGTGCGCCCTGCACAAAATGGATTTTTCCCGCGAGCAATTGAAATGGAACTTGCATAAGTTTCACTACGCGGACCCAATCAAAAAGCTGTCCGACGAGTTCGTAAACGAAGGGTATGGGCTGTTTCTTTCGACTTGCGCGAACGGAAAGCGTATCACCGTCGGACAGACCTTCCCATGGGAAGCACTTGAGCAATCAGCCTTTGGCAGTTTTGAACGAGACGTGATTTGATTATTGCCACCATCATTTCAGAACCGGAATCGCCGAACGCCGCAACTGCGAGAAAACGTCCGCAAAAGGCAGAGCTACGGCCGTTCACGAGCAGTCTGCTGACGGGCCGTTGTGGGTCGCGTGGCGCCATTCGCTAGCGCGCCCGTGAGGCCATTTCGGACCAGATCAAGCGTCGCCGAATGGATTTCCTTTTTTGGCGGATGGCGCCTGCGTCTTCGTGGCCAGATGGTTCTGCAACCAGTAGGTAGCTTTGTTCAAGCCAAGCGCGTGCCAGTCCTGACCGATTTCGCAGACGAATATTCGATCGTCCGATGCGGTTGCAGGCGCAAACGCATTCGCTAGTTCCTTGGCACCTCGATCAGTGTTGAGCACCAGGAACGCTCCCATTTGATGAAGATGCAAGAACTCGTAGTCGCTGTCAGAAAGCTGCGCTGCGATGTCCTTGATTTTTCTATGCTGCTCTGTCGGGGCCCCGATAAAGATGCTGACAAGATAGGTCACTTTCTTGCTCATGCGCGCCCTCGCTGTGTCGTGTTTGAGGAAATGAAGGATGTTGATTGTGACACAGCGGGGACCGGCATCTCTAGAAGGTTTGCAACGAACGTCAACGTTAGATCGCGTGCTGCGAACACGACAGGCACTACGCGGACATCACCAGCCACATGCGCCATGCGCCGTGCGGTGTGCGGTTGGCACTCGAGTGGCCGGTTCGTATGGATATCGGACCATTACCGCGCGTCGATGTGGCGGATTTCCTCTGAATCGCACTCTGCCCGAGGTGACGTCTTGTGCCGCATCTCTCGGTCGCAGTCACCCAGCGAGACTGCCGACAAATTGCTTGATGCTGGCCAGGACGGGTTGCTGATTCCCCGCGAAGACCCAGTGATCGGCACCCTCGAGCTCGACGAATTGCGCCTGCGCGATGTGGCTGGCGAGATGCCGCCCGGCGCCGATGCGAACGGCGCGGTCGCCGTGACGGTGGAGCACCAGAGTCGGAACGGAAATTCGGCCCAAAAGATGCCGCACGTCCATATCGCGCAACGCCTCGAGCACGCCCTTGATGGCTCCCGGGCTCGACGCGGCCCGGAGCAAGCCTGCCCACCAGGCTCTCGCCTGAGGATCGCCAGAGAGGCTCGGCGCGAACGTCTCGATGCCGGCAGGCCCGCCCCAGACTGCGACGAGCTGCTGCAGCCACACGTCATACTGACCAGCCTGCAGAGCGTGCGAATAGTCGGGTGTCGCGCTTCCCTTCGCTAACGAGCCGAACAGAATGAGGCCTGCGACACGATCGGGGTGATCAGCGGCAAATTTGATGCATGCCGGTCCACCCTCGGATGCGCCAAACAACACGACCCGGCGGCTGCCGGCGGCGTCAAGCACCGTGCCGATGTCCTGCGCGGTTGCGTCGACGCTGGGATTGAACCCGACCCGGTCGGAAAGCCCGATGCCGCGACGATCGAGCAGGATGAGACGGCCCATCCCGGCGAGGGAGGACAGGAACGCCCGGCACTGGGGCTCCTCCCATACTCGTTCGACGTGGGACACGAAACCGGGCAGCACCAGAACGTCCATGCGGCCGGCGCCGTAGGTCTGGAACGCGAGATGGACGTCGCCACCGCTGACGTAGCGCGTCGGCGGTGGGTCCTCGATCGGCAACGTTGCGCCGTCGTTCAGCAGCGCCCGGGTCTCGGTTTCGGGTGCCACATCGAGCTCGTCGCGAAGGCGCTGCGTCAGGGCCTTGAGGCGGCGCTCCGCCGCGGCCCGATCTCCGGCGAGCAGGAGATTGCGGATGAGGTGCCGGCCGTACACTTCGCTGAGCGGATCGAGCTCAACAAGACAGCCGGCGTGCGCGGCCGCTGCCGCGTAGTCGCCGGTGACGTTCTTGTCGTGCACTACTCGCTCGAGCGCCTGGATCGCCCGGCTTCGCAAGGCCTCCCGGCGAAAGAAAGCCCACTCGTCGAACTGGGGGCAGTCGCCGGGCGAAAAACCCTCGAGAAAGGCGCCGCGATAATGGCGGCACGCCCGCTCGAACTCGCCGCGGTCGCAGGCTTGCTCGAACAGCTGCGAATCCACCTGCAGATCGATCGCTGCCGACCATCGAACTGTTGACCGGTCGGTGGTGATAACGTCGTCGCCAAGCGTGAGCTGGACGCGATGCAACAGACGCCGCAGCCGCGCCCGTACAACCTCTTCGCAGTCTTCCGGCCACAACATCGTGGCGAAGACGTCTCGCCCGACTGAGCCCTTCGCTTCGGCGAGGTAGACCAGCAGGGCCAGGCCTTTGCGCAAGGGCAGCTGGCACAGCCGGTCGTCCCGACGGATCTCCGGAAATCCAAGCGTCCGCACGCTGAACAGAGCCATGGCGAGGCGACCCTCAATGACGGCGTCCGGGGGACGCTCAGGGGACGAGGCAATCCTACCATTGCCTGCAGACAATGGTCGCTGGACTCATTGCGACGGATTGAACTGGAGGATTGCCATGAAGAACCTGGGCGAGCATGCGATCGTGATCGGCGCCAGCGTGGGGGGGCTCCTGACCGCCCGCGTACTGTCGGATTTCTATACCATCGTCACCGTGCTCGAACGCGATGCGTTTGCTGCAGCAGACACGCCGCGCAAGGGCGTGCCACAGGGTCGTCATACCCATGGGCTCCTTGCGCGCGGCAGCGCGGTACTCGAGGAATTCTTTCCAGGATACAACACCGAGGTCGTCGCGCAAAGCGGCGGCTTGATCGGTGATGTCGCCAACGATGTGATCTGGATAGGTCGCAACGTCAGGCTTGCTAGCGGCACGAGCGACCTGATCGGTCTGCTTGCAAGCCGTCCCGTGCTCGAAGGCCATCTACGCCGACGGCTCCTGGGATTGCCGAACGTGCGCGTCATGGAAAGTTGCGCTGTGCGGGGTCTTGCCACCGACCCCGTTCGCAAGAGCGTGACCGGTGTGCGCACATGTGTCGAGGGCAAGCCGGAAGAGACCATCAACGCGGACCTTGTCGTTGATGCGACTGGCCGTGGCTCATCCAGTGCGGCGTGGCTTGAAGAGCTCGGCTACCAACCTCCCGCCAATGAGAAGGTCGAGATCGGCATCTGCTACATGACCCGTACCTATCGACGTCGGCCGACTGATCTTGACGGCAAGCACGGTATCGTTGTTGCCGGCAGTGCGCCGAACTGGCGCAACGGCGTCATGCTCGCGCAGGAAAGCGACAGCTGGATCGTCAGTGCCGGCGGTTTTCTTGGCGACGACGCGCCCGACGACGACCAGGGCTTTGTCGCGTATCTGGCGACGCTGCCGACCATGGAGATTCACGACGTTGTCGCACGAGCGGAACCGCTAACCGATTACAGGCGCTACCGCTACGCCTCCAGCCTGCGCCGGCGGTACGAGAAGCTTGCACGCTTCCCCGGGAACTACCTGGTTTTCGGTGACGCCATCTGCAGCTTCAATCCGGTCTACGGGCAGGGCATGACGGTCGCGGCAGAGGAAGCGCTGACGCTGCAGCAGTGCCTGCGCGCGGGCTCGAACGATCTTGCGCGTCGATTCTTCAGGGCGGCCGCGAAGATCGTCGATATTCCGTGGGACATCGCGGTTGGCAACGACCTCCGCCATCCACAAGTCAAGGGCGCGCGCCCGCCGATGCTGCGTTTCATCAACTGGTACATTGGCAAGCTTCACCTTGCCGCGACACGCGACAGCACGCTGGCGACCGCGTTTTTGAAGGTTGTAAACCTGATGATGCCGCCGTCGTCGCTGCTCAGCCCTGCGATCGCCAGGCGGGTCTGGCAGGGCAACCGGAGGCCTGTGCTATCGGTTCCCTCGCCTGCAATCGAAGCAGCGAGGCGGAATAGCGCATCGTCATGATCTGGCATCACGGTGTTGACCTGCGCAGGCGTCTAACGCGCGCTCGCCACAATGGCGCTCACGATATCCGCCGATTTTGAAACCGAACGTTAACAGCGGCGGGTCGGGCGAACGTCCGGAAAACGGCTTCTTGCCGCCCCTCCACGGCTACTTCATGAACGTTGGCCACGGCCGACAAGCGAAAGGCGATCTCGTGCGAGCCAATGGCCGTTGGACTTTGAGAACGGCCGTTGCCGTTGCGGCGATCTGGATGACGGGTCGATCGGAGACGCTCGCGGGCGTTGCTCACCGGCCGAGGCACGTGTAAAGACGTGCAGAACTGACGACCGGAAAAGCACCGTTGGAAGTGCAGTTGCATTGCACCTCGACGCGGGCGGCTGACCGGATTGTGTGATGCCGGGGAGCAAGGTCACGCGAGTTCACGCGCCGTCCAACTTGATTGCCCGCATCGCCTTGACGAACCCGAGAATCGTGATGACGCGCTTGAGGTTGTATGCCAGGACATGCAAACTCATTTCAGTCGCGACGTGACCCAGCCCGTGCGTCTGGACGTGGGTCGAACCCATCCAGTGCTTGAGCGTGCCGAACACGTGCCCGACTGTACGGCGTTCGTATCGTCATTGCATTGAGTTGGCGATCCAGCATTGACTGCATTGCCTCAAGCACCGATTCGTGCTCCCATCGCCGGATACGCCTGTAATCAGATGGCGTACATTGACTTTTGATCGGGCAATTCGGGCAGGCGCTGCTCCACGAGGTGCGCAGGGTCATCGGATTGTCGCGCTCAACCGAACTAAACCGGTAAATCGCCCGGTGCCCCACCGGACAGTGATACTGGTCATCCTTAGCGATATAGGCGAAGTCAGTCCGGTCGAACCACCCGTCGGCCCTCGCGCCAGATGTCAGCGATTTCGGCACCATCGCGGCGATGCCTGCGTCATCGCATGCCTTGGTGTACGACGGAGTCAAGATTCGCACCGAACTCAGTGTTGCACACGGCGAATTCCTGTTGGCCGCGACCGCGCAGAACTTGCAGTTGCAACAAATCGTTGAGGGGCAAGCCCATGCCAGGGAAGAGCAGACACGGACAGGGCGCGCAGCGGCGCATCCAGGTACTGATGGGCGTAATCCTGGTCATTGTGATGGTGACAGGGGGGTGGATCATTCACCGAACTCGGGCGGTCGCACGCCAGACTTCCCTCGTTTTGGCATCGGCCGCGACGACGGCGAACGACGCGGGAACCTATGACCGCGCAATGCGCTTCGCGATACTGGCGATGGGGAAGAGTTGGCTCTCGCCGGGATCGGTAGAAGCAGAGCCGGAGCTTATGCGCGGCGCGCAAGCATCAATGCAAATTGCGTTGCTCAGCGGGCATCAGGATGCGGTTGATTCCGCCGTCTTCAGCCCGGACGGTAAGCGGGTGGTGACCGCGTCCTGGGATAGGACCGCGCGGGTGTGGGACGTGCCTACGGGCAAACAGATCGTGCAGTTCAGCGGGCATCAGGATCTGGTTTATTCCGCCGCCTTCAGCCCGGACGGCCGACGCGTGGTGACCGCGTCCGCGGACAGGACCGCGCGGGTGTGGGACGTGCCCTCGGGCAAACAGATCGTGCAGCTCAGCGGGCATCAGGATTGGGTTTATTCCGCCGCCTTCAGCCCGGACGGCCGGCGCGTGGCGACCGCGTCCGCGGACAGGACCGCGCGGGTGTGGGACGCGGCGACGGGCCAGGTAATCGCGCACCTCACCGGGCATCGGGGACCGGTTTTCTCCGCCGCCTTCAGCCCGGACGGCCGGCGCGTGGTGACCGCGTCCGCGGACAGGACCGCGCGGGTGTGGGATTCCGCGACCGGCCAGCTGATCGCGCAGCTCACCGGGCATCACGAACTGGTGAGCTCCGCCGCCTTCAGCCCGGATGGCCGGCGCGTGCTTACCGCGTCCGATGACAAGACTGCGCGAGTGTGGGATGCGGCGACCGGCCAGGTCATCGCGCGACTCACGGGGCATCGCGGACCGGTTTTTTCCGCCGCCTTCAGCCCGGACGGCCAGCGCGTGGTGACCGCGTCCGATGACAAGACCGTGCGGGTATGGGATGCGGCGACCGGCCAGGTCATCGCGCAGCTCACGGGGCATCAGGGACCGGTGAGCACCGCCGTCTTCAGTCCGGACGGCCGGCGCGTGGTGACCGCGTCCGATGACAAGACCGCGCGGGTGTGGGATGCGACGACCGGCCAGGAGATCGCGCAGCTCACCGGACACCAGGGGCCGGTGAACGCCGCCGCCTTTAGCCTGGACGGCCAGCGGCTTGTGACTGTGTCCCGTGATAGGACCGCACGCGCGTGGGACGCGGCGATGGGCATCTTGCTGCTCAGCGGGCATAAGGGGTGGGTTTATTCCGCTGCCTTCACCCCGGACGGCCAGCGGGTGGTGACTGCGTCCCGTGATGGCACCGCGCGGGTGTGGGACGTGGCCACGGGCAGACAGATTGCGCAGATCAGCGGGCATCAGGGGGCAGTTTTTTCCGCCGCCTTCAGCCCGGACAGCCGGCGGGTCGTGACCGCGTCCGCCGACGGAACCGCGCGGGTGTGGGACGCGGCCGCGGGCAGACAGGTGTTGCTGCTCAGCGGGCATCAGGGACCGGTTGATTCCGTCGCTTTCAGCCCGGACGGCCAGCGGGTGGTGACCGCGTCCGCGGATCATACGGCGCGGGTGTGGGACGCGGCCACGGGCAAACAGATCGCTCAGCTCAGCGGGCATCAGGGCGCAGTCTTTTCCGCCGCCTTCAGCCCGGACGGCCAGCGGGTAGTGACCGCGTCTGTGGATCAGACTGCGCGGGTGTGGGACACCGCGACGGGTCTGGTGATCGCGCAGCTCACCGGGCACCAGGGACCGGTGAGCTCCGCCGCGTTCAGCCCGGACGGCCAGCGGGTGGTGACCGCGTCCGCGGATCATACGGCGCGGTTGTGGCCGATCCGATGGCTCATGCAGAATCGAGGTCGGAGCCTGGCTAAAGCGGTGTGTAACGAAAAGCTCGCGGGAGCAAACCTGATTACAACCGGTGATGAAGCTGCCCTTCCTCTCGTACGCGGGCGCCTTGCCGAAAACGTATGCGGATCGTGACTCGCCGACCCGACGGGGCGAGCTGCCGCGCACTACTTCCTGCTCGAGGGGCGGCCGCACGCCGCCATCCCTTGCGAGCGTGACCGGACCGCCACATGAGTCGCAATTGCTCGCTTCGCCGTCATGCGAATCGTCGTCCAGAAGGATTTCACCAGCATGGCCATCGGTCAGAAGGACCCACCGCGACGGGCAAGGATGCGCGGCGACCGAGGTGCGCGCGAAGCTCGGCCATTACCCGGAGCTGGGCCGCGCGGCCGCGAAGGCGATTCCGCATGCGACGCTCGTCGAGTTCACGGGGCTCGGACACGCGCCGCAGATGCAGGACCCGGACGGGTCTCACAAGGCGCTGCTCGAGGGACGGACTGGTGGCGGTGCCGACGAATCGCTGAGCGTTCAAACGGCTTTCTGTCCCGCTACAGTACCGAGGCGACCGAGGCGAAACTTCTTGGCAGCTACTTTATGGTTCTTCGCGGATTTCCAGGGAGGACGCTTGCGGACAGGCTGTAGTCTCGTCTTTGCGTTTAGAGGTCATTTAAGCGGCTGCTCGACTCAAATAACAGACCTTGGCGCTCGGATCGAGGGATGAACCAACCGCGCATATGGAACCGAGTGCCGCCCGCTTGAAGTGCGCTCTGGCGTCGCCGCGCAGCGGCGCAGAGCCTGCGTTTGCATCACAGCGAAGATCCCCCGCTCCTGGCCGGGCAACGGCTCGCTGTCAATGGCGGCTTGGCCGACCCGGTTGTAGCCGGCCAGATCGCATCAGAACCTGAAGATCACATTCAGGCTCGGACCGTTGAAACGCAACGTTTGCACGAGTTCGTCTTCTTCATCGCCTCAATCTACCGCCCACCTGATCTGCGCCAACTTGACGAAGCCCCCCACGTTGTCTGACGTCGACATGGGCACTGGCATACAGGCCTGCTGCGGATACTTTGCAATAGTCAGGCGAAAGGCAATCTCCACTTCGGCGGGATTCCTGATGAGGGTATCCACCAGACCATGCCCTTCAGCGGCCGCACTACGACGTCCTAGAATTAGGAATACGGGGCGGGGGCAACATGAAACGTGGACTGATACCGGGGCTGCTGAGCGGTGTGCTGCTTGCCGGCTGCATGTCCGCCGGGGTCGAAGTGAGGCCTGAACAGATGGCGAGCTTCAGGCGCGGCGTGACGACGCTTCAGGAAGTGACCGCCGCGCTTGGCCCGGCATCAGTGCAGACCGCGCTGGACGACGGATCGATGCTGCTCGTATACACGTACGTAACGTCGAGGCCGCACCCCGAGAGCTATATCCCGTTTATCGGGTCGCTGGTTGGTGGTGCCGACACGCGTTCGTCGGCAGCCGTGTTCCTGTTCGATACGCGCAGCGTCCTCAAGAGTGCGAACACCACGACCTCGAACGTCGGCACGGGTCTGACCACCGACCGGCACACCGTACCCGCGCCAATCGTTGAGGCGCCCATCGCGGTCAGGAGTAACCGGCCGGACGCCGTGCAGAATATTGAGCCCCTCGTCGCGGTCAAGAGCATTCCGCCGCCCGCCGCGGGGAGCGTCGAGCCGCTTCCGGAAGAAGAGCAGCCGGGACCGGAAATCAGCGTCGGACCGCCACCGGAATAAAGCATCTAGCCGGATTCGAACAATCAGCTCAGAGATGCGGTGTCACCGCGGCATATGTAGCCCGACGCGAAAGAGCATCACTCGTCGAAACCGAACTTCCGGGTTCGGCCAATTTGAGACGTTCGGCTGCGTCCCGCGAACGGCCGCTTCCGATTAAACCTGCCCCCGAGATCGCAGCCTCCTCCGTATTGCCGGGCTGGCCACGATAGCGTTCGCCCTCAACGGGGCTTTCCCATCGAAATTCGTCACTGATTCGGGCGCAGCATATTAAGGTAATGGACCTCGACACCCGCTTACGCT
>NZ_JAWRXB010000267.1:0-301 GCF_046535245.1 Paraburkholderia sp. SIMBA_030
CGTTCACGCCAGCCGGTGATTTTCTGGCCCTTGGTGTCGTAGATCGGGTAGCTGTTGCGGCTGCCCTGGCGCAGGGTGATGTCTTTGACCTGTTTGGCCTGGGCCAGTGCTTTGTTCATGGTGGTGCTGACGTCGGCGGCGAGTTTGGCCGGGTCGGTGTTTTGGTCTTCGGTATAAAGGGTCACGATCATCAGGTCGCGGGCCACTTCCTGGCTGACTTCGGCGCGCAGGGAAATCTGGTTGTAATGCAGCTCGTCGGCGGCGAGGGCCGGGAGGCTGGCGAGGGTGCCGGCACTCAGGG
>NZ_JAWRXB010000268.1:0-300 GCF_046535245.1 Paraburkholderia sp. SIMBA_030
GCCGGTGACCCGGGCAGCCTTCGAAGAGGCGCTCCGTCTCTATCCGCCGGCGCCCTCGATAAACCGTGCGGCCATCTCCGATGACAGCTGGACCGATGCCAAGGGCGAGCGCGTCGATATCCATGCCGGCATGACGGTGCTGATCATGCCGTGGACGCTGCACCGCCACGAACTCTACTGGGAAAAGCCGCGCGCCTATATGCCAGAGCGTTTCCTGCCGGAAAACCGTGGCAAGATCGGCCGCTTCCAGTTCCTGCCCTTCGGTGCCGGTCCCCGTGTCTGCATTGGCGCGACCTTTGC
>NZ_JAWRXB010000269.1:0-300 GCF_046535245.1 Paraburkholderia sp. SIMBA_030
ATGTTGCTGGCCAACGCCACCAACATCCTCATCCTCAGTACGGGCGGATACACGGGCTTGGCGCCGTTGTACAGCCGGGAAACCAAACCCGATGCCTATAACGACCCCTTGCCGCAGGCGTTGATCCTGACCTCGATCGTCATCTCTTTCGCCGTGACCGCTTTCATGCTGGGCATCATTTACCGGACCTGGCTCTTGGCCCGGCAGGACGAGATCCAAGACGACCTCGAGGACCGCCGCGTGGCCAAGACGCCGAGTTTCGACGCCGAGGATGACGCCGTGGTCCCGCTGGAAACCACC
>NZ_JAWRXB010000270.1:0-299 GCF_046535245.1 Paraburkholderia sp. SIMBA_030
GTTGTTGTAATTGGCTGATTTGTTTTTGCAGTTTGTCTTGTTCTTCACCGATCATATGGTGCGCTTCTGCAAGACTCTGATAGCGCTTATCGAGATCGTTCAGTTGTTTTTTGGCACCGTCACGTTCGTTATGACTGTTATCTAATTTGGTTTTTAATGCGGCAAATTCTTTTGAATCAGTAACAGGGTGTTGTTTTAAGCTGCTAAGTTCAGCACTGACAAGCTGATACTGTTTTTTGATGTCGAGTACCATTTTTTCTAATATTCTAAGTTGATCATACATAGTCAGTTTTTATCCT
>NZ_JAWRXB010000271.1:0-299 GCF_046535245.1 Paraburkholderia sp. SIMBA_030
GGGTATTTACGACAGGCGAACCAGAAACATTCAATACCAGTCCGGCCGTATTCGTCGCAGGCATGCTGGCTGCGAGCCATGTTACGGCATAAACGTTGGTCGCATTATTAAATGTGAACGAACCAGATGGCAGCGTAATCACTGGAATGCCTCGCTTCGGGCTATACGAAATTTGCGTGTAGACCTGTGTCGCGGCTGTGCATGCAGCAACAGATAGCATCCCGTTGCACTGGATAGTTTCATAGCAGCGGGTAACTCGCGCCTGCTCGGCCTGGAAGCTCCGGTGCTCATACGACATG
>NZ_JAWRXB010000046.1:0-6873 GCF_046535245.1 Paraburkholderia sp. SIMBA_030
GGCGCGGACTACAGCTCGATTCTGGTCGGCATTCAGGTGCCGGAAAGCGAAAACGGCGAGTTCGGGCGCTTTCTTGCGACGCTCGGTTACCCGTACTGGGAAGAGACAAGCAACCCGGTGTATCGGCTGTTTCTCGTATAGCCAGACCCGGCGCAGAATCCGCCCGGCTTCGAGCGTGAAGAAGCGGCGGTATGACGTTGGGCGCATCGAGCAATAGAGCAGCAGAATGCGTGGGACATGTCGCTCCACCCCGCCGGGTGGATAGGCTTTATCTCAAAACTAGATACTGCTTATCCGCCATATCGCGTTGCGCGATACCGCCCGTGATTGTCAAACTGAGCGCAAATCAAACGCTGCGTTCAGGAGACAATTCATGCGCACCCAAGTCGGCATCATCGGTGCCGGGCCGGCAGGCCTGCTTCTTTCCCATCTTCTTCATTTGCGCGGCATCGAATCCGTTGTGCTCGAAACGCGCAGCCGCGAACAGATCGAATCCACTATCCGCGCCGGCGTGCTCGAGCAGGGCACGATGGACCTGCTCACCGAAGCCGGGGTCGGCGCGCGAATGAAGGCCGAAGGCGCGCTGCATCATGGCTTCGAACTCGCTTTCGAAGGCAAGCGGCGCCGCATCGACCTGACCGGACTCACCGGCCATTCGATCACGGTCTATGCGCAGCACGAAGTCATCAAGGACCTGGTGGCCGCGCGAGTCGCCGCCGGCGGGGCGTTGCGTTTCAACGTCTCGGATACGTCGCTGCACGGCATCGACACCGACACACCGTCGATCCGTTATCGTCATGAAGGCGAAGACCGCGAACTGCAATGCGACTTCGTGATCGGCTGCGACGGCTCGCAAGGCGTGTCGCGCGCGTCGATCCCGCAGGCTTTGCGCCAGGACTATGAACGCGTCTATCCGTTCGGCTGGTTCGGCATTCTTTGCGAAGGGCCGCCTTCATCGGATGAATTGATTTACGCACGTCACGAACGCGGCTTTGCGCTGGTCAGCACGCGCTCAGCGAACGTGCAACGCATGTATTTTCAGTGCGACCCGAAGGACTCGGTCGATAACTGGTCCGACGACAGAATCTGGGCCGAACTGCACGCACGCGTCGATTCGCATGACGGCCAGCACGTCGTGGACGGCAAGATCTTCCAGAAGAACATCGTCGGCATGCGCAGTTTCGTGTCGGCCACGATGCAGCATGGGCGGCTCTTTCTCGCCGGCGACGCCGCGCATATCGTGCCGCCGACCGGCGCCAAGGGCATGAATCTCGCCGTCGCCGACGTGCGGGTGCTGACGAAAGCACTGAGCGCGTTCTACGTCGAAAATCGCAGCGATCTGCTCGACAGCTACAGCGCAACCGCGCTTAAGCGCATCTGGCGCGCCGAGCATTTCTCGTACTGGATGACGAGCATGATGCACCGCATCGAAGGCGCGTCGCCATTCGAACGGCAGCTTCAGGTCGCCGAACTCGAATACGTGACGACGTCGCGCGCGGCTGCCACAGCCATGGCGGAAAACTACGTGGGCGTCGCGGTGGTGTGAGAAAGCGGGCGGGGGTGCGGCTGCGGACACAGACGCGGATTCACTGCCGTGATCCCCTCATGGACGGGCGTTTGCCATTGTGGTGTCGGAAGCAACAGTGAATTCAGGAATCGAGGATTTATCCCCGACCGATCCGCTCCTAGACTATATTTGCAGCGCGTATAAGACAATCTCTGGAGGTGGCTTCATGAATTCGCTCATCAAAGCTGTTGCTATTGCTGTCGTTCTCAGCGCGCCGATTGCTTCGTTTGCCCAGTCGAATCGACCGGTCACCCCTGCGCAGCAAAACACCCAGGCCGCGGGGCAAGGCGTCTCGGAACAGAAGGATGCCGCGCAAGCCGATACTAGCGGTTATGGTTCGAGCAGCAACGGCACGTGGCAAGCCGGTCACTCGGACACGACGCTGAGTTCTTATTCGCCGCCGATTTACAACGCGCGTTAAGTGCATCGCCAAGCGGCTCGCCAGGCAATTTACGAGTCGTGTTGAAAAAGGCCGGCGCCGGAAGATATCCGGTGGCCGGCCATTTGCATTTTTTCGTTTTTTCAGCTTCCCTGCATTCAACCCGTCTTGCGACAAAACGGGCGACGTGACCGCGAATTCCATCGCGCGACACGCCGGCGCAGCATGCGCCGATATCCGCTATGACTCGCGCAACAACATCACCTCATTTCGCAGCAGCGCGAGAAGGTCGTCGTCAGAGGGCTTTGTTCCCCAGTGCCGCGCGCCCGCCACCGACGCAATCGCAATCCACGAATGAGGCGGAAACCATTCGCGGAGCAGAGTGCCGTCCTGACGCAAGCACAACTGGCCGGTCTGTTCACTGTATTCGGCGGTGATGAGCGTGCCATCGAATTGCGCCGTTACACGCCTTGGATCGCTGCGTAGCAAATCGTCGCTCCTGCAAATGGTGTGACGCGCAAGCTTGCGTGGCCCGGCGCCGTCACGGACGGCGCCGTCGCCTGCGCCTTAGTGATCGCCCCGGCCGTGGTCGCCGCCATGACCGTGCCAGTCGCCATGATCGCCGCCATCGTGGCCGTGCCAGTCGCCGTGCGGGCCGCCGTGATAATCACGCGCGTCGTGCCATTCACGGTTGTCGTGGTGACGCTCTTCCCACTCGCGACGCCCCCAATAGCGGCGACCGTCGTAATACCGGTCGCCGTACCAGCCCGGACTCACGACCACCACCGGAGGCGGTTGGACGTAGACCGGCGGAGGCGGTGCGTACACCGGTTGGGGTGCGTCGTATACGACACCCGGAATGCCGATGTTCACGCCGACGTCGACGTGAGCCAGCGCCACCGAAGATGCACCTATGCCCAGACCGGCAACGATGGCCATGGATAGCCAACGGTTTCGTGAAATGCTCATGATTTATTCTCGGTTTTTACAATTGAGAGTGGGATCGCGCAGGCAGGCTGCGCTCAGTCGTGGTCGCCGTGCTCGTGACCGTGATAATGATCATGGTAGTAACCGCCCTCGGGGACCACGATGCAACCGCCCAACGCACTCCCGAGAGTGATGGCCATCAGTATCAGCGCGAAAATTCTTTTCATGACGTTGCATTCCCCTTTATGTTTGATCGAACTCTACTGAGCGGCCGGATTACCGGTGTGTTTGTGTGTAACAGGACGTGTCGTTTCCTATGTACGCTGGCTGCGTGAGTGGGGCGAATCGGCGGGATTTTTTGGCGCTGCGATTGGGCGGGTTGCGAGTGCCAGGATTCCAGTCAACCCGTTGACCACGTTATAAAAAGCGTTCCACATCGTCGCATCGGGCGCCTTCGCGCCGGCCGATTCGGGGGCCAGAAAAAGGGCGCGGGGCGCGCGGCGCGACATCGTGTTTCGCGCATGTGCGGCGGAAACATTCAGTTTCAGACTCGGGGTGGGAGGCAGCGTCATGGGCCAAAAATCGTATGTTTTGTGCGATACCCATGTGCAACCGGCCTATTCGCCGGGGTGAGCCCTTGTCGAACGACATCAGCTTGTCTTAAGGTTCGGGCCGTAGCATGCACAGCGCTTGCGGTTCACATTCCTGGGGCGTCGATGCAAAGACGCCGCCGCTTAACGATGGCTAACGAACTCTCACGATGATGCGAACCGACGAAACCAATTTTCCGCGATATGCCGAAAGCTATGACGGCGTAGCGAAGTTTCTCCACTGGCTGGTGGTGGTATTGATAGCCGCGCAGTTCGTGATCGGCTGGACCATGCCCGACATTCATAAGGGCACGCTGCCCACGGGTTTGATCGCATGGCATCTCGGCGTTGGCGCGGCACTGATAGCAGCAGTGGTGGTGAGAATCGTCTGGCGTCTGACGCATCCGCCTGCGCCCGCTGCGCTTTCGCCGATGCTTGGCGCTGTATCGCGCATCACGCACGCGCTTCTGTACGTCGCGCTGGTCGTTGTGCCGTTGCTGGGTTGGGCCAACGCATCGTCGCGCGGATGGTCGGTCAAACTGGCCGGCCTGCTGCCTTATCCGAACCTGTTGCCGACCGGTTCGCAAATCGGCCACACGATGGGTGACGTCCACGGCGTTCTGGCCTGGGTGCTGTTCGTGCTGATCGGACTGCACATCGCGGGCGCGCTGTTTCACCGCTTCGTTCTCAAGGATCAGGTCTTGCAGCGGATGATGCCTTGACCGCTATGTTCATATCGCAACGCTTTCGACGCGTTTTTACCTACGGTCCCAACTCCCTGTAATCGCCGACGGTGTCGGGCCCCGGAACGACG
This sequence comes from Paraburkholderia sp. SIMBA_030, assembly GCF_046535245.1. Lineage (NCBI taxonomy): Bacteria > Pseudomonadati > Pseudomonadota > Betaproteobacteria > Burkholderiales > Burkholderiaceae > Paraburkholderia > Paraburkholderia sp. SIMBA_030. Next base: position 4,278 of record NZ_JAWRXB010000046.1, read on the forward strand.
GTCAGCTTCATGTCCCACAGTTGACCGTCCGCGGCGGCATCAAGAAGCCCCCGCGCATGTTCCTGCTGAAGCGGCCGAAGCTCGACAGTCTGTCCGGTCAGCGCAGGTTGAATAAAACGAGGCGCGTTGTCGTTCATAACAATAAAAAGGTCCGCGAAGAATCCCTCGCGGACCTGACACAGTTAGCAGTTAAAAGTCGAAAAAACAGCTTACACAGACATTACCGTCACCGACTTGGTGACCAGATAAGCTTCCATCGCTTCCGGTCCGCCTTCCGAGCCGTAGCCGGAATCCTTCACGCCGCCAAACGGCATTTCCGGCGTGGGGGTGGCAGGCTGATTGATCCACAGCATGCCGACTTCAAGCTGTTGCGACAGCAGATGCACGTTGGCGAACGACTTCGTGAACGCATAACCGGCGAGCCCGAACGGCAGACGGTTGGCTTCGGCGATCGCCTCTTCGAGTGTGTCGAAACCACGGATCGCGGCGATCGGGCCGAACGGCTCGTTGTTGAACACGTCTGCTTCGAGCGACACGTTGGTCAGCACGGTCGGCGCGAAGAAGTTGCCTTCCGAGCCCACGCGTTCGCCACCCGTTTCGACCTTGGCGCCGGTCTTGCGCGCATCGTCGAGCACCTTGGCCATCGCGGCGAGACGGCGTGCGTTGGCGAGCGGCCCCAGGGTCGTGCCTTCGGCGAGACCGTCGCCGAGCTTGAGGCTTTCCGCATGCTTGACGAGCGCCGCCGCGAACTCGTCGCGGATGCTGTTGTGCACGAGAAAACGCGTGGGCGAGATGCACACCTGGCCGGCGTTGCGGAATTTCGCGCCGCCCGCCGCCTTGACTGCCAGCGCGACGTCCGCGTCCTCGGCCACGATGACGGGCGCATGACCGCCCAGTTCCATCGTCGCGCGCTTCATGTGCGCACCGGCCAGCGCGGCCAATTGCTTGCCGACCGGCGTCGAGCCGGTGAACGTGACCTTGCGGATCACCGGATGCGGGATCAGATAGCTCGAAATCTCGGCCGGGTCGCCGAACACGAGGCCGACCGTACCCGCCGGCACGCCGGCTTCGACGAACGCCTGCAGCAGAGCCGCCGGCGACGCCGGGGTTTCTTCCGGCGCCTTGACGAGGAACGAGCAGCCGCTCGCGAGCGCCGCGCACAGCTTGCGTACGACCTGGTTGATCGGGAAATTCCACGGCGTGAATGCCGCCACCGGGCCAACCGGCTCCTTGAGAACCAGTTGCTGCGCTGCCAGGTTGCGCGCCGGCACGACCCGGCCGTAAACGCGACGGCCTTCGTCGGCGAACCATTCGATGATGTCCGCGGCGGACAGCACTTCGACGCGCGCTTCAGCGAACGGCTTGCCCTGTTCCTGGGTCATCAGGCGGGCAATGTCCGACGCGCGCTCGCGCACCAGCGCCGCAGCTTTGCGCATCGTGGTTGCGCGTTCGTTGGCGGGAATCTTGCGCCAGGCTTCGAAGCCGCTTTGCGCGGCGGCCAGCGCCCGGTCCAGGTCGGCGATGCCGGCGTGGGCGACTTTGCCGATGGCCTTGCCGGTAGCGGGATTGATGACGTCGAGGGTTTTACCGCTGGCGGCGTCGCACCACTCGCCGTTGATCAGAAGCCGGGTATCGGTATAGCTTGAGATGGCCATGCTGGGTTCCTGTGAGTTGGACAACGATAGGTCGCGCGGTCGGTCGTGGGATGGTGGCGGGACCTGCGCGGCCCGGAATGGACTGTCGATAGGGACGATCTTATCTGATTGCGGGCGGTGGCGTGCTTGCGCGCGCTGATGCGTCGCGCGTTGCACGCGGCTCGGGGCGGCGGTTGCCGCAACGGAAAAAATCCGGCCAAAGCGGCGGCACGCAAACAGGCGTAAAGTCAAGCAGCAGCTGCAGGAACTGGCTGGGGCCAATAGTAGTAGCAGGCGCCAGACGGCGACGGCAGCCCGATCAACCAAGGTGCAAGCGAGGAATCGACATGCCAACCGGTACAGTGAAGTGGTTCAACGATGCAAAGGGATTTGGCTTTATCACGCCGGATGACGGTGGCGAAGATCTGTTTGCACATTTTTCAGAGATTCGCAGCGAGGGGTTCAAGTCGCTGCAGGAAAATCAGAAGGTCAGCTTCGAAATCAAGCAAGGGCCGAAGGGGAAACAGGCGGCTGATATCAAGGCAGTATGAGGAGGTTTTTTTGCCTTTGGCGGCGGCATTGGTGGTTGTGGTTACGGCGGTGGTCTTTTCTTATTGGTTTATTAGCGTTCCATCGCACCGGGGGAACGCTAATAAACCAATATCAAGTCAAGGAAAGACCCCCGCCGCAGGCATACAGACAAACAACCGCCGGGGGCAAAAACCCCGTGCGCCAGGCGCGCCCACCCTTAAGGTTTCCTTCAGCTTTGCTCCGTACTATTTGCGCGATTACTCGCAAACCCGCGCATTCCCGCGCCCACCCGCGAGGCAATGATCCCGATAGTTTCCTGATAGAAAACTGAAAGCACCGATCAAGGCTTGCTGGAGCATTCATGAAAACCCTGTTCTTGCAGGCGCCGTCGTACGACGGTTTCGATGGTGGCGCGGGTTCGCGCTATCAGG
>NZ_JAWRXB010000272.1:0-299 GCF_046535245.1 Paraburkholderia sp. SIMBA_030
AATAGCCTGTACAGAATTTGAACATGGCGCAGCTGCTTTTTTTGACTTGCAAACGGGACTGAAACTTGCCCTTTGGGACCGCAAAAACATCGCACATGAATCAAACGTTACGTTAACTGCTCCAAGTACTGCGGAATTTACATGAGGACATAACGTCAGCAGTAAAGCTGAAGTCGATAAAGTCATAACAGGCAGGAGCAACGATAACTGATCCCGCTCATGATACTTTTTGGGGCGGATATGCCGGTCACTTCCAAGACACCCCCCGATGGACACTTATGGGAAATCGTTTGGAATCC
>NZ_JAWRXB010000273.1:0-299 GCF_046535245.1 Paraburkholderia sp. SIMBA_030
AGCGGTAAAAACGATGCACCCAGACCGTGTAGTTGCCCGCGCCGTTCGAAATCACGGCATCGTCGGGCAGCACGTCGTTCAGATGCGCGACGACCTGCGCGAGATCCACGCCGTGGATTTCCTCGCTCGGCGCGGGCGGCGTTGAATGCGCGATGTAGTCGGCGCGCGCCGTTTCCGTCCACGCCTGCCAGCGCTGCTGCGAGGCGGCCGCGACCGGCTTTACCCCGTCGAGCGCCAGCGCGAACGCGCGCAGCGACGCGTGAATCGGCAGACGCGACTGGAACACGCGGCCCAGTTCC
>NZ_JAWRXB010000274.1:0-298 GCF_046535245.1 Paraburkholderia sp. SIMBA_030
TGTTGATACCGTTCGTAGCCGTTTGCCCTGTTGCTGTCAAATCTGTCGTAGTCACACTATCTGTACTGATAGCACCTGTGTTAACTATACCATTCATAGTCGTTTGACCTGCCACACTTAACGTATTACCTAATGTAGCCGCACCCGTATTGGTTAATGTACCTGAGTTGGTTAGGTTACCTGTATTAGCAATAAGACCAGTATTAGCAATACCATTGGTCGTGATTGTTCCTGTTGCTGTCAAGTTAGACGTCGTTAAGCTGTCTGTACTAATAGCGCCAGTATTACTAATACCGTT
>NZ_JAWRXB010000275.1:0-297 GCF_046535245.1 Paraburkholderia sp. SIMBA_030
TGTCGCTGGCCATTGCCAACGCGGCTGCCGATAAACAATTTGCGCCGCTGATTGTGGATAACTTCGAAGCGCTGGCCGGTCGCGGTGTGAAGGGGCAAGTCAACGGCCAGACCTACCACTTGGGCAATCATCGTCTGGTCGAAGAGCTGGGCCTGTGCTCGCCGCAACTGGAAGAAAAACTGTTCGCGCTGGAGAAGCAGGGCAAGTCCGTGGTGCTGCTGCTCGACCCGTCGGGTCCGCTGGCGCTGTTCGCCGTGGCCGACACCGTTAAAGAGAGCAGCCGTGAAGCGATCCGCC
>NZ_JAWRXB010000276.1:0-297 GCF_046535245.1 Paraburkholderia sp. SIMBA_030
GGGTCCATTCCCCCCATGGTGTGCCGGGGAGTGCTGCTCGACATCCCGCAAACCACCGGGCGCGACGTTCTCGAACCAGGAGAACCCATCACCGCCGAGGATCTGCGCCAAGCCGCCCGTGACGTCGAACTGCGTCATGGAGACGTGCTCCTGATACGGACAGGTTGGGGTCAAAACTGGGACGAGCCCGGCAAGTTTTTCGACGCCGAACACGGCATACCAGGGATCACGGTGGAAGCGGCAGCCTGGCTGACCGATCATCGTGTCACGATGATCGGTGCGGATACCCCCGGCGTG
>NZ_JAWRXB010000277.1:0-296 GCF_046535245.1 Paraburkholderia sp. SIMBA_030
TATCTGAACCGCAAGTACGAACGTCATCTGTTGATGGCGCTGTTCCGCCAGGCGCAGGTGGGTTATGTCGCGCCGCTGCGTGACGGCATGAACCTCGTCGCGAAGGAATACGTGGCGTCGCAGAATCCCGAGGATCCGGGCGTGCTGGTGCTCTCGCAGTTCGCGGGCGCGGCAGAGCAGTTGCCTGGCGCATTGGTTGTGAATCCTTACGATTTGAATCAGACCGCCGAGGCGCTGGAGCGCGCGCTCTCGATGCCGCATGCCGAGCGCCAGTCGCGCTACGAGGACATGATGGC
>NZ_JAWRXB010000047.1:0-3356 GCF_046535245.1 Paraburkholderia sp. SIMBA_030
CAACCAGGCGCTGTCGGGCACGCGCACGAAGGAACTCGACGGCGCGATGTCCAACAGCGTCGTGGCGGACGACACGACCGGCAAGCCTCAGGTACAGGTGACGAGCGACTACACGAACTCGCGCCTGGTGCTCGGCTACAACACCCGGATTGCGGGCAACGAGGGACGCAAGGAAGCGCGCGGTGAGGGCGTTGAACTCGCGACCGATGCAGAGGCGGTCATGCGCGCTGGACGAGGCATGCTGCTTACCACCGAAGCGCGCCAGGGCGCAGCTGCGCCAGTCAAGGACATGGGCGAGACGGTGCAGCGTCTGACGCAGGCCCGTGAGCAGCATGAAGATCTGGCCAGGCTCGCGCAGCAGCACAAGGCGCAGCAGACCGGAGCGGACCAGAACGACGCCACCGAGGCCATCAAGGCGCAGAACGACGCAATACGCGGCGCCGACGCGACGACGGCCGACAACCCGTTTCCTCAGCTCGCGAGACCCGACATGGTGTTCGCCAGCGCGGCCGGTTTCGGATTCACTGCGGCGCACAGTACACACCTGGCAAGCCAGCAGGACCTGGCGGTGACGACGGGTCGTGACGTAAGCATCTCGTCTGGCCGTTCTTTCCTTGCGGCGGTCAAGGGAGCGGTGTCGATCTTCGCGTACCGCCTCGGCATGAGGCTCATCGCTGCGCAGGGCAAGCTCGAGATGCAGGCACAGAGCGACGCGATGGAACTGACTGCGCTCAAGGACGTCACCATCACCAGCACGGACGGCAAGGTCATTCTCAACGCCGCGAAGGAAATCTGGATCGGCGCGGGCGGCTCGTACATCAGGATCAATGCAGCTGGCATCGAGAACGGCACGCCGGGGCAGATTCTCGAAAAGACCAATAGTTGGAGCAGGCCCGGCGCGGCGACCATGCGTATGCCCATGCCAGACATGCCCTACGCAGGACCAGGCGCAATTAGCCAGCAGCTTGCGTTTCGCTCGCTGGTAGATGGAGCGGCATTGCAGCAGGTCCCGTACAAACTGTTCACACAACCTGACGAGACCGCCCCCTTCAAGCTCGCGACTCAAGGCACGAGCACAGCAAGTGGTTCGGCACGCATGAAAGATCCTGAAGACTGTGATGCCGCGGCGCTTTTCGGTCAAGGTGACTGGAGCACACTCACCGATCTCGACATCGACCGAGCCGCCGGAGCGGAAAGGACTGAAGACTGTAATATCGGCGACAAACCGGAGTGGGCGTAATGGAATACGAGATTTACACGGTTGTACTGGGCGACACCCTTGGCAAGATTGCGCATCAGCACGATACAGACGCAGACGTGCTGGCAGGAGTCAACGGAATTGACGACCCAAACCTGATCTACGTCGGACAGCAGATCAAGATTCCGCGCGAGTCATACGCCCAGGACGACGATTTCTACAATGAGCAATGGATCTGCTTCGTCGATGCAATCGGACAGCCGATCTGCGACCTGAAAACCCGCGTCGTCACGGCGGAAGGTGAATACCATTTCAAGACGGATGACAAGGGACTCATCCCGCCCATACGAACGAAAGACAAGGACGATAAACCCCAGATCTTTGTCAAAAAACTGAGCGGTGGCGAGAAAAAGGTTGCGACACTTGCTGCGCCGCCTGGGGTACACCAGCAGACTTTGCGGAGTCCCAAGCATAAGATTGAGATGCCGCTTCGCCGGCATGACGGACATCCTGATCACGATCCCGCGCAACCCGTCAAGCTGGACCCGGGGCAGATTCAGCACAATCGTAATCCGGCTGGAAATCCGGTAATCAACGTCGGAATTGAATGTCCGAACAAGGACAACCTCAGGCTTGGTCCGAACAACAGGTATCGCGACTACGTTATCGGCGCAGCGACGCGAGCAGGGATTCAACCTCAAGCCGTTACTGCCATCATGAACGCTGAGGCTGCAAAATTATCTATCTTGCAATCCCGGCAGGTATATTCAAAGGGCAAACCTGTTAAAAACAAAGACGGCTCCCCAAAAATGAAGCAACAGGAGATACGTACTGGAGAATGGGATGCAAGATCTGCGTCGTCGAGATCGTCGGCTCGTGGCATGACGCAATTCTTGGATGGCACGTGGATCGCAATGGCAGTAGAGGAAGGGTCATTTTTGAACGAAAAAGCAAAGGCACGTGGTTGGATCGTGAGTGGTCCGTCGAGCCATGCAAATTTTGTCTTCTCAGACGGTACAACAAAACGACTCACAGAAAAGAATCTTCTAAAGCATGTAACCGGCCGCGCACAGGCAGATGATGCGAACGTCCAGGCTCTACTCGACCTACGTTACGATCCAGAATGTGCAATCTACAGTGCTGTTGACTATGCGAAAAAGAACACTTGGGCCCTTCAACAGCGTGGATATTCATTGGACTCGCTAAATTCCACCGATCGTGCAAAGCTGATGTATGCAAGCCACAATTTGGGCCCAGGTGACGTTGCATCCTTCGTTAACGAAGCCATTACTGAGTCGCATGCCAAGAAGCTGCTGATTGCCCAAGTGGGTAATGCGCGGGCAGCCACCTTAGCTCAATCATATGAAGCTAGTTACGTGTCAGCACATCGGCACTGGTTGAACGACTTCATTGAACAGAAAATTATACCGAGGGCGTTTGCATGTGATCCGTCGCCCGTACCTGCAGGTCGAGTCCTGCTCGAAATAACTGCAGCGTTAAAGGCTGGCAAATCATGATTACGAAAATTACTGTTGCTACTTTTCTTGTTGGTCTCGCTGCATGTGCACAGGCTGAGAAGCAAGCGTGGGAATGTTCAATCACACGCGATGGCACCGCACATGATTTGACAGTCCAATTGGATGGCGAGAGCGTTATCGGATTTGATTACCTCACCACGACAAAGAGCGAAGCTAGCACAAATAGTTGCTCTGTAACAACCGGTGACTATAAGGGTGCCCCAAAGGTCTCTGGAAATGTCACGACTTTTCCGTTGTTGACTTCTGATACCGCCGTAGTCACCAAGAATGGAGACACAATCCTATTGGATCTGTCCAATGCAAACGTGTCGAACTACTGTGGGCAGTCCGCGACGATTGCGGGGAAGTTGACTCTTCGTAAGGGATCACGTCGCTGTGTCTCCGTCGCGGATCAATGACTATTCCTGCCGGAATGGAACAGGATACGTGTAGATATCGATCAGCCAACGGCACGGTGACACAACTATTGCCTTGCACAGGCATTTGCCCTGTTCAGGCAACTGGGTGGCAAGACGACGCAACGACCAATTCGCTTAGGATGAAAGTAAGCGCCTCACGACGACCGTCGTAGACGACGGCGAGAACCGACATCAAAGTGGTGCCCATCATTTTCGATTTGA
>NZ_JAWRXB010000278.1:0-296 GCF_046535245.1 Paraburkholderia sp. SIMBA_030
CGCCTCATCACTCGCACCCTCAATGAGGTAGTACCAACGCTAGGGACCAAGCATGGGTGTCCCCTGCAATAACCTTGGGAACAAGCTGGGAATCCGGGATCCGGAGACCGTTAGACCCGATCCTTGGCGAACTGCAGTGATGGACCAATGAGCAACCGAATCGCATTCCTTGGCTGTGGATCCATGAACGAGGCTATCCTGGGCGGCCTGCTGGCCGCCGGGAAAGACCCGTCCGACGTCGTCGCAACTGTCCGGCGGGCTGCCCGCGCGGAGGAGCTTGCCCACCGTCACGGAGT
>NZ_JAWRXB010000279.1:0-296 GCF_046535245.1 Paraburkholderia sp. SIMBA_030
ACCTGTGCCGGCGTGAAGCGCGCAACCTTGTCGATGTCGAAGTCCGCGAATGCCCGCCGGTAGCCGGCCCGCTTGTTCAGAATCGTGGACCACGACAACCCGGCCTGCGCGCCTTCGAGGATGAGCATTTCGTAGAGGTGCTGGTCGTCGCGCGAGGGCACGCCCCACTCTTCGTCGTGGTATTGCGCGAGTGCGTCGCTCGTCACCCAGTTGCAGCGGTGTGTCACGGTGAATTCTCCTGGCCGGTGGCGCGTGCGGTGATATCCGATCGCGCCAAGCATAGCGGATCGCGCTCG
>NZ_JAWRXB010000280.1:0-295 GCF_046535245.1 Paraburkholderia sp. SIMBA_030
GACCAGCAACACCGCCGAGATTAACAAAGGCATCAAATTTGGTAATGGTACAACCAACAACCAATTTGCCTTAGGCGACACCATTAATGTTAAAGGCGACAGCAACCTAACCAGTACCACGACCACTGATGGCGTACAAGTTAGCCTAAACAAAAACCTAGCTCTAGGAGATAGTGGCAGCGTAACGACTGGTGCCACAACCGTTAATGGTAATGGCATCACCATCACCAAAGCAGCAGGGGCTCCTGCTGGCATCACTAATGTCAGCTTGACCAATACAGGGCTTGATAATGGT
>NZ_JAWRXB010000281.1:0-294 GCF_046535245.1 Paraburkholderia sp. SIMBA_030
GCGGCCTTGAAAACGAAAAACGCAAAAACCAGATTTTCGCTCGCCGGCAGCCTATGTTGGGGGCACGAGAACCGTGAGCGTCTTCTCTCAGCGTTCTCCTTCCAACTCGCTTGTAGGAGGTTTTGGTGATGAGAACTGAATTTGATTTTGCGCCACTCTATCGTTCCAGCATCGGCTTCGATCGTGTGTTTTCGCTGCTCAATAATTCACAGCGCCTCCAGGCGGGGGACGATTGGCCGCCCTATGACATCATCAAGACCGGCGACTATGAGTACAGGATCGTGATGGCCCTCG
>NZ_JAWRXB010000282.1:0-293 GCF_046535245.1 Paraburkholderia sp. SIMBA_030
CCTCGTTGACCTCCTGTGGGAGATCCACGGCGAGCTCGGGACCTCCCACGCATATGTGAAACCCGCACTTGTCACCGAACCGGGCTGCACCGGCCAAGGAAGGCTCGGTGCCGAATTCCGGTTCGGCTCCCTGGGCTGGGAGATCACACGTATTTTGGCAGGTGAGTCCTCGGACCCCCTAGCGACCTCGCCCCTGACGCGACCGGGAGTCAACGCCAAGGTGGGCGACGTCTTGCTGGCGATCGACGGCGTCGAACTTTCCGCGGCTGTGACACCGGCCATGCAGTTGGTGG
>NZ_JAWRXB010000283.1:0-293 GCF_046535245.1 Paraburkholderia sp. SIMBA_030
CGTCGAGCAAGCTTCTAGGAGTAACAAAGAATGACTACGTTCTGGAGTCTGTACGTCACAGTCCTCAGTCTCGGCACCATCTTCGCCCTGACCTGGCTGCTGCTGTCCACCCGCAAGGGCCAGCGCGCCGAGCAGACGGAAGAAACGGTTGGCCACTCCTTCGACGGGATCGAGGAGTACGACAACCCACTGCCAAAATGGTGGTTCATGCTGTTCGTGGGCACCATCATTTTTGCCTTGGGTTACCTGGTGCTGTATCCGGGCCTGGGCAACTGGAAAGGCCTGCTGCCGGG
>NZ_JAWRXB010000284.1:0-292 GCF_046535245.1 Paraburkholderia sp. SIMBA_030
GTCTGTGCCCATAGCTCAGGGCCTGTAGTCAGGTAATGTGCTTGGCTATTATCAGGATTATTAAATTGATCCAATACAACCCCTTTGCCATCTGCTTGCATCTGCAATGCCAAATCGCGCGCAGCTTCCATACCTTCGTCTACTTCAATCAGCGTTGCGCCATAAGCAATCATGGCATCTTTACGCTCTTGGGTAGAGTTAGTCGGCATCAGCAACGTTATCGGGTAGCCACGCATCGCAGCGACCATGGCCAATGCAATACCAGTATTGCCACTAGTGGCTTCAATCAGAT
>NZ_JAWRXB010000048.1:0-3108 GCF_046535245.1 Paraburkholderia sp. SIMBA_030
GGGGGTGGCCCCTGAGTAAGAGCTTTGCATGGGCCCGGAGTAAGTGCTGAAGCACTAACTCCGGCCGACAGCTGAAGCGCTAACTCGTGGCGTAAAACACACCGGTTATAGGATCAAGCCTTACGGGCAATTAGTATCAGTTAGCTGAACGCATTACTGCGCTTATACACCTGACCTATCAACGTCCTGGTCTTGAACGACCCTTCAAGGGGCTCGAAGCCCCGGGGATATCTCATCTTAAGGCGAGTTTCCCGCTTAGATGCTTTCAGCGGTTATCTCTTCCGAACATAGCTACCCGGCGATGCCACTGGCGTGACAACCGGTACACCAGAGGTTCGTCCACTCCGGTCCTCTCGTACTAGGAGCAGCCCCCTTCAAATATCCAGCGCCCACGGCAGATAGGGACCAAACTGTCTCACGACGTTTTAAACCCAGCTCACGTACCTCTTTAAATGGCGAACAGCCATACCCTTGGGACCGGCTACAGCCCCAGGATGAGATGAGCCGACATCGAGGTGCCAAACACCGCCGTCGATATGAACTCTTGGGCGGTATCAGCCTGTTATCCCCAGAGTACCTTTTATCCGTTGAGCGATGGCCCTTCCATACAGAACCACCGGATCACTATGACCTGCTTTCGCACCTGCTCGACTTGTCGGTCTCGCAGTCAAGCACGCTTATGCCATTGCACTATCAGCACGATTTCCGACCGTACCTAGCGTACCTTCGTACTCCTCCGTTACACTTTGGGAGGAGACCGCCCCAGTCAAACTGCCTACCATGCACTGTCCCCGATCCGGATCACGGACCAGGGTTAGAACCTCAAACAGATCAGGGTGGTATTTCAAGGTCGGCTCCACGGAAACTGGCGTTCCCGCTTCAATGCCTCCCACCTATCCTACACAGACCGGTTCAAAGTCCAATGCAAAGCTACAGTAAAGGTTCATGGGGTCTTTCCGTCTAGCCGCGGGGAGATTGCATCATCACAAACACTTCAACTTCGCTGAGTCTCGGGAGGAGACAGTGTGGCCATCGTTACGCCATTCGTGCAGGTCGGAACTTACCCGACAAGGAATTTCGCTACCTTAGGACCGTTATAGTTACGGCCGCCGTTTACCGGGACTTCAATCAGGAGCTTGCACCCCATCATTTAATCTTCCGGCACCGGGCAGGCGTCACACCCTATACGTCCACTTTCGTGTTTGCAGAGTGCTGTGTTTTTATTAAACAGTCGCAGCCACCAGTTTATTGCAACCCCTTCACCCTTCTGGCGCAGGCCAGTCAGGCTACAGGGGCGTACCTTATCCCGAAGTTACGGTACCAATTTGCCGAGTTCCTTCTCCCGAGTTCTCTCAAGCGCCTTAGAATACTCATCTCGCCCACCTGTGTCGGTTTGCGGTACGGTCTTGTTGAACTGAAGCTTAGAGGCTTTTCCTGGAACCACTTCCGATTGCTTCTTCACCGAAGTGAATGGCCTCGCACCCTTGAATCCCGCGCCCGGATTTGCCAAAGCGCCTTCTCCAATGCAAGGACCGGGACTTCCAACACCCGGACAACCTTCCGCGATCCGTCCCCCCATCGCATTCAACAATGGTGCAGGAATATTAACCTGCTTCCCATCAGCTACGCATTTCTGCCTCGCCTTAGGGGCCGACTCACCCTACGCCGATGAACGTTGCGTAGGAAACCTTGGGCTTACGGCGAGGGGGCCTTTCACCCCCTTTATCGCTACTCATGTCAGCATTCGCACTTCCGATACCTCCAGCACACTTTCCAGTGCACCTTCGCAGGCTTACGGAACGCTCTCCTACCATGCGTGCAAAGCACGCATCCGCAGCTTCGGTATATTGCTTAGCCCCGTTACATCTTCCGCGCAGGACGACTCGATCAGTGAGCTATTACGCTTTCTTTAAAGGATGGCTGCTTCTAAGCCAACCTCCTGACTGTTTTAGCCTTCCCACTTCGTTTCCCACTTAGCAATATTTGGGGACCTTAGCTGGCGGTCTGGGTTGTTTCCCTCTTGACACCGGACGTTAGCACCCGATGTCTGTCTCCCGTGATTGCACTCTTCGGTATTCGGAGTTTGCTATGGCGTAGTAATCCGCAATGGACCCCACAACCATGACAGTGCTCTACCCCCGAAGGTGATACACGAGGCACTACCTAAATAGTTTTCGGAGAGAACCAGCTATTTCCAGGTTTGTTTAGCCTTTCACCCCTATCCACAGCTCATCCCCTAACTTTTCAACGTTAGTGGGTTCGGACCTCCAGTACGTGTTACCGCACCTTCATCCTGGCCATGGATAGATCACCTGGTTTCGGGTCTACACCCAGCGACTGAATCGCCCTGTTCGGACTCGCTTTCGCTACGCCTGCCCTAATCGGTTAAGCTTGCCACTGAATGTAAGTCGCTGACCCATTATACAAAAGGTACGCCGTCACCCTCTTTCAAAGGCTCCGACTGTTTGTATGCATGCGGTTTCAGGATCTGTTTCACTCCCCTCCCGGGGTTCTTTTCGCCTTTCCCTCACGGTACTGGTTCACTATCGGTCGATCACGAGTATTTAGCCTTGGAGGATGGTCCCCCCATCTTCAGACAGGATTTCACGTGTCCCGCCCTACTTCTCGTACACCCAGTTCTTCCTCGCTGTTTTCGTCTACAGGGCTATCACCTGCTATGGCGGCACTTTCCAGAGCCTTCGACTAACAATGAAGATAAAGAGTACAGGCTGCTCCCATTTCGCTCGCCACTACTCTGGGAATCTCGGTTGATTTCTTTTCCTGCGGTTACTTAGATGTTTCAGTTCACCGCGTTCGCTTCGCGTAGCCTATGGATTCAGCTACGGATACTCCATAAGGAGTGGGTTTCCCCATTCGGATATCGGTGGATCAAAGCTCGTTTGCCAGCTCCCCACCGCTTTTCGCAGGCTACCGCGTCCTTCATCGCCTGTGATCGCCAAGGCATCCACCACATGCACTTGTTCGCTTGACCCTATAACGGGTGTGTCTTTGTCGACACATCGCTACAGGTTGAGTATTCGTGTTGCGCCGTATTCCAAGGCGATCTCTCGATCACCTTTTCATACATTGATACAATCACAACCCTGA
>NZ_JAWRXB010000285.1:0-292 GCF_046535245.1 Paraburkholderia sp. SIMBA_030
ATAGATTTTGGTTAGCAGAGCATCATTTTAATAGTGATTATTGTTATACCTCTCCGGAATTATTGCTTATGGCAATCGCAGGTTCTACAGAACGTATGAGAATAGGATCAGCTGGGTCTATTACCAATTTTTATTCCTCATATGAGAAAGTCTCACAATATAAATTATTGAATAATTTATTTGATGACAGAATAGATTACGGAGTTTCTAAAGGGCATATAATCAATAAATTGACTGAAACTCAAAAAACTTTTCTAAATATTCCTGCAGATGCAGATCATGAAACTCTATT
>NZ_JAWRXB010000286.1:0-292 GCF_046535245.1 Paraburkholderia sp. SIMBA_030
GCTCCCACCGGGTGTGGTCGCCGCCGGCTTTAGCGGGAGTGGCTTGGACTTGCGGCGAAATCAGGGCGGTGCTCATGATGCGGACTCCTCGGCGACTGATTCGGTGGTTGGCTTACGGAAGACCCAGAGGCGGAACAGCAGGAACCGTGCGGCCGTCGCGAGGAGGTTGGCAGCCACGACGGTGCCCACCTCCACCCAAGCGGTCGGCGTCGTGGTTCCGTGCACTAAGGCAAGCGCTCCGGAGGTGAGGGCCAGCCCGATGCCAAAGACAATCAGGCCTTCAAAGTGATGC
>NZ_JAWRXB010000287.1:0-291 GCF_046535245.1 Paraburkholderia sp. SIMBA_030
GGGCGGCGATTGTCGCCCGCGGCCGATCATCTGTGGAAGCAACTGGCGCGCAGTTTCGTGCAGACGACGGGGAAATAGCGGGAAAGCGTTGCAGCTGGAAATGCTACTAACGGTCAGTCGCGCCTTCAGCCCTGGAACGGTATTTTCGCGCGCCGCACGATTTTCGACTCACGCGCTCGCTCGCTAATGACGAGCAAGTGAGCGGCGTGGAAGATAGCACGATTTTTTCGCTATCGGTGAAATTTGATTCGGCATCCGAATGAACGGAAATAGGCGGCGCGAGTCATGCGC
>NZ_JAWRXB010000288.1:0-291 GCF_046535245.1 Paraburkholderia sp. SIMBA_030
AGTCTCCCCAGTTGAACCGGTTGACCCCGTTTCTCCAGTTGTTCCAGTTGCTCCAGTTATTCCAGTGGCGCCCGTTGCGCCGGTTGTTCCTGTTGACCCGGTTGTTCCTATTGACCCAGTTACACCGGTCGCTCCGGTTTCTCCTGTCGCACCGGTTACTCCGGTTGGACCCGTGATTCCAGTTGAGCCTGTTATTCCTGTTGCTCCGGTTATACCAGTTGGACCCGTTACTCCGGTTGGGCCTGTTGAGCCTGTTGATCCTGTTGGACCCGTTACTCCCGTTTCTCCGGT
>NZ_JAWRXB010000289.1:0-290 GCF_046535245.1 Paraburkholderia sp. SIMBA_030
ATTGATATATATTTAATGCCGTATATATAGATTATAAAACAGATAAATGAAGCAAATCAGGTTTTGTTTGTATTTTGAGTATTTGAGCTTTTAAACCAAAGAGAATTATATGACAGCAGTTGTAGCGATCTTAAATAAGACAGGTATGGCATTAGCCGCAGATAGTGCTGCGACAATTACTAATGGTGATAAATCAACTAGCAAGGTTTTTAATACAGCTAACAAAGTCTTCACTTTATCAAAACACCATCCAGTTGCGATCATGATCTTTAACAATGCAGAGTTTCTTT
>NZ_JAWRXB010000290.1:0-290 GCF_046535245.1 Paraburkholderia sp. SIMBA_030
ATCGCGAAGTAGCTGTTGATGAAGGAGCCGTCCGGCTGCGTGAAGCCGTGATCGATCATCCGGCGGATGGCCAGCGGCAGGGCAAGCGAGGTTACGGCGGCGAGCGCCAGCGCGACGAGGGCGCCGGTCACCAGGCCGCGGTAACGCATGACATAAGGCGTCAGACGCCCGAGAGGCTTCAGCGACCGCGACTTCTTTTCCCCGCCCTGCACTGCGTCTGTCAAATCAGCTCCAATCGCCCTCAAACCGTTGATCACCAGCTTGTTGGCACTTGTTATCCTTTAGGCCTT
>NZ_JAWRXB010000049.1:0-2493 GCF_046535245.1 Paraburkholderia sp. SIMBA_030
CGTAAGCGCCTCGCGAAGGCCGTTCGCAATACGGGGCGCACGTGAGGCATGATGGGGTATCGGGCGCTCGGGTTCGCCCGTTGGCAATCAGCCCGTGGAGGGAGGCGGGCAAGGCTTGCCTGGCAGCTTACTTGCCACGTTCCAGGGTAGTAATTCGTCGATGCGGTTAATGGGGTGATCAGCGATATGGGTCAGCACGTATTCGAGGTAAGCGCGCGGGTTGATCCCGTTGAGCTTGCACGAGCCGATCAGGCTGTACATCGCCGCGGCCCGTTCTCCCCCGCTGTCGGAACCGGCGAACAAGAAGTTCTTCCGACCCAAACTCACACAGCGCAGCGCGTTTTCGGCCAGGGCGTTGCTGATCTCTGCATGGCCCTCTTCGCAGTACAGCGCGAGGGCATCCCACTGGTTAAGCGAGTAACGGATCGCTTTGGCCAAATCGGATTTCTTCGACAGCGTGGCGAGCTTGTCCGTCATCCACGTCTTGATGGTCGCCAGCAGCGGCACGCTTTTCTCTTGTCGCACGCGCAGCCGTTCAGCGGCGGGTTTGCCGCGGATGTCGGCCTCGATGCCGTAGAGGCCGCCGATCAGCTCGAGCACCTCTCGGGTCGCCTCGGTCGGCGTTCGGGCATGCACATCGTATATGTACCGTCTCGCGTGGTCCCAGCATGCCGCCTCGCGGATCTTGCCGCTCTCGTACAGTTCGTTGAAGCCGCTGTAGGCGTCGGCCTGCAAGATGCCCTCGAATCCGGCCAGATGGGTTTGGGGATGGATGCCTTTGCGGTCCGGCGAGTAAGCAAACCACACTGCGGCCGGCTCGGTCGAGCCCGAACGGGTGTCATCGCGCACATACACCCACAGGCGCCCCGTCTTCGTCTTCTTCTTGCCCGGCTCGAGTACCGGGATAGGCGTGTCATCCGCGTGCAGCTTCGAAGGTGCCACCGTGTAGCGGCGCAGTGCCTCGGTCAGCGCATCGCAAAGGGCCTCGCACTGGCCGACCCAGCGGCCCATGCTGGCCGGGTCGAGCTTCACGCCGTCGCGCGCGGCAATCTGCGACTGGCGGTACAACGGGGCGTGGTCAGCGTACTTCGAGACGAGGATGTCGGCCAGCAAGCTCGGATGGGCGATGCTGCGCGTAATCGGCAGGCCGGGCATCGGCGGCTGCGAGAAGTGGTGGCCGCACGGGCAAACCGTCTTGCGCCGGATCGTGCGAATCACCTTGAACATTGCCGCGACGCGGGCGAGCTGCTCGGACACGTCTTCTCCGAGCGGCTGCATCGCGCTGCCGCACTTCGGACACGTTGCCTCAGCCTCCAGTACATGTTCTTCGCGTGGCAGATGCGGGGGCAGCGCTTCTTTCGGCGATGCGTCGCTCACAGGCGTGCTCGCGCTTGATTGGTGGGCGCGCCGCACATCAGCGACGCCGCGTTCGCCCGTCAAGTCCTCGAGCGCGGTTTCGAGCCGTGCAACCTCCCGGTCCAACTGCTCGGACTTGCGCCCGAATTGCATACGCCTAAGCTTGTCGAGCTGCGCCTTGAGTTGCTCGATCTCCAGATCGCGCTCGGCAAGCTGAGCACGAGCCTCGAGCAGCAAGGCTCGCAGAGTTTCAACATCGTCAGGGAGTTCGGCGCCGTTCGACATGCGGCGCAGTTTACGAGCCTTCTGCTCGGTTTACAACATCGACAGTGCAGCGGTGCGACGCGGCTGTCGCCAATCGATGCCTTCGAGCAACATCGACAATTGCGCCGCCGTCAGATGGACCTTGCCGCCATCGGCCTGCGGCCAGACGAAGCGGCCTCGCTCAAGCCGCCTCGCAAGAAGCCAGAGCCCGTCTTCGGTCGCCCACATGAGCTTCACCAGATCGCCGCGCCGGCCTCGGAAGATGAACACATTGCCGCCCAGTGGATTGTCCTCAAGCGCCGTCTGCACCTTCGCCGCGAGCCCTTGGAATCCGCAGCGCATGTCGGTGACGCCGGCCACCAGCCAGACGCGTGTACCTGTAGGAAGAGAAATCACGATCGCATGCTCCCCAGTACAACGCGTAGCGTGTCGGCGTCGACGATGCCGTCCACCTTGACTATCACGTCACCGAATCGAATCTCGATTGTCCCCGCTCGTGTAGTCCGGTTGCCGACGGCCCGAGCATTGGAGGGCATCGTCACGCGCTGCGGCGGCGTTTCATGGACCACCGCCACGGGAATCAGCGACGTCGTTTCGGCCTGCAATTGCTCGCGATAACGACGCCGCCAAGTGAACAGCATATTTGCATTGATGCCATTGTCCAGCGCCAGCTTCGCGACCGACGCACCAGGCTCACATGCCGCAGCCGCAAGCCGGCGTCGAAACTCGCGATCATAATTCGGGCGTCCCTTGCGGCTACCCGGCTTGACTTCCGTCTCTGTCACAGTGGTGTCCATCAAATCGAAAATGATGGGCACCACTTTGATGTCGGTTCTCGCCGTCGTCTACGACGGTCGTCGTGAGGCGCTTACT
>NZ_JAWRXB010000004.1:0-420519 GCF_046535245.1 Paraburkholderia sp. SIMBA_030
GGACGTGATCGCGATCAGCGTCTGGTTCTCGATGCCCTCGCGCTCGGCGTACTGTTTCGCGCCCGCCACGGCGAGCGAGCCGGCGGGCTCCAGCACGCTGCGGGTGTCCTGGAACACGTCCTTGATCGCGGCACACAGCGCATCGGTATCCACGAGCAGCACGTCGTCGAGATATTCACGGCACAGGCGGAAGGTTTCCTCGCCGACCAGCTTCACCGCCGTGCCGTCCGAAAACAGGCCGACTTCATTCAGCGTGACGCGCTCGCCGGCTTTCAGCGACGCCGCCATCGCGCACGAATCGTCCGTCTGCACGCCGATCACCCTGATCTCCGGGCGCACCGATTTCACATACGCGGCCACCCCCGCCGCCAGCCCGCCGCCGCCGATCGGCACGAAGATCGCGTGGATCGGCCCCTGATGCTGGCTGAGAATCTCCATCGCGACCGTGCCCTGGCCGGCGATCACATACGGATCGTCGAACGGATGCACGAAGGTCAGCCCGCGCGCTTCCTGCAAAGTGAGCGCATGTGCGTACGCATCGCTATACGACTCGCCGAACTGCACCACTTCGACCGTCGGGCCGCCATGCGCGCGCACCGCATCGACCTTCACCTGCGGGGTGGTCACCGGCACGACGATGATCGCCTTCACGCCCATGCGCGCCGCCGACAGCGCCACGCCCTGCGCATGATTGCCCGCCGACGCGGTAATCACCCCACGCTCCAGCGCCCCGGCCGGAATATGCGCCATCTTGTTGTATGCGCCGCGCACCTTGAAGGAGAACACCGGCTGGTTGTCCTCGCGCTTCAGATAGACGGGATTGCGCAACCGTGCCGACAGATTCGGCGCACGCTCGAGTTCGGTCTCGCGGGCCACGTCGTAGACGCGCGCGGTCAGGGTTTTCTTCAGGTAGTCGTGCCTGAGAGCCACGCTGTCAGCGGCTTCGACAACCTGTTTGAGTTCGTATAGCGGCAAGGCAAGCTCCTATGTGGCAAAGAAAAATCACCAGAGACACCCAGGAGACGGCCATAAAAAAACCCGCCTCGTGGGGCGGGTTGATGTCACTGCTATCAGACGCGCGCTAACCCACCATTCGATGAATGGTGCTAATAATCAGCGCAATACGGATGTCGAGGCAGTTCATGGCGCATGATCTTCGTTGACCTGGCCGGCTTTGTCAATCCCCGCTTTATCGATCTGGCTTTGGCACCTGAGCACGTCGTGCGTCGTTGCCTGTTGCTCGCGCCTCGACTACAAGCACCTGAGCACGTCGTGCGTCATTGCCTGTTGCTCGCGCCTCGACTACAACGCATCGCGGCACCGCCACCGGCGCCGCAAACCTCAGCGCAAGGTGAGTGCTGCTGCGCCTGCGCGACGCGCAAATCGGCGGCGCTTTCATGCAGCGTACTTATTCGCGTATACCGCTTTGCTTTCTGAAGGCGCTGAGAATGCGCCGTTCCAGCGCGTTGTAATCGCGACCGAAGTGATGGTCGCCCGACGTGCGAACGACTTCGACGCCGGTGCTGGCCAGCGCCGGACACAAGGTGTCTTTTTCATTCTCGCCGTAGAAGCACTGCACGATCGCAGGCGGCACGCGGGTCAATTCCGGCTGCGCCTTCAGGGCCTTATCGCTCGCCGGCATGCCGAGCCAGCCGCCGACACGGATCTGAAAATCGGCGTCGGGCGCGAAGCCGAGCAGCGAGATCAGCGACACCTTCGCGCGCAGCGCGTCAGGCAACCGCTTATAGGCGAACGGCATCACGTCGGCACCGAACGAATAGCCGACCAGCGCAACGTGGTTCGCATGCCAGCGCGCGCCATAGGTTTGCATCACGCGCGCGAGGTCGCGGCTCGTCTGCGCGGGCGTCTTTTCGCTCCAGAAATAGCGCAGGCTGTCCAGGCCGATCACCGAGACGCCGTCTTTCTGCAAGGCCTGGGCAATGGTCTTGTCGAGATCGCGCCAGCCGCCGTCGCCCGAGATCACGATCGCCATCAGCCCGTTCGGATGCGCCGCGGGCAACTCGATCAGCGGCAGATCGGAGACGTCGTCCTCGTTCGCCGACACCGCGCGCAGATGCGGCGCGATCAACGCGACGAGGCGCGCGCGATCGGCCGTGCCTGTCGAGGCTGTCTCGACGAAGCCCGGCACCTTGTCGCGAATCACCGTTGGGTCCGGCGGGCACGGTTGAAAGCGCGGGTCCAGATCGCGCTCTCCATCCACCGCGACCGCGCCGGCGATCGTGTTCGACGGCGCCTGCTCGAGCACATGCATCGCGAGCGTCGCGCCCTGGCCGGTGCCGGCGACGATCGGCGCGAAATACCGGCTCGATTGCGATTGCCGTTCAAGCTGGTGACTCAACGCTTCGGCGTCGCCTACCAGTTGATGGCACGCCTCTTTTTTAGCGCTCAGGTTTGCTGCATAACGCGCCGTATCCACGCCGACCGTCAGCGCGCCGGCCTTGGCGAGCGCATCGGCGCTCTGCTGATCGGCGGCGCTCCAGCCGCCCGCTTGCGAGTACAGCACCACGAAGCCGCGCAACGGGCCAACCGGCTGCGTGACCGACACGTCGCCGTAGCGGCCACCGGATACGGTGGCGGCCGCTTGCGCGCCCGCGCCGCAAAGAACGAGGCTCGCCGCTACGGCGAGCCTGAAAACCGGATGCAATGTCATGAACGCCGGCCTCCTGCCAGCAATGACAGGTCCGCCAGCGTGAAGAACACGCCCATCGAACCCGACGCCGCGAGATAGCGCGGCTCCCAATGCGGCTGGAACTTGCTCTTGAAAGCGCGCAGTCCGCGGAAGTTGTAGAAGCGGCCGCCGAAGCGCCACACGATTCCCGCCAGCCGGTGCCAGCGCGACGCGAGCGGCGTGGGCTGCATGCCGGAGAGCGGCGCGATGCCGAGACTGAGCGAACGGAAACCTGCCTGCTTCAGATGCAGCGCCAGCTGCGTGAACAGATATTCCATCGCATACGGCGATGCGGCCTCGACGTGACGCATCACGCCGACTGTCGCTTCGGTGTTCAGATCGGTCGTCATGAAGGTCACGAACGCGGCCGGCTCGC
Organism: Paraburkholderia sp. SIMBA_030; assembly: GCF_046535245.1. Taxonomy (NCBI): domain Bacteria; kingdom Pseudomonadati; phylum Pseudomonadota; class Betaproteobacteria; order Burkholderiales; family Burkholderiaceae; genus Paraburkholderia; species Paraburkholderia sp. SIMBA_030. The sequence goes on from NZ_JAWRXB010000004.1 coordinate 3,066, forward strand.
CGTTCTGGCGCACCAGCATGACGGACTGCGCGGCGAGATACTCGTCGGTAAACGCCGCCACCGAGAAGCTTTTCTCGCGCGCGTCGCGGCTGTCGAGCCAGCCGTCCGAAATCTGCCGCAACGTCTCGATCGCAGCGGGCACGTCGGCCTGATCGATCACTTCGACGGTAAAGCCATCGCGTTCGCCGCGTTTGAGCGCATAGCGAAGATGCGCGCGATGCGAGCCCTTCAGGTCGAAATCGTCGAGCACCACGTGGGCTTCTTCGCCGAGCTTCATTAGCGTGAGGCCGGCGTCGAGATACAACGGCAACGCATTCGCCCGCACCTGATAGAACGCCGCGCGGCCACCGTGCGTGTGCGCGAGCGCGACGAACTTGCTGATGAGGCCGGCCCACTCTTCGCGCGGACCGACCGGATCGTGCAGCGCCGCCCACGTACGGCCGTTTTTCGCGTACATCAGGAAGGCCTCGCGCGACTCGGAGAACAGGAAACTCTTGTCGCCCATCAGCGCGAGACCGGCGTCGCTGCGCTCCTGCGCGCGCACGATGCGCGCCGCGTCCAGCAGATCTTCTTGCGCGGGCTTGACGAAGCGGCCCGGCGCCGGGCGCAGCAACTGCCAGAACGCGAAAGTGGCGGCGAAGACGCTCGCGGCCAGCGTCGCGCGCAATGCCCGCGGCGCGCGTTCGTCGAAGGCGAATTGCCACCACAGATCTTGCGTGTACGGCACATCGCGGAACGCAAACAGCATCACCCACACGGCCAGCATCAGCACCATCGCCACCGATACCAGCCAGCCGGACGTAAAGCGCTCGGCAAACAGCGACGAATGACGGTTGAAACGACCGCGCGTCAACAACAGCAGCGCGATCAGCATGCCGAGCACGCCCGCTTCGACGAACGCGAGACCTTTCGTCAGCGACAGCGCGAGGCTCAGCACCGCCAGCAGCAATGTCATCCACCACGCGGCATCCAGGCGCCGCAGCAAACCGCGCGCGACGAACAGCAGCAGCACGCCGAGCACGCTGCACAGCATCTGCGAGCTTTCGAGCACCCACAGCGGCAGCACGTCGCGCAGAATCTGAATGCGTTGCCAGAACGCGGGCGTCGCGCTGGAGATCACCAGCATGCCGCCGACCACAAAGGTCACGAGGCTCAGGAACAGCGGCGCGAGTTTCGACGCTTGCGCCGCGTGATGCAACGGCAAGCGGCGTTTCAGCGCGCGTCCCTCGAAGCCGGCGAGCAGTCCCGCCGACACGATCAGCGGCACGCCGAAGTAGATCGCGCGATACGCGAGCAGCGCCGCGACCATCTGATGCGTTTGCACGCTGCCGTTCAGCGTGAACACCATCGCCGCTTCGAACACACCGACACCACCAGGCGTGTGGCCGATCATGCCAAGCAGCATCGCAGCGGCATAGACCGCGATGAAGGTCACGAAGCTCACGTCCGCATGCGGCAGCAGCGCCCACAGCGCGAGGCCCGCGGCCACCACGTCGAGTACGGCGAGGCCCAGCTGGGCGAGCAGATCGCGGCGCGCCGGAATATCGAACGACAGCCACTGCCAGCGCGTGCGGATCGGACGCGTTTCGCTGCGGCACGCGGCGGCCGCGAGGCCGAGCACGGCCAATAGCGCCGCGCCGCTCCAGCCGAGCGCGAGCGGCGCGAGATGCAGCATCGACGCAAGCGGACCGGCCGCGCACACCATGCCGAGCGCCGTCATCAGCACCAGCGCGAGCGCCAGTGAGACGCTCGTGAACACCGTCATGCGGCCGATCTGCGCGGGCGTGACGCTCGCGACGCCATAGACGCGCGCGCGTACCGCCCCGCCCGTCAACGCACCGAAGCCGGTCGCATTGCCCAGTGCGGAACCGGCGGTCGCGCCGATCCACAACGCCGCGCGCGGCACCACGGCGCCGAGGTAACGCAGGCCGATCGCATCGCGGCCGACCAGCGCGACGTAACTGAGCGCGGTCGCGCCAAGCGACGCGGCCCATTCGGCCGCGCTCAGGTGGCACAACTGGCGTATCAGCGAGCGGTAGTCGACAGCTTGCGACAGATGCTGCAAGACGATCAGCAGCAGCCCGCAGATGACGAGCGCGAGCACAGGCGAGAGGATGCCCCGGTTGCCGAGCGTCTTCGATACACGGTCGAACATCGCGCCTAGCCGGTCGGATTTATTGTTATATCGGTGGAACATAGGTCAGTGCGGCCTTGCTTGGTGCTGGCTTGCTATCGCAGCGACGGGTCGTCTGCCACGGCGTCGCCCTACTACGGCGATTACAAATGGATAACGGCACAATCTCGAAAAGGTTGACAACGTAAGGCGGTGCGTAGGGATTTATCGCGGCCGGGGAAGGCAAAGCGAAATAAGGCCGACGGCTCGGCGGCGTGCCTGGCGACGTAATACGCGTTGGTAAACGGTCGAAATTGCCGGCTGGCCTGCCGGTGTCGACCACAGAATCGCACAGGGGGCAGGATTCTAAACGCTAATTGCGACCGGGGAGATGAAGATTCGAGATCATGTCGATGACGCGCGGTCGGCAACATCGCAATTGCGCTAGGTCTGCCTGCTGGACCTGCCCGTTTAAGCCGCGCGATGATCCTGAAGCGGCGGAGCTTCGAAAGGGCTCGACTGAATACTTCGCAGATGGCTTCCAGAGGCGGCCCTCGAGCGGCCCGACGCGTTTTGATGCTCTAATCGACGGCAATGCATCGAATGACGACGCATGCTTTCCACTGGGACAGGAGACACGGATTGACGAACGAACAGCAACTCGAACGCTGGCTCGCGCAGGAGCAGGAAGTATTGGCGAAAATGAACGCTGGCCCCGGCCCCGGCGTTGCAACGCCTGAACAGGTCGCGGGCAAGAGCGGCCTCGAAATCATGCAGGCCATGATGAATGCCGAGCTGCCGTACGCCGCGATCGCGCGCACGCTCGACTTCACGATCGTCGAAGTTAATGCGGGACACACGGTATTTCAGGGCACGCCGCTCGCGCAGCATCTGAATCCCTTGGGAACCGTGCATGGCGGCTGGATCGCGACGCTGCTCGATTCCGCGCTAGGCTGCTCGGTGCATACGATGATGCCGCCAGGCCGCGGCTACACCACGGCCGAGCTGAGCGTGAACTACGTGAAAGCGCTGACGCCGCGCGTGCAGCGCGTGCGTGCGGAAGGCAAGGTAATTCATTGCGGACGCCAACTGGCGACGGCGGAAGCGCGCCTCGTCGGACCCGACGGCACACTGTACGCGCATGCCACAACGACCTGCCTCGTGTTCGAGATTCCCAGCCGTTGATTCCCAGCCTTCCCTACCGCCAGGACGTGCGCGGGCGCTGATCCCGTGCGCCTGTTTTCAGCCGCCGGCCGGCGCGGCCGTTACCGCGAGTGCGGCAATGACCGCGATTGCTATGCCTACCGCGCGCTTACTGCGGGCGGCGATGCGCTTCGGCGAGCACAGCGCAGGTCTGTAGATGCAGGTTCAGCGCGCGCAACGCGAGGGCGCGCAGTTTGCCGAGCCAGGTGCTGTTAGCGGCGACGGTGGCAGCGCGGGCAGTCTTGGTGTTGGAAGCGGTGTTCATCGTGGACTCCTATATAGGGTTTATACCTAGGCAATAACCCGATTATAGTCTCCTGATGCCGCACCGCAACAAAAAATAAACATGCGCTCAGGCTGTTGTGCCCCGGTCACATCCGCTAGTACACCGTCAAAAAAGGACCGCATCAGACCGCCGGCTTATTAGCAACCCGCACCGTACAGGTGCAATAATCACACCTTTGCCCGCGCCAGCCCGCCGCAGCCCGCCTCCATGACGCTCGCCCAGAAAGCTCTGATTGCGCCTCTCATCGTCGCGTGCGCGATGTTCATGGAAAGTGTCGATGCAAACGTGATCGTTACCGCGTTGCCGGCGATGGCGCGTGACTTCGGCCGCGATCCGGTCACGCTGAAGATCGCGGTAACGAGTTACGTGCTCGGCCTCGGCGTTTTCATTCCGGTGTGCGGCTGGCTCGCCGACCGTTTCGGCGCGCGCACCATCTTCCGCACGGCGATCGGCATCTTCGTGACCGGGTCGTTGCTGTGCGCGGCGTCGAACTCGCTGGCCACCTTCACGCTCGCGCGTTTCGTCCAGGGCGTGGGCGGCGCGATGATGGTGCCGGTCGGCCGGATCATCATCTTCCGCGTCGTGCACAAATCCGACTTCATCCGCGCGATGAATTATCTGAGTGTCCCCGCGATGCTCGGCCCCGCCGCGGGGCCGTTGCTCGGCGGCTTCATCACCACCTATCTGCACTGGCGCCTGATCTTTTTCATCAACGTGCCGATCGGCATTCTCGGCATCTATCTGACCAACCGGCATATCGCCAACACGCGCGAACCAGACCCCGGTCCGCTCGACTGGATCGGCTTCTTTCTGTCTGTGGCCGGCGCGGTGCTGCTTCTGCTCGGCTTGTCGCTGATCGGTGGCGAGCTGATTTCGAATCGGGACGCGTTCGGCATGTGCGCGTGCGGCGCCGTCCTGCTCGCGGCTTACGTCGCGTATGCTCAGCGCGTCAACCTTCCGTTGCTCGATTTGCGTTTTTTCAAAGTGCCGACCTTCCAGGCGAGCGTGCTCGGCGGGTCGCTGTTTCGCATCGGCCTCGGCGCGCTGCCGTTTCTGCTGCCGCTAATGTTGCAGGAGGGGCACGGGATGAGCGCATTCGAATCCGGCCTCATCACCTGCGCGTCCGCGTTCGGCGGCATGTTCATGCGGGCGATCGCTTCGAGCGTGCTGCATCGCTTTGGCTTCCGCTCGGTTCTCGTGGGCAATGCCGCGCTGTCCGGGCTGTCGATTGCGGCGTGCGGTCTGTTTTTCCCCGGCACGCCGGTCTGGATCATCTGGGTGGTCGTGCTGCTCGGCGGCTTTTTCCCTGCGCTGCAATTCACCAGTCTGAACTCGCTGACTTATGCGGAAATTGCCAGCCGCGATGTGGGGCGCGCGACTAGCCTTGGCAGCGTGGTGCAGCAGATGTCGCTCGGGCTCGGGGTAACGATCGGCGGAATCGTGCTGCAGATTTCGCGCGTGCTGCACGGGCATCCGGCGATCGCGTGGTCGGATTTCTGGCCGGCGTTTCTGGTAGTGGGGTTGTGCTCGTTCGCGTCGATTCCGGTTACTTTGCGGATGCCACGAGGGGCCGGCGAGGAGATCGCGCGGGGTGGGCGGGGGTAAGTGTTGCGCGCCGGCGCTGGGGTTTTGCATCTCATCCGGTTTCTACCGCCGCCTCGTCAGTGCGCCGCCGCTACCTTTTCCGCCAGCTTCGCGTCGTAGCTCGAGTGAACGTGCACCCGCTTCTTCTCGGGAAACGCATACGCATAAGCCTTGCGCAGCGCCAGCGACGCCTCGTGAAAGCCGGACAGAATCAGCTTCTGCTTGTTCGGATAGTTGGCGATATCGCCGACCGCGAAGATACCGGGCCGCGAACTTTCGTAGTTGGAGGTATCCACGTCGACGCGGCCACCGTGGATCGACAGGTTCCACTGCGCGATCGGCCCCAGGTCCGCAACCAGCCCGTACAGCACGACGAGTTGCTCGGCTTCGAGCTGCGTTTGCCCGTCGATATGATGCAGTCCGATCGATTTCAACGCGTTGTCCCGCACCGTCAACCCGGAGATCGCACCGACGATAAAGTCCATCTCGCCAGCCTCGACCGCGCGCCGCATCGCAGCGACGCTGGAATCCGCCGCGCTGAAGCCATTGCGCCGATGCACCAGCGTCACGCGCCGCGCGACCTTGCGCAAAGCAAGCGCCCAGTCGAGCGCGGAATCGCCGCCGCCCGCCACCACGACGGTCTTGTCGGCGAAATCGGCGAGACGCGGCACGCTGTAGTGCACATGACGCGTTTCCAGCGGTACGGCTTCGGCGAGCGCCAGCTTCTGCGGGACGAACGCACCGTTGCCGGCGGCGAGCAGAATCGCCGCGACGTCGAACGCGAGGCCGCGATCGGTGCGCACGGTCCAGCGCCCGTCGCCGCGCTGTTCGACCGACTGGACCCGCTGTTCCAGGTGGATGGGCACGTCGAACGGCTTGCACTGCACCATCAAACGCTCCACCAGTTCGCGCGCGGTACATGACGGAATCGCGGGAATGTCGTAGATCGGCTTGTCGGGATACAGTTCCGTACATTGCCCGCCGATCTTGCCGAGCGCATCGACGATCTGGCACGACAGCCCGATCACGCCCGCCTCGAAAGCGGCGAAGAGGCCCACGGGCCCGGCGCCGACGATCAGGACATCGGAGCGAATCGGCTGCGGAAGTTGATCTGCGTGGGGCGTCATTCGATATCTCTTGGCTAGGTCGATGACCCACCATACAGAATCGCCCAAAGCCCGGCAACGATGCCATTACGCACCGTATGGTCGCTTGGACCATCGACCGGCGGCGCCGGTGCGCGAAGAGCGTGGCTAAAAAGTTGCAGTGAAGTGGCTACCTGAAAATAGCCAAAACTGGTGATTTCCTGAAGCCAGTCTTGCGACTAATCTTCACCTACCGCATCGTTGGATGCGCGCAACCCAAACCCCGGAGTGAATCATGGAGCAACGTCTCGATTTCTACAAAGCTAACCCCGCCGCGATCAAGGCACTGATCGGCGTCGAAGAACGCGTCGGCAAATCGGCTCTCGAAAAATCGCTGACCGAACTGGTCCGCCTGCGTGCTTCGCAGATCAACGGCTGCGCGTATTGCGTCGATATGCACACGGCCGACGCCCGCAAAGGCGGCGAAACGGATCGTCGTCTGGCAACCGTGGTGGTGTGGCGCGAGACGCCGTTTTTCACCGACCGCGAACGCGCGGCGCTCGAATGGACCGAAGCGGTGACGCTGGTGTCGCACGAACATGTGCCCGACGCGGTCTGGAGCGCCGTGCGCCCGCACTTCAGCGACGAAGAACTGGTCGATCTGACGCTTCTGATCGCCGCGATCAACGCCTGGAACCGCTTCGCGATTTCGTTCCGCAAGCTGCCGGCTTGAGTGCCGCCCTGGCGTCCTCGCTGTGCCTGGCCGCGCGTGGCAGTGTGCCTACGAATACCTCGCCGATGCATCCGCGTATCAGGTTCATCATAGCGAATTATTATGGAATCCTGCTGGTATGGTGAGCGTGTCGAAGATTCCGTAGCCGATGCGCAAGCGGAGATCGTTACCGCGATTTATGACCTACACTAGAAACGCGTCTTTCGCGTGCTCGGGTGCTGCTTTGACGCAATGCAACGTCGCCGGCAGCCGATTGAAGCGGGCGAATGGCCGTGGCACGGGCAACACACCGTCATCTGCTGCCCGAATTCATCTGGAACTGGTGTTCAAGAAAGGGGGCATCATGTTGCAAGCCAGTGAAATCCAAAAGCGCTTTACTCATCTGCAGCAAACCGTCAGCGAAGCATCACGGACCTGCCATGCCGACACGGCGATTCCAAAGGACTTGATGAACTGGGTGGATGAGCTCGATAAGGAATGCAAATCGGCAAAGAAGATCATGTCGTCCAAGGATGAAGATCGAATCCGGCAGTGTGTCGACGATCTCGAACGGATCGGTAATCGTGCAGAGCGCGCTTGCCAACAGGCCGGCAGTCTCGATGCCAGGATCATGGATGCAGTCAGTTCGATGCATTCGGAACTTTCTGACCTGAAGCGACAACTGCACTGACCTACTTGACGGCCCCGGTCCAACCCGCCGGGGCTATTTACACCTCAGCACCATCAAGACGCGCAGCAACGCATCCGCTTGACGCGCGGCCGTTTGCTTCCGCTTGACTGCCGTGCCCGATTGCGGACGAGTTCATCGCGGCACTGTAACGGGGATTGATGGATCGGGCTCGATGCGATGAAATTCACCGGGTTGATGCTGCGTCTCGCCGTCGCGTATCTGACCGTGTTCGCAGGAGTCGCCATCTTGCAGGATCGATTTATCTACTTCCCTGAGAAGGCCGCAATCGAGGACCTCGCGTCCGGCGGACTTCGCGCCTGGCCGACACCTGAGGCGTTTCGGGGCCTCGTGGCCGAACCGGCCGGCAAGGCGTGCGGCACGGCCATCGTCTTTCACGGCAATGCAGGGCACGCCGGGCACCGTTCGTTCTACGCCGCGGCGCTCACCCGGCTTAGGCTACGCGTGATCCTCGCCGAATATCCTGGCTACGGGCCACGCGACGGCGCGCCGGGCGAAGAGAGTCTGGTGGCCGATGCCCAAAAGACCATCGTGCTTGCGCATCGCCTCTACGGCACGCCGCTGCTGCTCATCGGTGAATCGCTCGGGGCCGGCGTGGTGGCCGCGGCCGGCTCGCGCGAACGCGACAAGACTACCGGCTTGCTGCTCATCACACCATGGGATCGGCTCGAACATGTCGCCGCTTACCACTATCCGTGGCTCCCCGTGAAGTGGCTGCTGCGCGACCGATACGACAGCGTGACACATCTGGCGTCGTTCGATCGCCCTGTTCTCGTCGTGGTTGCGGAAAGCGACACCATCGTCCCCGCGCGCTTCGGCGAGGCGCTCTACAACGCACTGGCCGATCCGAAAAAACTGATGGTCGTAAAGGCGGCTGGACATAACGACTGGATTGGGCACGTCGACGATACCTGGTGGCAGGAGGCGATCGGCTTCCTGCTCCCGCCTTGCCATTGAAATATGAAATCCCGCTCTGTCCCGCCCAGGTGGGAACGATTCTACGTCCTCGATGAGAAGAACAGGCCTGTCGAGGTGTTCGACCGCAGCGAGTGGTCGCGCTGGATGTCTGAGAATGAACTGATTTTCCGCCGCACGTTGCTGGAAGAATCCGGCGTGACGGTCACGACCCGCTTCCGCGGTATGTCCGAAACGAGTACCGGGGAGGCCCTGTTGTTCGTGACGCGCATCGCCGGAATGCAGGCGCGAGACAACAAGAGCTATGGAGGAGGTACGCTCGATGAGGCGTTGGAGCAGCATGAGCGCATCGTACAGAAAATCCTCCGGATGCTGACCGGGCGGTGATCGGCCTTGTGCGAAGCTTTCCATAAGGCCGAGGATCCGCCGGCTCTTCATTGGAAGCGAGTGCCATTTCTCAACCCCAAAGAGATGTTCGCTTCGCGAGATAGCAGACGTTCGCGCGCGCCCGGAAAATGACACGCCTGGCTGTCCCTTGGAGAGAACGCCATCGACTTCGATACCTCTACGCTGTGCTGCCAACCCTCTTTTACGGATGGCAAAGGACACCGCGCGCAGTAGTCGCCTCCACCTGAATACGTTGGCCGTTGATTTCCCCCGGCGTCAGCCTAGTTTTCACGGCTGGCGGCGAATAGCGCAGCCCTGCAAACGTTGAGGAGTTGAGAAGCAGCAGGATAGCCCGCAGCAATTGGAGCCTGAATGGCCGTGCGCCGTGAAAATTGCGAAATCCACGCTTCGCTAGCCAAGCCACGAGCACGATCGTCTGGAGTAGCGCTTCCGGCATCGCCGTACCCAATCGATATGACGACGGCGTTTACCCCAAATCGTCGACAACATGCTTTGCGGCAGCCAGCGTCCGACGCAATCGCTCGTCCAGTTCGAGCGTCTCGGCGAGCTTGCGGTTGGGCACTTCAAGTCCGAATGGAATGCCCGGCGGCAACGCGGCGACGAACTCGCGCAGCGGCAAGCCGCCCTCGCCCGGCAACAGGCGGTCATAGCGCGCTTCGTCGGAAATAGCCGCCGTGGTTGCGGGCTCCGTCGCGCTGGCGTCACAGAATTGCGCGTACCTGATTCGTGCGGGATCGAGGGCCGCAATGTCGCCAATCTTGCCGCCGCTGCGTATCAGGTGAAAGGGATCGAGCAAAATCGCACCGTTGGCTTGCGCCGCTTCGCTGACGATCGCATTGGCGGCCTGAATGCTGCCGACACCGAGCCACGCCGCAAATTCCAGCGCGCAGGAAGTACCGAACGGTGCAGCCAGTTCGCAAAGCTGCGCGAATTTCTCGACGGCCAGCGAGCGCTCGGCAATATCGATCAGCGTCAAAGCATTGCGCGCGCCGAGACGCTGAGCCGTCTCGAATACACGCTTGAAGTCCTTCACGTCGCGTTCAGGCGTGAGCAGCATGACTTCGATATCCAGCACGTCGAGACCGGTGTCACGTAAGCGAGCTTCCGTCTCGAGCAACATCGGCGAGCTGTCGAACATCGGATGCTGTGCCTCGCCCGCCCGAAACGGGCTGAGGCGCAGACTGACCGCGTCGTAACCCGTGCGGCCCGCCGCCGCCACCAGTTCGGGCGGCGTCAGCTCGATCGCTGTGAGCGGCACGAGAGAATAGAACCGTGTCATCACATTGCCCCTGGTTTAGCCTGCTTCGCTCATGGTCGGCTCGGCGTGCAACTGCTCGTGCGCAACCCGTTTCAGCAGATCAAGTGCGACGTCGACGATCATGTCTTCCTGACCACCCACCATCTTGCGCCGGCCCAGCTCGACAAGAATGTCCACGGTTTTGAGCCCGTACTTGCCTGCCGCCACTTCCGCATGACGCAGGAAGCTCGAATACACGCCCGCGTAGCCGAGCGCGAGTGTTTCGCGGTCCACGCGCACCGGACGGTCCTGCAACGGTCGCACCAGATCGTCCGCCGCATCCATCAGCCGGTACAGATCGCAGCCGTGATTCCAGCCCTGACGCTCCGCAGCCGCGATGAACACTTCCAACGGCGCGTTACCGGCTCCTGCCCCCATGCCCGCAAGACTCGCATCGATGCGATCGCAACCTTCCGCCACCGCCACCAGCGAATTCGCGACGCCAAGGCTCAGGTTGTGATGCGCATGCATGCCGGTCTGCGTTTCCGGCTTCAGCGCGTCCTTGAACGCACGGAAGCGATCGCGGATATCGTTCATGCCGAGCGCGCCGCCCGAGTCCACCACGTACACGCAGGTCGCGCCGTAGCTCTCCATCAGCTTCGCCTGTTCGGCGAGCTTCTGCGGCGTGGTCATGTGACTCATCATCAGGAAGCCGACCGGGTCCATGCCGAGTTCGCGCGCGAATTCCAGATGCTGACGCGAGACGTCTGCTTCGGTGCAGTGCGTGGCGACCCGTACGACGCGCGCGCCGGCGTCGTACGCGTTGCGCAGATCGTGGGTCGTACCGATACCGGGAATCAGCAGCGTTGCAATCTTCGTTGTCTCGACGCTTTCCGCCGCGGCCGCAATCCACTCGACGTCGCTATGCGCACCAAAGCCGTAGTTGAAGCTCGATCCTTCGATACCGTCTCCATGCGCGACTTCGATGCTGTCGACGCCCGCCTTGTCCAATGCCGATGCAATCGCCTTCACGTTCGCGATGCTGTACTGATGGCGAATCGCATGGCTGCCGTCACGCAGCGTGACGTCGGATATGTAGAGTTTTCTATCGAGCGATGTCATTTACACGGCCTCCTTGTGACCACGCGCAATACCGGCCGTAACCCGGCGACGCGCCATCATGTCGCCGCACGCGAGCGCGGCCGAGGTCATGATGTCGAGATTGCCCGCATACGAGGGCAGATAGTGAGCGGCGCCTTCTACTTCGAGGAACACCGAGGTTTTGAGGCCGTGCCTGGGACCGATGCCCGGCACGTTCAGCGGCTGCTCCGGCGAGATCACGTCGAACTGCACCTTCTGCTTCAGACGATAGCCGGGGACATAGGCCTGCACGCTCGCCATCATCTTCGCGATGCTGTCTTCAATCAGTTGCGTATCGATCAGATCGGACAGCACGAACACCGTGTCGCGCATGATCAGCGGCGGCTCGGCGGGATTGAGCACGATGATCGCCTTGCCGCGCGTCGCGCCGCCGAGTATTTCGATCGCGCTGCGCGTGGTCTCGGTGAACTCGTCGATGTTGGCGCGCGTGCCCGGGCCCGCCGACTTGCTCGCGATCGACGCGACGATTTCCGCGTAATGCACCTTCGTGACCCGTGACACCGCAGCGACCATCGGAATCGTCGCCTGGCCGCCGCAGGTGACCATGTTCATGTTGCTGGCGTTTTCGGCTTCGAGATTGATCGCGGGGATCACGTACGGTCCGATTGCCGCGGGCGTGAGGTCGATCACCTGCACGCCGTGCTGTTGAAGCACGTCGTTGTGGCGCTTGTGCGCGCCTGCCGAGGTGGCATCGAACACAATGTCGATGTCTTTGAACACGTCAAGCTTCAGCAAGCCGTCGATACCTTCAGCCGTCGTCGTCACGCCCATGCGTTCAGCTCGCGCGAGGCCGTCCGATTTCGGATCGACGCCGACCATCGCGCCCATTTCGAGGTGTTTGCTGTTGCGCATCACCTTGATCATCAAATCAGTGCCGATGTTGCCCGGCCCGATGATTGCCACCTTTACCTTGTCAGTCATATCCTCTCCGGAACCCTGCTTCATGCCTTGGGAAACGTCGCGCTGCCATCCACGACGCGCTCCGCAATCGGCATCGCCTTACCCTTTGACGTGAAAACCCGCGCTGCCGAGCTGTTCCATGTCGACCGACACGTATTGCCCGGGCTTGATCCACTCGGCCGGCGTCGCGCCACCTGCCATCACGATCCAGCCGGCTTGCAACGGCTCGCCAGCCTGAGCGGACAATCGCGCGGCCGCCACCAGCGAACGCAACGGATGACCGAGCAGCGCCGCAGTAGAGCCGACCTGCACGGCACGGCCGTCGATATTGAGCGTCAGGCCAAGATTGCTGAAGTCGATCTTCGGATCGCACCACGCGCCGATCACGAAGCCGCTCGACGATGCGTTGTCCGCGATCACCTCGGGCAGCGTGAACTTGAAATCCTTGTAGCGCGAATCGATGATCTCGAGTGCCGGTGCAATCGCTTCAACAGCGGCGAGCGCTTGCGGTCCGGTCACGTCACCTTCGAGCGAATGCTTCAGTACGAATGCGATTTCCGGTTCGACGCGCGGATGCACGAAGCGGGAGAAATCAATCGCGGTGCCTTCTTCGATCTGCATGCCTGCGGTGAGGCGACCCCAGATCACATCGGAGAGCCCCATCTGAACCATCTTCGCGCGGCTCGTGAAACCCATCTTCACGCCGACGCGGCGTTCACCCCGCTCTACCCGCCGTTTGATCGACGCGGATTGAATTTCGTAGGCCCGATCCAGCGACAGGCGGCCTTCGGGATCGAACTGGGAGACTTCGGTTGCATAGCGCGCTGCGTCGTCGAGCAGCGTCGCGTATTCGGTAATCGAGTTCATTAGCGTGCCTCGCTCGCGGTTTGCGTGGAATCGGCTTCGAACACGGCGCGCACCGAGCCCAACCCGTTGATGCGCGTCTCGAAGATGTCGCCGGGCGTCACCGCCACCATCGGTCCGAGCGCGCCGGACAGCACCAGGTCACCCGCCAGCAGCGGCGTACCGAGCGCGGCCATCTTGCGCGCCAGCCACACCACCGCATTGATCGGGTTGCCGAGGCAAGCCGCGCCCGCGCCGACCGACACCGGCTCGCCGCGCCGCTCCACTACCATGCCGCACAGCCGAAGGTCGAATTCGGACAGTTTGCGAGGACTGTTACCGAGCACATACGCGGACGACGACGCGTTGTCGGCGATCGTGTCGGTAATGCGGATATTCCAGTTGGCAATCCGGCTGCCGACAATTTCGAGCGCCGGCAGTGCGTAATCGATGGCGTTCAACACATCGAGCTGGCCCGGATTCGGCATCCGCAGATCGTGGCCAATGACGAAGGCGACTTCAGCCTCGATCTTCGGTTGAGTCAGAATGGACGCGGGAATGGGTTCGCCGTCGCCGTAACCCATGTCGTCGAACAACATGCCGAAGTCCGGCTGATCGACGCCCAGTTGTTTCTGCACAGCCGCTGAGGTCAGGCCGACCTTGCAGCCGACAATGCGCCGCCCTTCGGCCACGCGCCGGTCGGTGTTGGCGCGCTGAATCGCGTAGGCGTCTTCAATCGTCAACTGCTCGTAGGTCTCGCGCAACGGCGCGATGTACTGGCCGCTACGCCCGGCCTCGACCAATGCGTTGGCCGCTTGTTCGATCGAATGGGGTGTCATTTTCCGTTCTCCTGTGCGGCTGCGGCGAGCTCGTCCCTGGTTTGATCGCCGACGGCCCAATACGCGGCCGGCGTGACCGTCGCGTACACGCGGATGGTGTTGAGCGGCGCGCCTAGCGTTTCGTGCACCGTGCGGGCCACGGCCTTGACGCACGCCTTGACGGCGGCATCGTCGCGGCCTTCTACGAGTGAAATATGGATGATGGGCATAGCATTCCTGTGTGCGTGACGCGACGTCTGGTTAGCGTGCAGCGGGTGGCGCGACCACTGCCGCCGTCTGGCCGCTAAGCGCAAGCGAAGCGACAACGTTCCCCTGAACTTTCATTTCTTCGATGAATGCAGCGAGCGCTGGCGCTGCTTCGGAGCGATCCTTCGGCACGCCCATCGCCTGGCGAATCGTCATGAAGCTGTCGTCGAGTACGCGCAAGCCCCCACGCGTCGATGCATAACGGCTGACTACCTGGCGTACACCGGCAGCAGCGTCGCAGCCCTGCGTGACGAACGCCTCAAACGCTTCGGCGGCGGTGGCGTGACGCTCGATCCGCGCCTCTTTGAGCGTGCGCGTCAGATAGAGGTCGTACGCGCTGCCCGCACCTACCGTTATGCGCACGCCGCTGCAGTCCACCTGCTCGCTACGCACGAACCGCGACGCATCGCGCACCATGTACGCGCCTTCGATCAGCACATACGGCGGCGTGAAGGCGATCTGTTCGCCGCGCGTCGGATCGATCGCGAGGAATGCGACGTCCCACGCGTTGCTGGCGAGCGCTTCGAACACTTTTCCCGCGGCTTCGAAGGTGACAAATTGCACCTCTGCGTCGAGCCGCCTGGCGAGTTCACGTGCAAGGTCGACGGAAACGCCGCTGAGCTCGCCGTTATCAGCCGAACGCTGCGCGAGCACTGTATTGCCGAGATTGATCGCCGCGCGTAAAACGCCGCCCGGCGCAAGCTGCTCACGTGCCTGCTGAAGTGCCTGCTGAAGCTGAGCGTCGCTCATGACGTGCGCTCCAGCACGGACCACGCCGGGCGCGGACCTTCCGCCTTGCCGGTGATCGGCGGCTTCGGCAATTTGGCCTCGCCTGCTTCGATCCTGAAGTGATGCGCGAGCGAATACCACGGCCCCTGGATATCGTCGGACGGTGTGGGCTCGTTGTCGTGCAACACGTATTGGCCCACCAGCGCCTGCGTCACGCCGAATTGCACGTCGGTATCGAGATTGGGATCGTCGCTCGAATAGACCTGCGAGAACTGGGTCTTGAAGCCGGGCTTGTAGATCATGAAGTGGATGTGCGCCGGACGCATGTTGTGGCGCCCTTGCGCGCGCAACAATTCACCTACCGGTCCCGACAGCGGAATCGGATAACCCGCCGGCTTTACGCTGCGCAAAGCAATGTGGCCTTCGCTATCCGTGGTCAGCTTGCCGCGCAGATTCATGTCGGCCTGCTCCGGGTCCTGATTTTCGTAGAAGCCTTCGGCCGACGTGTGCCATACGTCGACTTCGGCACCTTCCACAGGTTTGCCGTCGACATCGTGCACCCACGCGTCGACAAAGATCGGCACACCGGGGGTCGCCGAACGCACAATCGAGCCGCCGTTTGGCGTGGCGGGCGAGTCCATGCGCCAGAACGGCCCCATCAGGTTTGCGGTCGTTTCGGTCTGGCCGTTATCGCCGTTATTTAGCAGGCAAACCAGCGATGACAAGCCGACCGAACCAGCGGCCAGCACCACCTCGTTGTGCGATGCGCTCGACAATTGCCCGAGCTTTGCGATGAAGCCGCAGGCCTGATGAAATTCAGCTTCAGTCAGTTTTGCGTCGCGTGCGAAGTCATGCAGATGCTGCACCGCGGCCGACATGATTTCGCGAAAGCGCGCGTTGGGCGCGCGGCTGAGTTCTGCGAGAACCGCCTGGGTGACGTCTTTCTGATTGCCGATAATCATGCTGTCTCCAATCGTGTGCGCGCTACGCCGGCTTTTCAGTCGCTACGGACTTTGCGGACGATGCGCTGCTGGACGTGTTGCAGCCATGATGCACGCCAGGCGAACATACCGTCCAATACCAATTTTTAAATTCCTGATACCGTATCGGTATGGCTCCAACCGGGCACTCGATACTCCGCCGGTTTTCGGCATACATCCATGAAAGAGAGACGATGGAACTGAAGCAGATGCGCTATTTTCTGGCCCTCGCGGAGGAACTGAACTTCGGGCGAGCCGCCGAGCGCCTGCACATGGCGCAACCACCGCTCACGCGGAATATCCGGGCACTGGAAGAAGAACTCGGTACCCAGTTATTCATCCGTACGACCAAAGGGGCGGAACTAACGGAAGCGGGTCGTGCACTGCGCGACGAAGTGCCGAACATTCTGGCGCTGTCCCGTCGCGCCGAAGAACAGACCCAACTCGCCGGCAAGGGCTACATGGGCCGGCTCGACGTCGGCATCTTCAGCTCCGGGATCCTGAACGTGATTCCGCGACTGCTCGCCGATTTTCATACCGGGAGGCCCGAGGTAAAAATCGGCTTGCACAACATGTCGAAGGCGGAGCAGATCGCGGCGCTTCGGGAGCGGCGCATCACGATCGGCTTTAACCGGCTGGTGCCGAACGAACCGGATATCGCCGTCGACTGGGTACAGCGCGAGCCGTTTCTGGTGGCGCTCTACGAGGGGCATCCGCTATGCGGGAAGAAAACCGTGACGCTGCTCGACCTCGACAACGAGCGCATGATTCTGTACCCCAATGCACCGGTGCATGGGCTCGCTCAGGAGGTCACGGCCGCATTTCGTGCGGAAGGCGTCCGTTTGCGCGTTGAACAGGAAGTGGAGGACGTCGTGACGTGCATCGCGCTGGTTGCGAGCCGATTCGGCGTGTGTGTGACGACGGAGTCAGCGGTCAACCTGCGCTTGCCCGGCGTGGTGTATCGACCGCTTAAGTCAGCTCAGTTGCGGGAGATCGAGTTGAGTTGCCTGTATCGACGCGAAGACACCTCGCCGATCTTGCAAGCCTTTCTCAAGTTGATACGATCGTCCCGCTCGAAACATGTCCACGTGAAGCGCTGAACGTAGCAGCCACGCTGATTCCAGCCGGGTGAGTTGGTGGAATGGAGAGCGAGCTGTCCTTGCATGGCAATTTTCCGCACGTATTGAATGAATTGATCTTCTCGATAAGCGGCCCGAACCCGATAATGGGTTGACGACCAACCGCCCGGCGGTCTGGTACGCACGCGTCGGAAGCCGCACTCGCTTGTGATTTCCTGTCGCGTATTCAGCACTTGTCCACATTGACCGTTACAAAATGGCATTCATGACCGATACGTCCGAAGAAATGCGGACAAACCAGTGGTTCTGCTCCTTGCCTGCGGTCGAGCAGGAGGCGCTTGTCGAGCGAAGCGAATTGATGACGCTGCAGCCTGGCGAATATCTGTTCCGCCGCGGCGATACGCCGACCGGCTTCTGTGGCCTCAAGAACGGCAGACTCAAAGCCTTCACGCTGCGCGAAGACGGCAAAGAGGCGATCCTGGCGGTCATCGAAGCCGGCAACTGGTTCGGACAGACCTCCATGACCGTTCGCCAGCCGCGCGCGCGTGACGTCGTAGCGATCGAGCGATCAACCGTTTTCGTGGTCAGGACACCCGCCTTTGACGAGCTGATGCAGAGTCAAGCGTTCCTTCGGGCCATCGCCGAGTTGCAGTCCATCCACATGAATTGGCTCTATCGCATGGTTGAAGATGCCACCCTCCACTCGACGCGCGCACGCGTTGCCCGGCGCCTGCTGCTGCTCGCGTCGGGCGACGTGACAACGTGGCCGCAGAGTCGCCAGAACGTCAGCGTCTCGCAGGACACCTTGGCCATGATGCTCGGCATCACACGCCAGACGCTGTCGCTGGAGCTCAAGGCACTGGCCGAAAAAGGAGCGATCGTTCTCCGGTATGGTCGAATCGAAATATGTTCGAAGGACATCCTCTCGTCCTTTCAGGATTACCCATGATCGCTCCCGTCGGCGCTCGCCTGGGGCCGCGCGCCGTCCCGCAGGTAGCCTAGAACGTATGCCGGATGCCGGCCATGATGCCTAGCTGGGTCGTGCCGTATGCCGAACTCAGGGCGTTAATGCCCTGGAACTGGGCACCGACCATTCCGCCGCGGTACAGCGAGTAGTCGGCTTCCAGATAGGTATCCGTGCGTTTCGACCAGTTATAGTCAGCGAGCAGCTGGAACTGCGTCGCGTTCCCGTCGGCCGCCTGCGTCTTTCCGGTCTGAATCGTGCGCCATACATTCGCAGAAAGGTGAGTCGCGTCCCCTACCAGTTGCGTCACCCCACCAAAAAACATTTGCCGGGCACTGAATGTATTGAATTTAAGCGCGGACAATTCCGGTGGGGTGAATGGACCGTTAGGGAAATTGCCGACAAACCCGGCGTCCTGCCGGTTCACGGCCCAGCCGGCATTGACTGTCGTATCTCCGAACGAATAGGACCCGCCAGCAGTCCAGGATTTGAAGTGCGCGGAAGTGTTCACGGCATCGCGCGAGTCCAGGTATGCGGCAGCCAGTCGCAATGGTGCGCCCGGCAAATAGAGAATCGATGCCCCAATCTGACTTCCCGAACCAAATGCGCCTGCATTGCCACCAAACGCATACGACACTTCAGCCGTGAGGTATTGCCATCGCACCGCGTATTTCACCATGTTGCTGGTCCACACGCCCTGAGCCATCGTGACTTCCGGCCGAAACTGGTAGAAGGTCGGCAGCCATGCATTGGTCACGAAGGCGCTCAGTACGGCGTCAGAAAGCGGGTTGATCTGACGACCCATGGTCAACTTTCCGTAACTGCTCGACTGCAGGCCAACAAAAGCCGTATTGAAGAACGGATAAGCGGGATCGGTCGCCCCGGTGTTCGGGAAGAAGCGATTTTCCAGCTGAAATACGACCTTCGTTCCGCCACCAATGTCTTCCGTCCCCTTGAATCCCCAAAGGCTCTCGCTTGCGCCGTTGGCGAGCTGCACACGAGAATCGCCTTGCGGATCCGCATGAGTCGTGTAGCGAATTCCTTCATCGACGACGCCGAAAAGCGTGATCGACGACTGCGCGGCGGCTGAGGCGAAGTACAGCGTCGCAGTAGACATGATGGCTGCCAACAGGCCGGCCTTGCGTCGATGTCCCTCTTTTCCAGACAATCTCCCTACCTTCCTCATATATAGATTCCTATTTTATGATTATGTCGTACTACGAATCATATGAACTACATCGGCCGCTTATTCATTACCAGCCGAGCGCGAGCACTTGAGTTCTTGTTGCGTGACTCAATGAGCCGACATGACTTGATCAGCCTGCCGGCCCGGCGAAAACCTCATCCTCTGACGGCACCGGCTCCGATCAAGGCGTTGTGTCCACAACCACACGTTGCCCGGAAACTTTGACCACAACTGCCAGAAAACTTACTTTGCGCGCTGCGAACGCATCGTCCACTGCACCACGCCTTATTCCGCCGCGTTGACGAGGCATGCGGGATAACCCTGGAGGCGTGGCAAAAACACATCGCGCGGGCAACGGATCAATCCAGCCGGCGACCTTCGGATTGAACGCTTCGACTCTGCGTTTCCTCTTCCTGCAGCAGTCGCCACTGGATCTTTCCGCTCGCGGTACGGGGCAAGCTGGCGGCAAACTGAATGACGCGCGGGGCCTTATAGGACGCCATGCGTTCGCGGGCCCACGACACGATTTCTTCTTCCGTTGCGTGCTCGCCGTTCCGGAGCACGATGACCGCCTTTACCGACTCGCCTCGGCGCGGGTCGTGGGTCGCAATGACACACGCTTCCTGTATCGCGGGATGCTCGAATAGCATTGCCTCGACCTCGGCCGGCCAGACTTTGTAGCCGGAGGCGTTGATCATGCGTTTGAGCCGGTCGACAATAAAGAAATATCCGTCCCGATCGACGTAGCCGAGGTCTCCGGTGCGCAAGTAGCGCTTGCCATCGATCACAACGAACGCCGCTCGCGTGGCTTCCGGCGATTTCCAATACCCGTCGAACACTTGAGGTCCGCTAACGAGAATCTCGCCTGTTTCTCCTTCACCGAGAGGTTCGAGCGTCTCGGGATCGACAACCAGCGAATCCGTGTTGAAGACCGGCACCCCCATGCACTGTTGCTTGCTGTGCTTCGGCGGATTGATGTGCGTCGCCGCCATCGTCTCGGTGAGGCCGTACCCTTCCACGTACGGGATGCCCCAACGCTTCTCTATCTGCTGCGCGACAGCCTGCGGCATCGCGGCACCGCCGCCGCTCAGGTACGCAATGGAACTCAGATCGAACATGCCGGCGTCCGCCAGGTTCAGCAGGTCGATGAGCATCGTGGGAACAGTGACCCATGTGCTTACGCGGTGGCGTTCAATCACGTGCGCGGCACATTTCGCATCCCAGCGGGTCATGATCGCCGTCGTGGCGCCGATGAATATTGGCATGTTCATGCAGTTCTGCATGCCGGTGACGTGAAACAACGGCACGGAACACAGCATCACGCTCTCATTCGCGAGGTTCGGCCATTCAGCGCACGAGACCGTTGAATGCATCACGCTGCGATGTGTATGGATGCACCCTTTGGGACGCCCGGTGGTGCCGGACGTGTACGGAATGACCGCCAGATCTTCGGGCCTGGATTCGTGGTCGCGCGGAACGCACACACGAGCAAGCGCGTCATTCCAGCCGATGAGGGCGGCATGGCCGTCGACAGATTCTGCATGAAGCTGCGGACCGGGCGATGTCAGGACGTCGGGCAGCGACAGATCGGTGCGATCGCGCAGATAGTCGGCATAACGTGCAGGGATCACATAATTCACCTGGCGACCGAGCAACGGCCGCATGTGCTCCATGAGCTCTTCGCCGACGAAGGCGACTCTAGCCCCGCTATCTTCGAGTATGTGTTGCAGTTCCGAAGTGCGGTTCATCGGATTGACGGGCACGACTACCGCATCTGCGCGCAGCACCGCATAAAAGGCGATGACGAATTGCGCACTGTTCTGCATGTACAGGACGACGCGGTCACCGCGGGCGATGCCGCAGCGCTGCTGCAGGAATCCAGCCATCGCGTCGGCTTGATGCCGCAACTGCCGGTAGCTTACGGAACTGCCGTAGTAAAGGATTGCGGCCTTTTCCGGATGGCGGTTCGAGGAGACTTCGAGATTCGTGTACAGCGAGGTCTGCGGCGCGGATAGTTGCCGCTGCACGTCGACCAGCCGACGCGTTGATGTTGCCGTCATGTCGACTCCGAGCATTAAACGAAATGCAGTGATATGGCGAAGCGCATTGAAACCGGTTGCTGCGTCACGGGCAAATCGCCCGTGACGCAAGCAGGATCTGCCCACGTCGGCGATGCATGAGCAGGTTGTCGCATCCGAACATCGCGCCATGCGCGAGGCGGATGCGTCTCTCTACTTCTGAAGAAGCTGGCGGCTCCACTGGCCGACTTCTTCAAGCGTCCCGGCGGTTTCCGGCAGAAACGGGAAGAGCGTGAAGACGTGAACCGAATCGGCCACCATCTTCAACGTCACGTTCGCGCCGGCCGCCCGTGCCCGCTCCGCAAAGCGAGTCGTGTCGCTTTCCAGCACCTCTCCCTCGACGGCCGAAAGGAAGACCGGCGGAAGGTCTGCCAGATCCGCGAACAGCGGCGAGACCATCGGATCGGTCGGCTCGTGCCCCTGAAAGTAGGACGCGACAAGGTTGGAAAGCGTCTCGCGATTCGCGGCCGGGTCGTCTCCCGAATTCGCCATGACGGTGGGGCCGCCAAGCGTGAGGTCGGTGAGCGGGCAGATTGCAATGACACCGGCTGGCAACGGCAGCCCCGCGCGACGCAACGCAGCAGCCAGCGCCAGGGCGAGGCCGCCACCGGACGATTCGCCGCTCAGGAACACCGTCGACGGATCGACACCCGAAGCAAGCAAGCCGCGATAGGCGCTGAACGCGTCATCGAATGCCGCCGGATACGGATGCTCGGGCGCGAGGCGATAGTCGACCGTGTAGGACGGACCGTTCAGGGCGCGCGAGAGACGGCTTGCGTATTCAACCGAGCTCTTAGCTGTTCCCAGCACGTAGCCGCCGCCGTGAAAGTGCAATATGGTCGCCTTTTTCCCCGCTCCCGCCGCAACCACGCGCAGCGCATTCACCCCGTGAAGATCGACATCCGTCACCTCGGTGCTTGCCGGCGCCGGGAACTGCTCCCGAAGGAACCGTTCGTAGGCTGCACGCTGCCCCCGGTCGCCACGAGCAATGTCATCCGGCTTGAACACGCCCTTCCAGAGATCGAAAGCACGCTGGCTCTCGGGGCGCGCCATCCGCTTTCCTTCGCGTGCCGCGCTCAAGCCCACGACCTCGCCCGGCGGCAGCCTGGCGGCCTCGAGGATGTTGTGTCCCCAGGCGAACGACCACGAAGCCTCTGCCAGCGGATCGATACGCGAGAGTCCCTTCAGTCGTCCGTTACGCTGGTGGACACGGGCCTCGTCGGGCTCGTGTGCCCAATCGACGACAAATCGCGCGCCCGCCTGAATCCGCGTAGTACGCGGCTGGCGACGCCGTTCGTATTCCAGCAGCGCGTCCTGAACGCCGGCCCGGCCATGGCTCTTGAGACAGGTGGCGAGGACCCATGCGTCTTCGATCGCCTGGCAGGCGCCTTGCGCCAGGTAAGGCACCATCGCATGCGCGGCGTCGCCGAGCAGGGCGATCCGTCCGGTACTCCAGTGTTCGATCGGATCCCGGTGGTACATCCCCGTAATGAACGTCGAGTCCACGGCTTCCAGCATTTTCTGGACGGTCGGCTCGGAACCTGCGAACGAGCGTCGCAGTTGTGCGACGTCCCCCGACTGCGTCCACGACTCGCGGCTCACTTCGGTCGCCGGCACCGACGCGAGAATGCTGTAGAGATCCTTGCGAACCCAGTACGAGACGATATTCCTGCCCACGCCGAACCAGTTGTTCCCCGCCACCGGCAGCTTCAGCCCCGCGAGCCGTTCGGCAGGGATGAGCGAACGCCACATCAGGATGTTGGCGAACTGCTTCTCTTCAGGTCCCCGAAGCGCCGTTCGAACGGCAGAGTGAATGCCATCCGCGCCGATCACCGCGTCGCCACGAATCACTTCGCCATTTTGCAGCGTAACGCAGGCGCCCTCGTCGTCCTGGGAAACCGACGCGCATTCCACCCCAAGCCGGATCACATTGGGCGGCACGGCCTTCGCGAGCAAGTCGATCAGGTCGGCGCGGTGGACGTTGTAGAGCAGCGCCCCGTAACGTGCCTCGGCTTCCTTGCCAAGCGGTGCCACGTACAGAAGACGCCCAGTCGACAACTCGAGGTAGTCAAAGCGCTCGGGCACCGTCGCGATCTTTGCTAGCGCGGGTTCAAGCCCCAATTCCCGTAGCACGATCGTGCCGTTCGCAGCGATCTGGACGCCCGCTCCGACCTCCGTCAATTGCGGGGCGCGCTCCAGTACAATCGGCTCGATACCTTGGTGCAGTAGCGCCAGAGCGGTCGTGAGCCCGCCAATGCCTCCTCCAACTATTACGACTTTCATGCTAAGTTTCTCCAACTGGGTTAGTTACTCCAGTGTAGTTAATTAACTCGACACGGTAAAGTAATGGCAACGTCAGGGAAAACCCTTCGCTCGGATGGGGCAGAGACACGAATTCGCTTAAAAGAAGAAGCCCAACGCCTGTTCGCGCTGCGCGGACTGGACGGGGTTTCCGTGCAGGACATCATCTCCGCCGCAGGGCAGCGCAACAGCGCCTCGCTGCGCTACTACTTCGGGAACAAACTGGAACTGGCACGTGAGCTGGTCGTCGACGGTGCGCGCCTCATAGACGAGGACCGTCAAGCGCGGCTCGACGGACTGGAGGCAGAGGAAGGGGTAAACGTGCGAGCGGTATTGGGCGCGCTGCTCTTTCCGATGCTTGATCTGGCGGATCGTACGGGTCAGGCGACGTATATCCGCATGATCGCCAACTTGCAGTTGAACAACCGCGCGTTCTTGCGGGAGGCGCTGGAAAACAAGTGGAATCTGGGTTATCAGCGTTGCAACGCCCTGCTTCGGAACCTGCTTTCCCAAATTCCGCCGGCAATAGTCGATCACCGACTGTCGCTCATCGGCATCTACGGCAATGCCGCACTGGCAGCGTGGGAAGCCAGTCGGGACAATGGCGGTTCGGGAGGGCTCTGGTCCCCGCAATACGCCGTGTCCAGCTTGATGGACACCTTTGAAAGCGTACTCACCGCAGAGCCGTCGGAGGAAACGCGGTCCCTGCTGGGGGGATCTGACGGCGAGTGCTAGTCGTCTGGCCAATGCGCCGGAAACTCAAGGCGCCCCCCGCGAGGTTACTCTGGTCCCATGCAAAGCCTTGAGACTGGCGCGATGCGTTACACCGACGCCATCAGGTAGGGATTATCCTTGCCCGGCTCATAGGGCTGCGCCTTGATTTCCATGCGTGCAATGCTTTGCAGGTGAACCTCGTCCGGGCCGTCTGCGAACCGCAACGCACGGCCCCACGTCCAGCTATCGGCCAATGGCGTGTCGGGGCTCAACCCCATCGCGCCAAACACCTGCATCGCCCGCTCGCAAACAGCGGTGTGAACACTTGGCACGAGCGCCTTGATCATCGAGATCTCCTTGCGCGCCTCCTTCGCACCCACGTTGTCGATCATCCACGCGGCTTTGAGAACGAACAGCCTCGCTTGATCGATTTCGATTCTGGACTTCGCGATCCATTCGGAGACGGCCCCATGCTCATGCAGCATCTTTCCGAATGCCGTGCGTGCCTGGGCGCGTTCCACCATCAACTCGAGCGCCAGTTCCGCTGCGCCGATTGAACGCATGCAGTGGTGGATCCGTCCCGGTCCAAGGCGCGCCTGCGCGAGCGCAAAGCCGCCGCCCTCTTCACCGAGGAGATTCGACCGGGGTACGCGCACGCCTTTGAACTCGATCTCGCAGTGTCCTTCCGGTGCCACGTGATTGACCACTGTGATATTGCGGATCACCTTGACGCCCGGTGTATCCCGGGGCACGAGAATCATGCTCTGCTGACGGTGGCCCGGTGCGTCCGGATCTGTTTTGCCCATCACGATGAAGACTTTGCAATTCGGGTGTGCTGCATTCGTGATGAACCACTTCCGGCCGTCGATGACATAGTCATCCCCGTCACGGCGAATCGACGTCGTGATATTGGTCGCGTCCGAGGAGGCCACAGCCGGCTCCGTCATCGCAAACGCCGAGCGGATCTTGCCGTCGAGAAGGGGCTTGAGCCACTGCTCGCGCTGAGCGGGCGTGGCAAACATATGGAGCAGTTCCATATTGCCCGTGTCCGGCGCATTGCAGTTGAACACCTCCGATGCCCACGGCACCCGCCCCATGATTTCAGCCAGGGGCGCGTACTCGAGATTGGTCAGGCGGGTGCCGGGCTCGTCGTCGCGCAAATGCGCAAGGAACAGGTTCCAGAGACCCTCTTCTCGCGCCTGCTCCTTCAAGGTATCCATAAAGGAAACCGGATATCGACCCGCACTCACTTCCTCGTGCCATTGCCGGATGCGCGCAACGATGTGGGTGTCCATGAACGTACGCACCTGGGTGCGCAGCGCTTCGACTTTCGGGCTGTATGCAAAGTCCATTTCTACTCCTCCATAATCTGATTAGCGTCGTCAAGGCATCGGCCAACAGTGCGGCCAATCGCGCGTTTCGATCACTTGACTAGATCGTCAGTCCACCATCGACGACAACACACTCTCCATTGGTGTAGCTCGCAGCGTCGGACACCAGGTAAAGCACGGTACCCGCCATCTCGCGAGGTTCCGCGTGGCGCCGCAGCGGGATGCGCGACATCCAGTTTTCGTAGGTAGCCTGATCTTCGAACAGTGCCCCCGCAAATCGGGTTTTGGTCAGTCCGGGGAGCAGCGCATTCACTCGAATCCCCAACGGCCCGCACTCCTTCGCGAATGCCCGCGTCATATTGACAACGGCGGCTTTGGTGATCGAGTAGATTCCCTGCCTGTCGCCAGGCTGCAATGCATTGACCGAAGCCGTGTTGACGATCGCACCGCCGCCGTGCTCCCGCATCAACTTGCCCGCCTCCACGGACATAAAGAAGTAACCGCGCAGGTTGACTTCCACCGTCTTTTCGAAGGACGCCAGATCGGTGTCGAGGATGTGGCCAAAATACGGATTGGTCGCCGCATTGTTGACGAGGATGTCCAGACGGCCATGCCGTGCGCGAATATGCTGGAAGATCGCGAGAATGTCCTCGACGCGCCCGACATGGCACGGTTGCGCTTCAGCGCTCCCGCCGGCTTCCTTGATCTCCCGTGCCACGGATTCGCAATCTTCCAGCTTGCGGCTCGACACGATCACGTGGGCACCCTGCCCGGCGAGTAGTTTGGCGATCTCCTCACCGATACCCCGGCTGGCGCCCGTCACCAGAGCAATTTTTCCTTTCAGATCAAACAAATTAGTAGTCACAATCAGCCTCTCCATGTCTACGTTCCGTGTTTCCTGCCTGTCTTCAGATCAGGTCAATGCCCATCTTCGCAAGCGCCCCAGCCATCTCGCCCACCTGGCGCGCTTTTTCATTCGATGCGTTACCGCTCAAGGCCCGCTTCTTCACGCCCTGTGCGATAGCGGCGAGCCGGAAGAAGCTGAACGCCATGTAGAAGTTCCAGTTCTCAATCGACGACATTCCCCGAAGCTCGCAATACCGCTCGACAATCGACAACTCGTCCGGCACCCCCAACGCCCCTCGATTCAGGCCCTCGAGTCCGGCGATATGGCTGCCCGGCGGCAATCGCAAACACATGCAGAAGTACGCGATGTCAGCCAGAGGATTGCCGAGCGTGGATAGCTCCCAATCGAGAACTGCGCGAACTTGCGGCGCACCGGGCATGAAAATGAGGTTGTCGATGCGGAAATCGCCGTGCACGAGCGAAGGCTTGCCTGCTTCCTCCGGGCAGTGAGCAGGCAGCCACTCGATCAGCGACTCCATCGTCTGCAGTTTATCGGTCTGCGCGGCGCGATATTGCTTGGTCCAGACGTCGATTTGACGCGCGAAATAGTTGCCCGGGCGGCCGTAGTCGGACAATCCGGCTTCGTCGATATCCACGTCGTGAAGAGCGGCCATGGTGCCAAGCAGTGCGTCGTAGATGGAGCCACGCTCTTCGACAGGCACTTCGGGCAGCGCCGGATTCCAGAAGATTCGCCCGTCTTCGTAGCTCATGACGTAAAACAGGCTACCGATGACGTCACGGTCCTCGCAAAGGTGATACGCGCGGGCGACAGGGACCGCCGTTCGGCCGAGCGCCGATATCACGCGAAACTCACGATCAACCGCATGAGCAGCCTTGAGCAGTGTGCCGGGAGGTTGACGCCGCAGCACGTAGCGACCGCTTTGCGCCTTCAAAAAAAACGTCGGATTGGATTGTCCGCCGGGAAATTTCTCGACGGACAACGGCCCATGAAACCCGGGCACGTGCGCCGTCAGATAACGTGTGAGATCTTCGATGTCGAATTGGAGGCTGGTGTGGTTCATTTAGGGGGAATCCCGTCCGAGGTCAGCCGGCAGTTTGCCGATACCGCTGCATCGTGCCGATGGCAACGCGATCGAACCGCAATTCCGCCTGCGCGAAGTACTCGCCGAGCCAACGTGACTGGGTACGACCGGAAGGTGATAGCTCGTCATAGTTTTCAGCGCCGAAAGACGCCTCACCATGACGTACAGGATAGAGTTCTGCCATGCCGTCCTCGCTTCAACATGGCTAGCAGAATACCCAGCGCCGCATCATTCAGGAAATTAATTGTCGTGATAGCCGGCTATAAATTTTCGTGACACTGGGTGCGTATGTCCCGGATGCCCCTTAGACCCGAGCTACCGGGTCATTTCCCGCATAAGACGGCCAACCTGCTCACGCAGCCAACGATGAGCCGGGTCCCCGGTCACGCTTCGATGCCAGTAACAATGAGACTCGAGATCCGGAAGATCGAACGGCAGTTCCAGGATTCGCGCGTCATAGCGCTGAAGGAGCACGAGGGGGGCCGTGAGGACGAGATCGGTTCGCATCGCGATCAACGGGGCGACCAGATAGTGTTGAACCCGTGTCCGAATTGATCGCCTGAGGCCCAACTTGTTCAGTTCCGTGTCGACGAGACCAGACCCTTGGGGGCGACTGGATACGTGGATATGACCGAACCTGAGGTAGTCATCGATCGTCAGTTTCTTCTTTGTAAACGCATGGTCGTGACGCAGCATGCATGCATACCGGTCGCGGCCCAGCGGCTCCTGCTCGAGGTATGGGTCGTCAATCAGCGGCGCGTCGATCGCAAGATTGACCGCGCCACTGGCTAACGCTTCCGGAACCTCTCTACGCGTCGTGAAGTAGCTCTCGATGCGGATGCCGGGCGCCAGTCGCTGCAGCACCTCCTCTAGTGCGGGCAGAAGGAGCGCCTCCGTGAGGTCGGTCATGCTGAGCCGGAACGTACGCTCAGACAAGGCGGGGTCGAAGCGTCCTCCGACGTGAGTACTCGAGTCAAGCAGCTGCAGCGCCTCACGAACCTGGCCGATGATGTTTTCCGAAACGGGAGTCGGCATCATGCCGGCCGACGTACTCACAAAAAGCTGATCGTCGAATGCTTTGCGCATCCGCGCCAACGCATTGCTGACAGCAGGCTGAGTGATGAACAGCATCTCCGCTGCGCGCGTCAGGTTTCGTGTTCTGTAGACGGCTTCGAAAACCACGAAGAGATTCAGATCAACCTTTGACAGACGCATTTTCAAGTTCCCCGACGCCACTCGAACTGTATTTTCGACTCCTCCTGTTCACGCGCATGCGTCGGCGCAAGGCGACGATCGGCGTGGTATCACGGAGCAACCCGGCGAGTCTACTCCTGCCAGTGCGAGACAGCCAAACAGGGACATGAGGACGCTTCGCGCACGCATATCCTTCGGTTCCGCGCAATCGTAAAAGCGGCGATCGATTCGTCCACCGCCGCCCTTAACCCATCGCCGTCTCCCCCCGATGGCAGGCAATGAAGCAATACGGTTCAGCGGCGCGCGCGACCCGGGCGCCGATCGCGTGCAGCATCGTGTTCGCCATCGAGCCGTGGTTGAACGAACCGATCAGCCTGCGCCGGCCGTTCAGCTTCAGATAGCGCGCCGTCCACGCGATCGGCGTTCCGACATCGCAGGTGAAAATCGCGTCGTCGGCCGCGAGCCGCGCTTCCGCACCGGCCGCGAAGGGGCGTCCACAAGCAGCAGGAACTCGCGGTACTGGTAGCGCGCGGGATCGAGATACTCGTCTTGCTCGCCGGTGAACTGCCAGTCGATGAAGAGCACGACCGCGTGCTTTAGGATTCGCACGGTGACGTATCGAAATCGCGCGAAGCGGCGCACCGATCCCGAAAGGAAATCGTGCACGCCGGGAATACCGGCACATATATACCGTCGCGGGGACCCACTTCTACGACCCGCACGTTCAGTTCAACATGGAAATAGTTGATGCCTTCAGGCGCGCGGATATCGCTCGCCGCAGATCCGTGGCACCCTGGTAATGAAGTCACGGATTTGGATCGCCGAGACTGGCCGCGCGCAATCGGTTGAAATCGAGAATGGCGATTTCCCCGGATTTCAGGCTCAATATGCGTTGACTTTCGAGGTTCCTGAGCAACTGATTCGTGGTCTGTCTCGACAGCGACACCATTGAAGCCAGGCTGTCTTGCGAGACCCTGATCCTGCTCTGCGAGGCGTTGAGACCGCCATAACCTCCAGCGATCATCAGCAAACGGTTCGCCACGCGCTGTGCCGCGGGCAACAGAGTCATCGCTTCGGCGTTCTCGAACGAAACCCGAAGTCTTTGCGCCATCAACAACGCAAAATCGCGCCAATAACGAGGCGTGGAATCGAGCAGGTCTTGCAGCGCGGCCTCGGGCACGTGCAGCAACAGCGTCCGGCTGACCGCAGTGGCGTCGTTCGGCCGTGGCAGCCCATCGAACATCGAAATTTCCCCCAGCCATGCAGTCGGTCCGAGCACCGCGAGCAACGCCTCTTTCCCGTTCACGCCGACTGTGCCGAAAGCGAGTGCGCCGCCCAGCACGGCATACAGGCCACAAGACCGATCGCCACGCCGATACAGGAGTTGGCCCCTTTCCAGCGTGAGCAGGTTGGCATGGCTGATCAGATAGTCCCGCAACTCGACGGGCAGACCCCGGAACCACGGCGTCGTTTCGAGTTGTGACCGGTAGCGGTGCAGGCTGGATTCCATTGGCGCGTCGACCTGTCGGGTATCCGACAGATTTTAGGCGGCTTTGCGAGCATTATGTGGACTCGCATCCGACAACGCTATTACTTTGGCCCTTGATGCCCCGTTGCTTTACGGGAACCGCATGCGCGATTTACCGTGCGCTGTCTCAGGTTGTTCCACTACTTGAATAATCGAATCAGTCATCGAATAAGGAGTGTCGACGTGGCCTCATCTCATGTCAGTCTGAAGAACGACGTATCGCCCGCCGAATGGGAAGCGCGAGTCAATCTCGCGGCCGCGTATCGTCTTACCGCACTGTTTGGGTGGGACGACCTGGTGTTTACCCACATCTCGGCGCGCGTGCCCGGCCCGGAGCACCATTTCCTGATCAACCCGTACGGCATGATGTTCGACGAGATCACCGCGTCGTCGCTGGTCAAGATCGGCCTCGACGGCCGCAAGATTTCCGAATCACCGTATGACGTCAATCCGGCCGGTTTCACGATCCATAGCGCCGTGCATACGGCACGCGAGGACGCCCTTTGCGTGATGCACACTCACTCGGTCAATGGCGTTGCCGTGTCGGCGCAGGAGGCAGGGCTGCTGCCGCTCTCCCAGCAGTCGCTCGGTGTGCTGGCGTCGCTCGGCTATCACGACTACGAGGGCATCGCACTGAATGAAGCCGAGAAGCCTCGCCTCGTTCAGGACCTCGGCAGCAACACTTACCTGATGCTGCGCAACCACGGTCTGCTGACGGTCGGCGCTGCGCCGGCGGATGCCTTCGTCGCCATGTACTTCTTTGAAGCGGCTTGCATGATTCAGGTGCGTGCGCAGGCAGGCGGCGGCAAGTTGATTCCCATCGCGCAGCCGATCCTCGACGGCATCAAACACCAGATCGCACTGGCGACGAGGGGCGTCACGCCGGGGGGGTTGGTGTGGCCCGGCTTGCTCCGCCGACTCAACCGCCGTAACCCCGGCTATGCCGACTAGCGCTGTCCGTTCGTTCGGTACGCTAAGCGATGTTCGAATCGGTGTGCGAATCGGTGTTCGAAGCGAGCGGAGAAAGCGCCATGGATCGCGTTCACCGATTCAACGCATCGCCGATGTAATTCGGTAGGTCACTTGAGAAACTGTATGGCAAAGATCTGTATCTACGGCGCGGGTTCCATTGGCTGCTATGTCGGCGGACGGCTTCTTGCCGGGGGTAGCGACGTCAGTTTCATTGGACGTGCGCGCGTGGCCGATCAGTTGCGCGATCATGGCATCACCCTGTCGCGGCACGACGATAGCCGCTGGCACGTGCCGCCGGAGCGGATCGATGTATCGACGGAGGCGGCCAGCGCCGCCGCTGCCGATCTCGTGCTCGTCACTGTCAAGTCAACTGCGACACCCGCGGTTGCGGCAGAACTGGCGAACGTGCTTCGCCCTGGCACGATCGTCGTGAGCTTCCAGAACGGGATTGGCAATGCGGACGTGCTGCGCGCCGCGCTGCCACAGCACACGGTGCTGGAAGGGATGGTGCCATTCAATGTCGTCGAACACGGCCCTGGCGGATTTCATCAAGGCTCGGCGGGCGAG
The DNA here is from genome assembly GCF_046535245.1 of Paraburkholderia sp. SIMBA_030. Lineage (NCBI taxonomy): Bacteria > Pseudomonadati > Pseudomonadota > Betaproteobacteria > Burkholderiales > Burkholderiaceae > Paraburkholderia > Paraburkholderia sp. SIMBA_030. The sequence goes on from NZ_JAWRXB010000004.1 coordinate 34,879, forward strand.
TTGGAGATCAGGCATACACCGGCCATGCAGCCGTTCGTCGACGCGTTCAGGAAAGCGGGTCTGCCGCTGATCCAGCACGTCGATATGTTGCCGGTGCAGTGGGCGAAGCTTTTGCTCAACCTCAACAATGCCATCAACGCGCTAGCGAACCGGCCTTTGAAGGAGGAGCTCTCGCAACGCGCCTATCGCATCTGCCTCGCTATGGCGCAGAAAGAAGCGCTCGCGCTTCTGAAACGGGCCGGCATACGACCGGCCAGAGTGACACCGATTCCGGCCACCTGGATACCGCGTGTTCTCAGCGTACCCGATGCGTTGTTCGAACAACTGGGCCGCACGATGCTGACGATCGATCCGCTCGCGCGCTCGTCGATGTCCGACGACCTGGCGGCAGGGCGCGCCACGGAAATCGTCTGGATAAACGGCGAGGTCGTGCGCCTCGCCCAACGCCTTGGGCGAACGGCACCGGTAAACGAACGGCTATGCGAACTCGTGCGGGAAGCCGAGCGAGCCGACGTGCGCCCTGCATGGTCAGGCGAAGCACTGCGGGCCGAGATGCGGGCCGCAGCGCATGCCACTTCATGGCCGCACGCGGCCCATTGAACTCATCGCGCGGCCGCTCAAATCGAGCATCCATAATGGCGTTGTCAGGTTGTTGGGCCGGTCGCGTAAGATGGCGTGAGCATGGCGCCGAACTCGACATCCTGCTACAAAAGCGGCGCGACAAAGCCGCAGCCAAACGCTTCTTCAAGCGCGTGCCGGCTTTTCGTCTCACGCTCGACAAGTTGATAACACCCGCGTGGCCAATCAATAAAATCTTCGCTCAGGTCCGCAAACATGGTCTACGTTCCTGAAAATTACTACCGCGCACCAAGAGCATTCCCCAAGTGAGCACGGGGCTGCATTGACGGACACCTTCGTCGCTGACACGCTCAAATGACGGCCGTCCAGGCGTTTGGCCGGCGCAGGTATCATTCAATAGAATTTCGTCATCGGACGCGGTGTCGCTGGCGGAAAAACATTCCACGTACCGTCGATGTGCCGGAAGAAAAAGAAGGAAACCCGTCGCTCCTGTCGCGACACCTCGACGCGCACGAAGCGCGTGCCGCCGATTGCCATTCGACTGAAGTCGCTCACTCGGGCAGGTGCGGCTGGCGTTGGCCTAAGCCATTTCTCCACCACAGAACGAAGCGATTGCTGCGCGAATCTCACACGCTCTGGCGCGGAATTCACTGTAATTGGACTCATTTGGCTTACCTCCATACCGACACATCATCCCCTTCCCCCCTTGTACGCGAAATTCCCGGAAACACTACGCCGAACTCACGTACAGCAGGCCAAGGTTCGAAGATCGGACTTTCGCCAACAATCGACCCTGGTCTTTTTCGATTCATCGAATACCGTTGATGATTATTATGTTTTCCATATGTACAGTTTAGACTAGTAAAATACTTACCAGATGTAAAGCATTACGGGGTTAGGACTATCCCTATGTGGCGGCGCCTTGCGAACACGAGAACCATCAGACGTTATCGTGAGCTGTGGGGACCGCACGGCCACGGCGAGCCAATCAAGCGGCAGCAAATGGCGACCTGATTCCCGGCACAGCATGCACGCTTCGTCTCTGCCCCTACCCGTCCTGAGCCCGCCACGCCGGTTGCCGCAATAACGTGCGAATTATCCAGGCTATGCGCGTCACTCAGCAGACAACTGGTTGTATATGAACGCGTCCCGTTTGCGCCAGTGTTTCGTGTGTTCCGACATCGACAGGGTGGGTTGCAGCTGTATATCCGGCCTTGTTGCAGCCGATACTGCCGCTGCGGGCCCCGATGAAATCCGCTGACTCACACCTCATTGCGGGAACGAGCTCGAAGCTCGGCAACCAGTTCAGGTTTAGTGAGTCCCGGTCCGACCTGTCTTGTCATCTCACGCGATTGCCAACGCAACTTTTCGACGTCCACCTTGTGTTAAACGCCTTCAAAGCATCGGGATTCTAGCCGATTCGCGCGATGCGAACGAAACCCATGCCCGCTGTGGCGTTCAGCCGATTCCGGCAGCTCGAAAAAACCCGCAACCAGTAGAAAAACTCGGGCGAGTTGCACAGGCGCGCTCGAAATCGCGGCATGCCGCCACGTTCGAGGCTCGGGAATAAAGCGGACGCTGGCGTGGTTAGCTCAGTGTACGCAGCACGATCGACAGATCGCGGCGTTCCGCTACCGACAGCTGATCGTCGTGAGCTGCGGCAGAAATGGAAGGAGGCGAACATGAACATCGCCGAGAAGTCCCTGCGGTTCCTGGTAGAAAAATGGCTTGCGCCTACTCCGACGACGCAGCTCCGCGTAATTCAATTCGGCCGTACCGGCTGCGAGAGGAGACGTTATGTGCGCGTTGAAGCCTTGGCCCCGAGCGGTTCGCATGCGATTTTCTTCTTTCGGCACGATGACGGCTGCTGGTGTGTATTCCCGCCTGCGATTGCACGGCCGGCATTGAAGGGTCGTCGGCTTGCAGCGTAGAGGAGCGCCATACGGGTAAAAGGAGCAATCGGGCGATTGCCCAGCCACGGATAGACGTTCTTCGCAAGCCGCCGCTCGATCTATCCAGATAGGCTACCGACCAGTGCGGTTTCTGCTCCCTGGTCCAGACTTTTGCCACTGCTTCAAAGGTCGAGTCGGCGTTGAACCTGGCTTGAGCCTTCGCCTCTCGCGTGCCTTGCGTCGGATCAATCCCCTGCCGCAGCAGTTCGCGGCCAGCCGCGTGAGCAGCGCGGGCCTCTTTTTCCGAAACCTCTGGCGATCCGCCCAGCGCCATCGTTTTGGTCTTGCCGGCGAAATCGTAATTCCATCACCAGAGCTTAGCCCGAAAACACCCAGCGAAGCCTTATGGGATAAGTTGCCCACGCAATTCGATCCGGCGGATACAACGAAAAATACAACGATCCGGGGTTCTGCCGCAAATGTCGCAGCTTGGCAACGGAAATCTGACCTCACTAGCTAACCCGAAGTGCGGGTCGGGACGCTCTCACCGTACGAGCCATTCGGGCTTGCTCGAGCCTCGTGGCACGAGCACCGTCCTGAAGGCCCCCGGAGTCTTCGACAAGACCACCTGGTCGGTCATGCCCTGATAGGTGCCCAGCGGGGTGTCCGCCGTGAACAGATCGGGAGCGACGTAGGCGTGCTCGTCGGAAGATCCGGCGGTCGCCCGCGCATAGTCCCTGTCGAAGATGCCGAGCGAGAACAGCCACAGCACGGTTCGGGTCAGAGAAACGGTGACTCGATAGCTGCCGCCCTCGATCGCACGCCGGCGCAGCGCCGCGAGTACGCCGACCGTGCCCAGCCAGCCCACCACGTTGTCGACAATGGGGATGATCGGCGGCGACTTCGGACGCGCGAGGGTACCTTCGACGGCGAACAGCCCCGAGACGGCCGCGCCGATTTCATCGAATCCGGGACGATACTTCCAGGGGCCCTTGGCGCCGTGAAGCAGGACACTGGCATGGATCAACCCAGGCTTCGTGCCGCAGAGCTCCTCGGCCTCGAGACCATGGCGTTCCAGATAGCCCGGACGCTTGTTCGCGAAGAAGACGTCGGCATCCTTCAGCAGGAGATCGAATTTCGCGCGATCCTCCTTCGAGTAATCCAGGATCGTCGAGCGCATCCCGACCTGGGTGTCCCACGCGAACGCCTCGATCTCGCTGTCGTCGAACGGCCGCCAGATGTTGAGGACATCGGCCCCGTGCAAAGCGAGGTCCCGCCCGATGGCCGCTCCGGCAATCACGTGACCCATCCCAAGTGCGCGAATGCCGTCCAGCGGACTGGTGCCCTCTTTCCTGAAAGGGATCGGCTCGCTTTCGCCGATCTTTTCCACGTTGATCAGCGACATTCTCGAGAGGACCTCGGTGTACTGAAGCTCCTTGCAGAATTCCTCGAAAGTACGCACCTTCGCGATGACGATCCCGGCGTCCGCCGCCGCATTCTCCAGGTCGTCCGCGCGCCATTGCAGAATGGCGTTGCGCACGGCTTCCGGGCTGGCGTCGCACCGCAGCAGGCTGAGTTCGCGGGCGGCCAGCTTTGGGTAGATGTTCAGGGGCACGACGTGCCGTCCATCGCGGGTCTCGCGGAAGAGATTCGTATCGACTTTGAGGGCCGGAGGACGTCCATTGATCGTTTCCCATTTCAGATCGAAGAACCCCGCGAAGCGCCGCAACGCTTTACGAACGTCCACTTCGATGTCCTGTTCCTCGCCGCTCCGCAGTCGCCATAGCGCAGCGACGCCGACGGCCTTGGCGGCCAGGGCGATCGCGGACAACGCGCCGAACCGGAACAGAGCGGGAATGATCGGATCCCGGCCGTGGAAAGTGATCTTGCCACCGCTGTCCGCCGTCGATAACCCCACGTCTTTCAGTACGTCATTGAGCGCGCCGTGCAGGTCGATATCCGGGCTCCGCGCCGGATTCGCGAGCTTCGATTGAATGATTCCGGTAAGCCGATCCGTTTCATTTTCGATTGGAAGATTGTTCGAGTCATTCATTTGCGAAATTCCATTTCGATAGGGAGTGTCAACTGCCCGCGATCAGTTCCCGCGAGCCGCGGCCACGCGTGGCGTGGCCGCATTCGTACCTTTAACGCGCCTTTCCTTTAGTGCGCAGTTCGATGAGGCCGAGCAGCATCTCGTCGCGCTCTGCCTCCAGCTCCTCGATGGACCGCGATCCGACCTCGGAATGAACGCCGTCGATGAGCTTCTTCTGCACTTCCGGCGTCAGCTCGGGCGAGCCGAGATCCTTCCACCCGGCCGTCATCGGACCGGTGAACTGATGGAAGAAGTGCTCGATACCGCCCTGACCGCCGCCGAGGTGATTGAGCATCATGTTGCCCATCACGCCCCAGCGCAGGCCCGGCCCCCAGGAGAGGGCGATGTCGGCGTCGGCGGCGCTCAGCACATCCTCCGCCACCAGGTAATAGACCTCGCGCGCCAACGCGAACTGCAGACGGTTGGCGACGTGGCCCTGCAGTTCCTTGTGCAGGCGCACCGTCTGTTTCCCGATCGATGTGTAAAACTCCGCAGCGCGCCGGATCGTCTCTTCCGAGGTCTTTGCCCCGCCGACGATCTCGACTAGCGGGATCAGGTGCGGCGGATTGAACGGATGGGCGACGACGCAGCGCTCGGGATGCAGCGCGGCGCCCAACTGGATGCTGCTCATGGGGAGGGTCGACGTGCTCGACGCGATGATCACGTCGGGCGGCAGCAGTTCATCGAGTTGCCGATAGAGTTCCTGCTTGAATTCGAGCCGCTCGGGCCCGTTTTCCTGGACGAGATCCACATCCGTGAGCGCTTGCGCGAGCACGGGCGTGAACGTCAGGTTCGTTTGCGACGCTCCGGTCGCAAGGCCCAATCTCTTGAGCGCCGGCCAGGCGGACGCCACGAACTTCCTGAGCTGGGCCTCCGCGTTCGGCGCAATGTCCGTCGCAACGACCTGCAGTCCCTTGGCGAGAAACAGCGCGATCCAGCTGGCGCCGATCACGCCGGTGCCGATGACGGCGATGCGATGAATGGGCGTGGTATCAGTCATGTCACTTCTCCGATGCGTTGGTCAGACTTCGGCATAGGCGATGCCGGTGAGATTGCCTTGGGCGAAGAGGAAGTTGCGCTGGTTCTTTCCATCGAGATCGACGCAATAGATGGAGCCGGCCAGGTCCGTGACGAACATCCGATTACCGGGAACGTCAAGCGCGATGCCGATTCCCTCCATCAGGTGCGTAACGATGATTTCAGGCGCCGCCGCTCCGTCGACCGGCGCGCGATTGACGGTATTGCCGAGCGGAGGATCGCCGCGGTCGGTCCAGTAGAGGACGCGGTTCGCGAGGTCGAGCTCGAGGTCGATGGGTTCTGGCAGCCGGTCGAACAGCACCTCGACGTCGGAGCGGTTTGTCGGGTCTTCGCCCTGCGGGACGTCGACGTTGGCGCGGAAGATGCGGCCCAGACCGGCGTTGTCCGGTCCTTTCTGCGTCCAGTAGAGTTTCCCGAGCTTCGGATCGACAGTGATGCCGACGCACCACCGGGTCTGGTCGAGCCGATCCTTGTCGCCATGCCCGGTCGCGACCAGCGTTTCGATTTGAGAGCCGTCGAGGTTGGCGCGCATCACGCGCATGCCCTCGCGGTCGCACCAATAGAGCTTGCCGCCAGCCTTGTCGAGATGAATCTGCTTGGGTGTATGCGTGACGCCTTGCGGGACGATGACCACGCGGTTTTTGCCGTCGAGGTCGGCGCGCTCGATTGAGCCATCATCGCGGCTGATCGTACCCATGTTGGTCCAATAGATATGACCGGCATCCGCCTCCACGACGATTCCGTCGGGGAGGCGGCAATCGGTGACGATCGTCTTGCGATCGGATCCGTCGGGGTTTGTCGAGTGAATGCGGCCGCCGCTCAGTTCGAGGAAAAACAATCGGCCGGAGCGGGTCGCGTCCGCGGAAACATTTGCTCCACTGATTTGGGGCACAGTCATGGTGCGTCCTTTTGTGTCACTGCCGTTGGAAGAGAGACTGACTGTCGGGCGCGACTGTGTACCGCGGGGTAGCGCGCCCGTCGATCATCGCGAAAGGATCGGAAAACCGGCGGTCGGCGCCAACGCACTAACTGCGTACCGAAGCGCGAGATTTTTGATGGTAGTTGGCGGGGCGAAGGACGGCTATTACATGAATCTGTAATCAGCCCAGCGAGGCGATTGGCGCTCGACGGCGCCGTCATTTGCAACCCGATACGACTGAATACTCTGGGAACCGCGCACCGCATTTATGAAAACAATGGGCTTTATGACTGCGAGGCTTACGATAGAAATTCGCGTTCAGCCTGGTCCAACTCCTGTATAGCCTAGTCACAGTGCGCGTGACGCGCTATATTTGCCAGGCGCCATGCGCTCGGCCGGTCCGCATTGAATCATGCGTTGCCGCCGGGCGCCGCGCGGAGCACGCCTGCGGTGAATCGCCCCGTTTGCGCAGGACTGGGGACGATGCGGACAACGAAAGAAGAGTCCACCTGGGAGCTGACGTGAAATATCAACTGGGCGCATTCGTGCTGCTCGCAGCCAGCACTGCCGCATCGGCACAGTCGAGCGTGACGCTGTATGGCCGCGTCGACGGTGGTGTCGAGTACCTGAATCACATCGCCAACGGCACGGGCGGCAGCTCGAGCCGCTGGAGCGCGGAAGGCGGCGACTGGGGCACGAGCATGCTCGGCTTCAAGGGGACCGAGGACCTGGGAGGCGGCACCAGCGCGCTGTTCGACCTCGAAACCGCGCTGCAGATCATGAACGGCACGACGGGCGGCGGCAAGATGTTCTCGCGCCGCGCGTACGTCGGCTTGAAGAATGAGACGTGGGGCCAGCTGCAGGCGGGCCGCAATCTCTTCATCGACAGTGACGGCGTGTGGGAGTTCGATCCGTTCGTGCAGCAGGCGGTTTCGTCGGCCTCGCTCGTGCGCGGGCGCAACTGGCAGCAGACGAGCAACAACGTCGAATATCACAGCCCCGTCTGGCGCGGCCTCGACGTGCAGGCGCAGTACGCGTTCGGCAACCAGGCGAGCGGCTTCAACAACGGCGCCGAAGGCGATTTCGGCCGCTCGGACGGCATCATGCTCAGCTATCACTCGCCGCTCTTCGATCTGCGCGGCATCTACGACGAGCTGCGCGATTCGAACGGTCGCTTCTCCAACGTCTTCACGGCCTCGCGCGAGTACTTCCTGGGCGCGAACGTGCGCGTGCAGAAGTTCAAGATCCAGGCCGCGTACACGCACTACGCGGCGCCCGATTCGCCCGCGGGCGTGGCCGACAGCGCCGACCACTACTGGCTTGGCGCCACCTATCAGGCCACGCCGCGCTGGGCCGTGACGGCGGCGGGCTTCTACATCCGGGTGGGCGACGGCGGCGGCGACGTCTCGCACGATCCGGGCAGCCATGCGATGCTCTATGCGCTCGGGACCACCTACAACCTGAGCGCGCGCACGTTCCTGTACGGCACCGTCGCGTACGTGAACAACAGCAAGAACGGCACCTTCTCGGTGTTCGCGACGCCGCGCGATTCGAGTTCGCCGACGAGCCCGATGGCCGGCGAATCGCAGACCGGCGCATACATCGGGATGATGCACGTGTTCTGACGTGACTTTTTTTCCGCATTTCCGGCATGCCCGAGCGCACCGGGCCGGCCGGATGCCTCGCCGGCGTTCGCGCCGGCGTGCCTGCGCTGCGGGCATCGCGTGACAGGCGGTGCGAGCGGCGTCCTCAAAAGAAGGTTGAGATCGTCATGCCCAGACAATCGACATCGCCGGGTTTCATCAGCGTCATCACACTACTGTTCACCGCGCTAACCGCGCTCTATCTGCTGATAGGCGGCGCATGGCTGCTCTCGCTCGGCGGATCGGCGTATTACGTCGTGACCGGCGTCGTGCTGCTCGGCGTGACCTGGCTGCTGTACCGCCGCAGTCCGGCGGCGCTCGTGCTCTACGCGCTCGTGCTCGTCGGCACGGCGATCTGGGCGCTGTGGGAGTCGGGCCCCGATTTCTGGGCGCTCGCGCCGCGCTCCGGCGTGCTCGTCGTGTTCGGCGTGTGGCTGCTGCTCGTGAGCTGGCGCCTCGAAGCGCCGCGCAAGCTCGGCGTGAGCTCGCTTGTCGGCGCGCTCGTGATCTGGGCTGGCGTGCTGGTCTACGCGAGCTTCAATGATCCGCAGACGATCAACGGCACGCTGAGCGCAGCGGCCGGAACGCCCGCGGCGACCTCGAACGGCATCGATCCCGCCGACTGGCCCGCCTATGGTCGCACCCAGGAAGGCACGCGCTATTCGCCGCTGCGGCAGATTACGCCGGAAAACGTGAAGAACCTGCAGGTGGCCTGGACCTTCCGCACGGGCGACATGAAAGGCCCGAATGATCCGGTCGAGATCACCAATGAAGTCACGCCGATCAAGATCGGCAATCTGCTCTATCTGTGCTCGCCGCACCAGATCCTGTTCGCGCTCGATGCAAAGACGGGCGAGCAGAAGTGGAAGTTCGACCCGAAGCTGCAGCCCGATCCGTCGTTCCAGCACGTGACCTGCCGCGGCGTGTCGTATGTCGATCTCTCGGCGGGCGCCGCGACGGCAGAGGCCGCCACGCCCGCGAGCGACGCCGCCTCGGCAGCAACAGTGGCGTCGTCGGCCAACGGCGCGTGTACGCGCCGCATCTATCTGCCCGTCAACGACGGCCACCTCTACGCGCTCGACGCGCAGACGGGCGAGCGTTGCGCGGGCTTCGGCAACAACGGCGACCTCGACCTGCAGCACGCACAGCCGGTCACGACGCCAGGCATGTACGAACCGACCTCGCCGCCGGTCGTCACGAACAAGGTGATCATCGTGGCGGGCGCGGTCGAGGACAACTTCTCGACGCGCGAGCCCTCGGGCGTGATCCGCGGCTTCGACGTGCGCACCGGCGAGCTGCTGTGGGTGTTCGATCCGGGCGCGCGGGACCCGAACAGGATTCCCGGTGCGGGCGAGCATTACACGCTCAACTCGCCGAACTCGTGGGCGCCCTCCGCCTACGACGCGAAGCTCGACATCATCTATCTGCCGATGGGCGTGACGACGCCGGACATCTGGGGCGGCAACCGCACGCCTGAGCAGGAGCGCTATGCGAGCGGCCTGCTGGCGCTGCATGCGTCGACGGGCACGCTGGCCTGGTTCTACCAGACCGCGCACCACGACCTGTGGGACATGGACCAGCCGTCGCAGCCCACGCTCGCCGACATCACCGACAAGGGCGGCAAGACCGTGCCGGTCGTGTATGCGCCCGCCAAGACCGGCAACCTGTTCGTGCTCGACCGCCGCACCGGCGCGCCGGTCGTGCCCGCACCCGAAATGCCGGTGCCGCAAGGCGCCGCGCCCGGCGACCACGTCTCGCCCACGCAGCCATTCTCCGATCTCACGTTCCGCCCGAAGAACCTGCTCACCGACGCCGACATGTGGGGTGCGACGATGTACGACCAGCTCGTATGCCGTGTCATGTTCCACAAGCTGCGGTACGAAGGCACGTTCACGCCGCCGTCGCTGCAGGGCACGCTGGTGTTTCCGGGCAACCTCGGCATGTTCGAATGGGGCGGCATTGCGCTCGACACCGACCGCCAGCTCGCTATCGCCAACCCGATCGCGCTGCCGTTCGTCTCGCGCCTGATCCCGCGCGGCACGGGCAACCCGATGGAGCCGCAGCCCGGCGCGAAGGGAAGCGGCACGGAAGCGGGCATCCAGCCGCAATACGGCGTGCCGTACGGCGTGACGCTGAACCCGTTCGTCTCGCCGTTCGGCCTGCCGTGCAAGCAACCGGCGTGGGGCTATATGTCGGCCATCGATCTGAAAACAAACGAGATCGTGTGGAAGAAGCGCATCGGCACGGTGCGCGACAGCTCGCCGCTCCCGCTGCCGTTCAAGATGGGCATGCCGATGCTGGGCGGTCCGATCGTGACGGCGGGCGGCGTCGCGTTCATCGGCGCGACGGCGGACAACTATATCCGCGCGTTCGACGTGAACAACGGCCAGGAACTCTGGCGCGCGCGCCTGCCTGCGGGCGGCCAGGCCACGCCGCTGAGCTATTCCATCAACGGCCGTCAGTACGTCGTGATCGCCGCGGGCGGCCACGGTTCATTCGGCACCAGGTTCGGCGATTACGTGATCGCCTACGCGTTGCCGCAGTAACGGGTCGATCGAGCGCGGCGCAGCGCGTCTGACGCGGCACGGCGACGTGCGCTTCGGGACGCGTCGGGACAACGCCGACCAGTTCAGCGCGGCCTGCGAGTACGATCTTTCGAAGCGCGTGCTGCTCTACGCGAGCCGCCGGCTGGCTGCGCAACCGGGGGGATCCGTGGTCTTCGACAGCCAGAAGATTCCGACTAGAAACGATAGCCGATTCCGACAAAGGTAATCCACGGATTGGCCGTGATATGCGTCTTGTTGGTCAGCACCGCTTGCCCGTTGGCGGCAACGGCGCTGATCGTCGCGTTTGTCTTGAGCGGCAGGTAAGTCGCCGACGCAGTGGCGTACCAGTTCTTGCTGATGTTGTAAGAGACGCCAGCATTGAAAGCGGGATTCCACGACGGGCTGAGCGATGCATTGACATGGCCGCCTGGTCCCGCAAACTGCTGCAACGCGCCGTTGAAGGTCGAATTGAGTTCGATATGCGAGTACCACGTGTAATTGACGCCCACGCCGATGAAAGGACGCAGCCTGGTTTGCGCCGCGCCGAAGTAGTACTTCAGGAAGAGAATCGGCGGCCACGCTCTCGTGGTGGCGAGCGGTTGCAGGTTGCCGAGAGGGAGACCCGGCCCGCCTGGGCCGAGCGGGGCCGCCGTGCCCTGCGCATAGAGCTTGAGTTTGGGCGGCACGCCGGTCGCCAGATCGACAGCGATGTTGTCCGTGATGAAGTAGGTCAGCGAAAGCTCGGCGGTGAACGTATTGTGAATCTGTCCAGCCGTTCCCGTCGAGGTAAACGTGCCCGCTGCAGAAGTACTCTGCAATGCCGTTGCAGACGACGGACCAAAGTCGAGCCACGCCCCACCCGCGCTGGTCACGAGGCTGCCGGCGCTCTGCGCCATTGCGCTGCCACCTATCGCCGCTGGTATCAAGGCAAGATACACGATCCGTTTCATCTCTGCCCCCTCATTATTTCGCATGCCGAATTGATGCGTTTGTGGTTTTCGCAAGCCGTCTATACTGCGCAATTAAAGTTGCTCGATCGCGACTTGCGTTGCGCCCGATGAGCCGGTCCGGATTGCGTCCAGAAGACCGCTGGCTTTAGGCAGGATTTTGTCTGCGTAGAATCGCGCGGTGGCGAGCTTTGCCTGATGGAAGTCCGGGTCCGGGTCTCCACCGGTCGCACTTTTCCTGGACACGACCAAAGCCGCACGCGCCATTTGCCATCCGCCGCATACATAGCCGGTGAGCATCAGATAGTCGACCGAACTGGCGAGCGCTTCATCGACCTGACTCGTCAGTTCGCGCAACATCCAGCCGGTAGCTTCCTCGAGCGACTGAACGCTCGCGGCCACGCTGGTGCCAATCGCGGCAAGCTGCCTGTCCGCGCTTCGTTCCAGCGCCAGCGCAGTGTCACGCATCTCCGCGATCAGCTCACGCATCGCCGCGCCCTGATCCGACGCGAGCTTGCGGCCCACCAGGTCCGCGGCCTGAATGCCCGTCGTGCCTTCGTAGATCGTTGCGATCCGTGCGTCACGCAGGAACTGGCAGGCGCCCGTTTCCTCGATGTAACCCATCCCGCCATGCACCTGTACGCCCAGCGAGGCCACTTCGACGCCCAGTTCGGTGCACCATCCCTTCAGAACCGGAATCAGAAGATCGACGCGCGCCTGGCGACGCGCGCGTTCGGCGGCATCCGGATGCCGGTGCGCGCGATCCATGTCGGCCGCCATCACGTACGCGAACGCGCGCATCGCTTCGCTCTGCGCCTTCATCGTCATCAACATCCGCCGCACATCCGGGTGATGAACGATGGCAACGGCGTTACCGGATTTGCTCGTCGCGAGACGTCCCTGAACCCGCTCCCGCGCATAGTCCCGAGCCTGCTGATATGCCCGCTCGGCCATCGCCAGTCCTTGTATCCCGACCTTCTGACGCGCTTCGTTCATCATCGTGAACATGTGCGCGAGGCCCTTGTTCTCCTGCCCGACGAGATAGCCGATCGCGCCACCCCGGTCGCCGAAGCTCATCACACAGGTCGGACTCGCGTGAATACCGAGTTTGTGTTCGAGCGACACGCAGTGCACGTCGTTGCGCGAGCCCGGCGAGCCATCGGCGTTGAGGAGAAACTTCGGCACGAGGAACAGCGAGATGCCGCGCACGCCTTCGGGCGCGTCAGGCGTGCGCGCCAGCACGAGGTGAATCACGTTGTCCGTCATGTCGTGATCGCCCCACGTGATGAAGATCTTCTGGCCATGGAGGCGATAGTGATCTCCGTCAGGCACGGCTTTCGTACGCACGGCGGCGAGATCCGAACCGGCTTGCGGCTCCGTCAGGTTCATCGTGCCGGTCCACTCGCCGCTGACCATCCTCGCCAGATAACGTGCTTTCAACTCGTCCGAACCGTGCTGCCGCAACGCCTCGGTGGCGCCGGCGGTCAACAGCGGACACAGGGCGAACGCCATGTTGGACGAATTCCACATCTCCACGGTCGCCGCCTGCACGAGTTCGGGCAGGCCCTGCCCACCAAACTCGGGGTCACCGCTGAGGCCGCTCCAGCCTCCGGCGACGAATTGCCGGTACGCAGCCGCGAAACCATCGGCGGCCAACACGCCATCAGGCGTCAGTCGCGCGCCCTGTTCGTCGCCCGGTTTGTTGAGCGGCGCAAGCACTTCAGTCGCAAGCTTTGCGGCCTCCTCGAGTACCGCCTCGGCAAGTTCCGGGGTTGCTTCCTCGTAGCCTGGCAGCGCGGACAATTCGCCGAGCTCCGCCAGTTCCGTCATCACAAAACGCATGTCGCGCAACGGCGCAATATAAGTGCTCATCATGTGCTCCCGCATCAACCCTGTTGCAACTTGTCCAGTTCGCGAGACAACTCCGGCAATACCTTGAAGAGGTCGCCCACGATCCAGTAATCGGCGACCTGAAAAATCGGCGCCTCCTCGTCCTTATTGATCGCGACGATCACCTTCGAGTCCTTCATCCCGGCCAGATGCTGGATCGCGCCGGAGATGCCCACCGCGATATACAGTTGCGGGGCAATGACCTTGCCGGTCTGGCCCACCTGATAATCGTTGGGCGCGAAGCCCGCATCGACCGCGGCGCGCGATGCGCCGACCGCCGCGCCGAGCTTGTTGGCAATCTCATCGATAAGCGCGAAGTTTTCGCCGGAACCCATGCCGCGGCCGCCGGAGATCACGCGTTGCGCGGACGTCAGTTCCGGACGCTCGGAACGGGTGAGCTGGTGACTCACGAAGCGCGAGCCTGGCACGTCAGCGGCGGCCTCCAACGCTTCGATCGTGGCGGCGCCCCCTTGCGCGGGTGCGGCCGCGAAGGCCGTGGTTCGAACGGTAATCACCTTGATCGGGTCGGCGCTTCGCACCGTCGCCAGCACGTTGCCCGCGTAGATGGGGCGCACGAACGTATCGCCGGATTCGACTGCAACGATCTCGGATATCTGCGCCACGTCGAGCAGCGCGGCCACACGTGGCATCACGTTCTTCGCGGTGGTGGTGGCCGGTGCGATCACGTGGCTGTAGTCTGCGGCGATCTTCACGACGAGCGCCGCGAGGTTCTCGGCCAGCGCGTGGCCGTAGTGCGCGGCGTCGGCGAGTCGAACCCGCGTAACGCCCGCAATGCGGGCCGCCTGTTCGGCGACGGCCGCGTTGTGCGAGCCGGCCACGAGAACATGAATGTCGTCGCCGAATCGGGCGGCGGCGGTGACGGCATTCAGCGTCGCGGTCTTGAGCACTTGATTGTCGTGCTCAGCAATAACGAGTACGGGCATGGTTCTCCCCTTGCATGTTAGATGACGTGTGCGACGTTATTCAGCTTGTCGACCAGTTCGGCGGCATCGGCGACGCGAATGCCTGCCTCGCGTTTGGCGGGCTCCGCGAGCGCGAGCGTGGTGAGACGCGGCTTGACGTCGACACCGAGCGCATCCGGCGTCACGACATCCAGCGGCTTCTTTTTCGCCTTCATGATGTTGGGCAGCGTGGCGTAGCGCGGCGTGTTCAGCCGGAGATCAGCCGTAACGACCGCCGGCAGATCGACTTCGATCGTTTCGAGGCCGCCGTCGATTTCGCGCGTGACCGTGGCCTTGCCCGCTTCAATGGCGACCTTCGAGGCGAACGTTGCCTGCGGCCAGCCGAGCAGTGCCGCGAGCATCTGGCCGACCTGGTTCGAGTCGTCGTCGATCGCCTGCTTGCCGAGCAACACCAGCTGCGGGTGCTCCTTGTCCACGAGCGCCTTCAGCAGCTTCGCGACCGCTAGCGGCTGCAATTGCACGTCCGTGCTGACAAGAATGGCGCGGTCAGCACCCGTCGCCATCGCGGTGCGCAGCGTTTCCTGGCACGCCTCCACGCCACACGAAACCGCGATCACCTCGGTCACCACGCCGGCCTCCTTCAAGCGCACGGCCTCTTCAACACTGATTTCGTCGAATGGGTTCATCGAGAGCTTCACGTTGGCGATGTCGACAGCGCTGCCGTCGGCCTTCACGCGAACCCTCACATTCGCGTCGACCACGCGTTTGACAGGAACAAGTACTTTCATTGCCTACTCCATTTGAATATTGCATAGCGTTCACCGCACCGTCATGGCATCGCGGCGAACACGCTGTTGGGCTGACCATCGAACCTGTCGACCAGGTAGCGTTCAAGCGGCTTTTCCGATGCGGTCTTCGGTATCTCGGGCACCACCTGCAACCAGGAGATGACCGAATTCGCTTCCAGCTTCGCGCGGCACGCGCGGAATATCTGTTGCGGGTCGAAACGGGCTGCGTCCTTGGGCACCACCGCCGCGACCACATCCTTCTCGCCGGGCGCGCCTGAGGCGGCCTTCACGCCGTACACGTAGACATCCTCGACAAGGCCCGATTCGGCGATCACTTTCTCGATCGGCGCCGGGTTGATGAACTCGCCGTTGTGGCGAATGCCGCCACCCTTGCGGTATTCGAAGAAGAGCCAGCCGTTCTCGTCCTCACGCACAACGTCCCCCATGTACAGCCAGCCGTCCCGGCACTTCTTCGACGATGCTTCCGGGTTGCCGAAGTATTCGACCTTGAACGGCGAGCCGTCCGCCGGACGGAACAGCAGTTCGCCGGGCACGCCGGGTGCGCAGTCGTTACCGTCGTCGTCGACAATGCGGTGCCTGAGAATCGGCGCCGGCTTGCCGATGCTGCCGACCGGACCGATGCCGAGCGGCTTGACCGTGAACCCGCCTTCCGCCGCGCCGTAGAACTCGACGATCTGGACACCGAAGCGCTGCTCGAACGCCGTCCAGATCGCTGCGGGCATCCCCGCGGATATCACGAAACGCACGGGGTTATCCGCGTCATCGGGCTTGTTCGGCTCGCTGTAAACCGCCGTGGTCATCCCGCCGAGCAGCGTGAATGTCGTACAGCGGTATTTGCGGGTGATGTCCCACAGACGCGACTTCGTAAAGCGGCGCGACAGCACGGCGCGCATGCCGGCGGTGAGCGAGGCGCCCAGCGTCACGATCTGCGCATTGGCATGCGTCAGCGACAGTCCCGAATACGGCCGGTCGCCGGGAACGTAGCCAAACAGTGCCGACACCGCCGCCGAGGTCCCGCAATAGCGGCGGTGCGTCATGACAATGCCCTTCGGATCGCCGGTGGTGCCGGAGGTGAAGATCAACTGCATCGCGCTGTCTGGATCGCGGGCCACGATGGGTAACCCGGGCACCTGTTCCGGCAGCAATGCGCGGTACGACAGCACGCCGGGGAAATCGCTGAGCGGCTTCGCATCCTCGTGCGTTTCGAGCCCGATCACCCAGGACAGTTGTGAGAGCGAAGCGCGTACGGCAAGCAGGTTATCGAGCGCATAGTCCGCGGCGATGACGCCGCGGCAGCCCGCGCTGTCGAGCATGAAGGCAAGCTTCTCGCCCCGCGCACGCGGATCGATCGGCACGAACACCGTGCCCGAAATCGACGCCGCGACCATTGCGTCGATAAACTCCGCGTGATTGGCCATCAGCAGCGCGAAGTGCTCGCCGGGTTGCAGGCCCTGATCGATCAGCACCTGTGCGAGCCGTTGGCCGTTCTCCCACAGCTGCCGGTAGGTGCGCACCTCATCGGGGCGCACGCCGGCGCCTTCGATGGTCAGCACGTCGAGATCCGGCATACTCTCGACGCGGTTGACGAGCAACGCTGCCAACGTGGTTTCGGGTATGGTGCTCATGGCGCCCTCTCTCCTTGCAGATACGGTTCGGTGTTGCGCGTGCGCAGAATCTGTCGCGGCTTCACGCGCGGCTTAACGATGCAGCCTCAACGTCCGAGAATCGTGATGCTGGCAACGGCCTCTTCCACGCCGCACAGTCCGCCGCCGTTCTCCGCGATCGCGATACGCGCGCCCTCGACCTGGCGTGCGCCTGCTTCACTGCGCAACTGGGTTACCAGTTCGTAGAGCTGACCGAGTCCTGTCGCACCGATCGGGTGGCCCTTCGATTCGAGGCCGCCCGACGGATTGATCGGAATCCGGCCGCCTATCGTGGTCTCGCCGCGTTCCGCGGCCACCCCGCCCATGCCCGGCTCGCACAGTCCAAGCACTTCGGACTGGATGATTTCGCCGATCGCCGTCGCGTCATGCACCTCGGCAACCGAGACATCCTGCGGCGCGACGCCTGCCTGCTCATAAGCGCGCAACGAGCCCAACCGGACCAGATGCCGGTCGAGCGCCGAGGCCGGCCGGTCGCTGCCCGTTTGCAGCACGGATGCCAGCACGCGAATGGCGCGCGAGCGCCGCCCACCCAACAGCGCGAGGCCTGCCTCGCTGCACACGATCGCCGCGGCCGCGCCATCGCTGACGGGCGAACACATCGGCAACGTGAGCGGATAGGTGATCGGCGGTGCGGCGAGAATCTCTTCGATCGAGTAAGCCTGCCGGTACTGCGCGAGCGGGTTGTGAATCGAATGTCCGTGGTTCTTGGCGGACACGGCGGCAAACTGCCGCTGGGTGGTGCCGAATTCGCGCATGTGCATGCGGCCCATGGACGCATAGATATCCATGAACACGCTGTACGGTTTCGTCGAGACGCTGCCTGCGGGCGGCTCGATGCCCTCGCCCATGTCGAGCAGCCGGCGCTTGCCGTTCTCGGTGTCGTGCACGTCCCACGCGCCGTCGAAGGCGCTGAAGGTGCGCGCCTTGTCCGTGGAAAACATCTTCTCGGCGCCCACCGCGAGCACGATGTCGGCAGCACCGGCTTTCACGTAGTTCACCGCGAGGTGAAACGCGGTGCTGGCGCTCGCGCAGGCGTTCTCGACGTTGATTACCGCGACCTGGTCGATACCCATTGCCCGCAGCGCAAGCTGGCCGCGAATCATGTGCTGGCCTTCCATGTGGCCCTGCGTGGAATTGCCGAAAAACGCGCCCTGCAACTGCGCTTTGTCACAGCCTGCGTCGGCGAGCGCATCTTCCACTGCCGTGCGCGTGAGCTGCTTCACGCTGGTTTCCAGATGCTTGCCGAAGGGCGTCATGCCGACGCCCGCGATATACACTTCGTTGCCCATTTCGATTCTCCACCGCCAGGAGGCGCGCGCCGCAAGCCACAAGCTGCTGACGCGAGCCGTTTGATTCGTCGTCAAACGCTCTTTACTTCGTAGGCGAGATAGCCTTCCTCGGCCTGTGCGGCGACCAGATTTCGTGCGCCGAACGCCTTCGCCGGCGAAACGAAACCGGTTGCGTGCAACTGCCCGCGCAACACGCGCCGCACCGCCTCCGCACCGAGCACGCCGGTTTGCGCATAGGGCGAATTGCCACGCAGAATCACACTGACCGAATTGGTATTGCCTCGCCCCTGACACGACAGCGTGCAGCGATTCACATCCGGGTTTTCGCGCGGAGGCTCGACCTGCGTCACGGCCTTGCCCCACTCATTGGTAACCTCTTCCTGTTTGGCGGGATCGAGGTGCCGGCACTCTTGCTCGAACTTCTTCAGCAGACCTGCCACCGCGAGAAAACGCTCCCGATTCCTGAACGACACGAGCGTCTGGCAATTGCGCACGCGCGGATCGTCCTGGTACCAGATCGGCTCGCCGCCGCCGCTCCATGGCAACGCGTTCAGCAGCACGTGCTCGCCCGGCACATGAACCTGATACGGCGTCGCCCACGGCCACTGCACCAGTTGCCTGTTGCGCAGGTAGAACTGCGGCTGCGTGCACATCCGCAGAAACGACATCGTCGAGGCGACGCTCACTTCGGAGTCGCCGAGATAGAGCACGTCGAGCGTGTCGATACCCGGCGTTTCCAGTGCGATCTCCGCCGCGAGATTGCCTTCAGTCCACATGTATGAATTGCCGGGGCACAGCGCCAGATCACGGGCAGCGAAGGCCTCGCCATACGCGCGTTTCAGCAGGGACATCCAGTCGGTCTCGCCAGTGGTGTCGAAGTAATGGCAACCGGCCGCGAGGCTTGCCTCGACGACCGGGCGCCCGAGCTGCATGAATGGCCCGACGATGTTGATCACCACCTTCTTGCCCTTGAAGAACTCGGTGAGCGCGCCTGTTTCGTGCGGAGCCGCCACGCATCGATAGTCATGTCCAGCGAGTTCGGGCACCTTCGCCAGCTCTTCTTCCAGCCGCTCCTTGCTGCGCCCGGCGGCAATGAACGGAATGCCGCGCTCGGCGAGCTTCCATGCCGTGAGCTTGCCCGTGTAGCCACTCGCTCCATAGAGGACCACTTCGTATGTCGTTGCCATTTCGTCGTCTCCTTCAGGTTGTCATCGGATTGCGCGAGCGTGCCGTTCAAAGCAGCTCGGGATCGATCAGGTAGTAGCCGCCCTTGATCGCGAGCACTTCGTTGCAGCCGTCCTCGATCATCGAAGCGCGTGCGTCGCGCCAGATCTTTTCGATCGGATACTCGCGTGTAAGCCCGTTGCCGCAGAAGATCTGCAGCGCGTCGTTGGCGACTTCGAACGCGGTCTGGGTCGCAGTGACCTTCGCGGTCATTGCCGCGTGCAGCGAGGGCTGAGCCGCCGTGAAGTTGTGGTGCACGACACGCTGCGCGAGCGCACGGGCGGCCTCCACCTTGCGGAACATGTGAAAGAGCCGTGATGCGACCGACTGATGGCGAATGATCGGCAAACCACCCTGCTTGCGTTCATGCGCATAAGCGAGCGCGAGTTCGAACGCGGCGCGCGCGGTACCGGTAAAAACGGTGGCCATGATCGCGTTGGCAAACGTGTGGATCGCGTAGACCGCGTCGACGTACTGGTCCGGGCCGGCGAGGAGGTGCTCCTTCGACAACGTGACGTTCTCGAAGAACAGTTCGCCCTGATTGAGCGCGCGCTGGCCGATCTTGTCGAGCGGCTTGCCGCGCGAGACCCCTTTGGCGTCGAGCGGCACGATCACCACCACGCCGCGTTTCGTGTCGGCGCCGTTACCGCGGTCTGCCGCGCAATAGAGAATGCACACGTCGGCGGCGATACCGTTCGACACCCACGCCGACTTCTGCCCGTTGATGATCACCTCGTCGCCGCGCAGCGTCGCCACGCAGTTGGGCCGGCCGTATGTGCCCTGCGGATGAAAGATCATGCCGTTCACGTCGAGCATGTCGGAGCCGTGATCGGGTTCCGTGATGGCCCAGCAGCCGAGCTTCTCATCCGGGGCGAGCGCACGGCAGAACGCGTTGCCGGACATCGCGCTCATCAGTGCGGGCAGCAAGCCTGCACCGTAGGTGATGGCGAGTCCCGCATCGCCCCAGCCGAGCTCTTCGAACAGGATGCTCATCGTCATCGCCCGTTCGGCGGGTTCGAGCTCGAACAGTCCGTCGACGCCGAAACCGAGCCCGACAAACTTTTCGCGTGCCTCCCAATAAGGCGAGCCTTGCGCAATCACCTCCCCGGGTGTCATGCGATCGAGCTTGACGCCGATCGGGCGCATGACTTCCTCGGCGTAGCGATGCACGCTCTGCTGGACCATCTGGTTCATCTCGGAGAGTTCCGGTTGCGCGCCGAGCGGACCGAGTTTGTGCGATGCAATGCGATTCGTTGCAGTGGACATGTCTCCTCCTTCGAGGTGGTTGGGCGTATGATTTCTGTGGAATCCATGGTGTCCCCGCGCGGCGCCGTGCAACATCCCCCGTATAGGGGAGCGCGATTGCATGGACGGGGGATGGCAGCCAGGGTCAACCCGAATGCCCGGAGCAGCAGCCAATGCATGTCATTGAAGCGATACCGTCACAGAAGCCACCTTTCCTTCTCGCCACGAAGGTTTTTCCGCCACGGTTGCCCACGGGCCTGATCGATCGTCCCCGGCTCAACGATCTGGTCGAGCAGGCCGACAGCAAGCGGCTGACGGTGATCAAGGCGCCCGCCGGCTTCGGCAAGACTTCGCTTGCGCTCACCTGGCTCGACCGGCTGCGGGCGGCCGGCGCCCAGCTCGCGTGGCTATCGCTCGATACTGAGGATGACGAACCTGCGCGCTTTCTCCATCACGTCGCGCAAGCGTTGCGGCATGCCTGCGGCAACGTCGGCGCTGCGGCGATCGGTTTGACGGCCGAGGCCTCGCTCGTTCCCGCGCACTCCGTCGTGTCGACGCTCATCAACGAACTCGTCGATGTCGACGACGAGGTCTATCTCTTCCTCGACGACTATCACCTGATCAGCCTCGCGGCGATTCACGATGCCATGTCGTTTTTCATCGCCAACCTGCCTTCACATGTCCACGTGGTGATCTGCACCCGCACGGACCCTGCACTGCCGCTCGGCCGGCTGCGCGCCCGCAACGATCTGCTGGAAATCGACGGACCGGCGCTGCGCTTCAACTTCGACGAAACCCGCAGCTTTGTCGAACACGAATGCCCAGGAAAACTGCGTGCTTCCGGCGTCAAATCGCTCTTCGCAGGCACTGAAGGCTGGGCCGCGGCGCTGCGCATTTCCACCTCCGTGCTGTCGCGCGAACAGTGCAAACCAGGTTGGGAATTGAGCGCGCCGTCCGGCGCTTCCCGGCCGTTCGCTGCTTATCTGGAAGACATGATCAGGCGCCTGCCCGTCGAGACCGTCGAGTTCATGCTCCGCACGTCGATACTGGACCGGCTGACAGCGCCGCTGTGCGAGGCGCTCACCGGTGTCGAGGCGAGCCAGAGCCTGCTGGAGGCGATCGCTGCACGCCAGTTGCTGCTCGATCCGATGGATCAGGAAGGACACTGGTTCCGCTATCACCATCTGATGGGCGAGTACCTGCGCCTGCGGCTGGAGACGCAGTACCGCGACGAAGTGCCGGCTTTGCATCGCCGTGCGAGCCAGTGGTATGCCGCGCAGGAGTTGTGGACCGACGCTGTCAGGCACGCCATCGCCGCAGGCGCCACGGAAGACGCCATCGCCTTGATGGGCCAGTGCGCGATGGCGCTCGTCACCAAAGGTGATCTGCTTACATTGCTTGGCTGGCAACGCCAGTTCCCTGCGCATCTGATGCGGGCGCAAGTGAAAGTCACACTGGCGATCGCCTGGGGCATGGCGCTGGCGATGCGTTTTGATGACGCGCTGGCGATGCTGGATTCGATCGCGCACGACGCCGCCACCAGCACGAGCGCCGACGCCGAAAGCATCCATTGGGAATCCCAGGCGATCCGTTCGGTCCTGACCGCACTGCAGGACGATCCGCAACGCGCGCTCGTGCTTGCACAGGCCTGCCTCGACCAGCCGTCGACGGATATCTGGACCACTAACGTGGTATCGAACGTGGTGCGCTTTGGCCACTGGAAAGCGGGCAACCTCGAAGCACTGTACGCAACGCCCTGGATTCCCTATTCGATCGAAGAAGACAAGCGCAACGTGTTTTCTTCGGTTTACCGGCTTTGCCTGCTTGGCCATGCGGAAATGCAGCAGATGCACTTCGCGCTGGCCGAGCGGTATTTCACGGAGTCGATGCGGCTCGCCGAACATCATGCGGGCCCGCAGTCCATCTGCGTCGCGTTATGCGCGCCGATGATCGGCCATATCCGCTACGAACAAGGCCGGCTCGACGAAGCCGAAGCGCTGGTCATCGACCTGATGCCGGTGGTCGATGTCGCGGTCATGCTGGATAGCGTCCTGATCGCCTATCGTCTGCTCATCCGGATCGCGATCGCGCGCGCGAACCTTGCGCAAGCCTATACCCTGCTCGACCAGGCTCAGGTCCTGGGCTACGCGCGCCGGTGGGACCGGCTGAGCGCCGCCGCTCTCGCCGAGCGCACCCGGCTATATCTCGCGGAAGGGAGGATCGCGGAAGCTGCCGCGTGCGTCGCGCAACTCGATCGGCTGGCAGCCTCCACTCGCGCACCTGTGCAGTCCGTCTCACCGGAGATCGAGACCTATCGCGCGCTTGCGTCGGCCTTTGTGGCGATGGCGCAGGGCCGCCCGCAGGATGCGGTCGAGACGCTGAACGGCGCGCTGCGCAGCGTCGAACGCCGGCATGGCGATTACCTCGCGTTACGCTTGCGGACCGTGCTCGCGCTCGCATGGCTCGGCGCGGACCAGCGCGGCCGGGCACTCGACATCTTTCGTGAAGTGCTGAGCGCCGCCGCGCCCGCGGGCATCTATCGGTCCATTCTCGATCAGGGCGTGGAAATCGGCCCGTTGCTGCTGGCCGTTCGCGACGATATGCGTGGCACGGCGCAAACGAAGGAGACGAGCGCATATATCGATCGTCTGCTCGACGGCTGGCGTGCGCTGTACCAGCCCGACACCAGGCCCGAGCGCGAGGCGCTGAGCGCAAGAGAGTGCAAGGTCGTCGAGTTGATCGCCCAGGGACAGTCGAACAAGGAAATCGCCCGCGCCCTCGGGATTGCGCCTGAAACCGTCAAGTCCCATGTGAAGAGCATCTTCGTGAAGCTAGCCGTCGAAAAGCGCGCTCAGGCCGTTGCGCGCGCGCAGTCGCTTGGCCTCGTTGGGCAGCACTAGTTCGCACTTCAGCGCACTTCACCGCGCGACGGCCAGCGTGGCCGCATGGAGCACCACGCCAATCAGGCCGCCGACGAATGTGCCGTTGATCCGGATGTATTGCAGGTCGCGGCCGATCTCCGCCTCGATCTTCCGGCTGACTTCTTGCGCGTCCCAACTCTTCACGACTTCGGTGATCAGTGACGATAACTGGCGCCGGTAGCGCACCACGAGCGACCGCGCGAGTTCCAGCCACCATGCGTTCAGCTTGCCTTGAATGGCTGGCTCGCTCCTTACGCTTCTACCGAGCGAAGCCAGCGCACTCGCGGCCACCTCGCGTAGAACCGAATGCTCGCGTTCGAGGTCGGCTGCCACGCTCGCGCGGGCGTGATCCAGAAGCACACGACAGTATTCGCCTTTCCTGGCATGCCGAATGCAATCGCGCAGCAACGATCTGCCCAGGCGGCGATGAACGGCTGAGGTCTGCAATTGAACGATCAGATCCCGCACGGCCTCGTCGAACTGACGGCGCAGCTCATGATCCGGACTCGCAGCGACTTCATGAAGCAGCGCAACGATGCCCTCGACGAATCGGTTGACGATATAGGCGTCGAGCGGCGCAGGCGTAAATCTCGACGCCGCGCTGAATTTCGCCTTGATCAGATCGACGTTGGCCTTGAGCCACGTCTCCAGTGCGCCGAGTCCGCGATCGAGCAGCGGCTGATGCCGGTCACCCTCGGTCAGGACTTTCAGGATGCCGCCGGCCGCCCGTGACACGTCGAGCATGCGCAGTTGCGGAATCACCACCTGGTCGAAGAATCGCTCCACCTCCGCGTCGTCGATGCCGCCCAGCAATCCCGGCAGCGAGTCGGCCACCACATCGGCAATGGCCCGGCTGTTCGCCGGCTCGGCCAGCCAGCCGGCCAGCGCATGCGCGGCGTTATGGCCGTTCAGGCGGCTGATGATGAGCTCCGGCGTCAAAAAATTTTCTTCGATGAAGTTGCCGAGACTCTCGGCGATGCGTTGCTGCCTGTGCGCAATGATCGCCGTATGCGGGATCGGCAAGCCGAACGGATGCCGGAACAACGCGACCACCGCGTACCAGTCTGCTATCGCGCCGACCGTGCCGGCCTCCGCAAACGCCCGCAGCCAGGCAAGCCACGAATACCGGGCCTGCAACGGAATGCAAACGAGCAGCAGCGCGATCATGACCGCAAGCAGGCAGGTCGCCGTTCGTCTCATGCGTGTCAGGCGAATTGCCTTGTGGTCCTCCGGTACAGCGGCTGCCGCGCGTTGGAGCCGCTCGCTGCCATCAGTCAGGAACCTCAAACCGCCTCCTGCCGAAGGAACCTGCGCACGACAGGCGCGACGTCTTTCGCACGTGTGATCAGAAACAGGTGTCCGTCGTCGATCACGTAGAGCGTCGCGTCGCGGATGCGGGCCGCGAGAATCTTCGCGTTGGTCAGGGGCACGATAGGATCGTCGCTGCCGTGCATGACGAGCGTTCTCTGGCGCAAGCCACCGAGCCAGGGCAAGCTGCTCCAGCCCGTGGCGGCCAGCAGTTGATACAGATAGCCACGGCCGCGCGGCGCCTGAATGTGGCGGCTATGTTCCTTCAGCAGCGCAGGATCGCGCCGGTAGGCGCCGCCATATATCTCCGCCCCGACCTGTTGCAGGTAGGCCGGATCGGTATAGCGCCGCGGTCCGATCAACTTCGACAACACCGAGAGCTTCGCCGGCACCATCACGACGCCTGGCGAAGTTGCCGCCAGAATCAGCCGGCGGCAGCGCCCCGGATACAGATGCGCGAATTGCTGCGCGAGCGCGCCGCCCCACGACACGCCGAGCACGTCGACGGGTCCGTTATAACCCAGCCGCGTCAACAGCTTCTCGGTCAGCACGGACAGCGTCGAGAAGCGATACGGCACGACCGGCGCGGGCGAACCGCCGACGCCGGGAATGTCGAAGATGATCACGCTCACATCCTCCAGCGCGGTCACGAACGGTTCCACCAGTTCGAGATTCGCGCCGATGCCGTTGAAGATCAACAATGGCGGCGCAGCGTCACTGCCATGCCGGATCGCAACGCGCAGCACCTGCCCGTCCAGATCGACGGTCTGGATCTGCAGGGTGGTGGCAGACTGGGGGTGAATAGTCATTTTTTCTCATCCGGAAGACCTCATGACGTGACATGACACGACACGTCGGACCGCCGCTGCCTCGGCGGCATCGGTGTTTCGCATTGCGATGCAACGTTACTTCCTGGGTTGCAGCAGCGCCTTCAACTCTTCGACGTGCTCAGCGACACGCTTCGTCACCACCGCGAAACTGTCGGATTGGGCCCGGTATGCCGTGTCCGCGAGTTCCTGCATGTCCACCAGCGCCTTGTGCAACGCCTGTTGAACTACTTCGCCGGTATTCGCGGCTGGCTTGCCGCCTGACGCGGTCAGGCGCGTGACGAGCGACTGCAGCTCGGTCATCGTCGTGTGCAGAATCTCCGTCTGCCGGTTCGCGAGCGATTGCATGCCGGCGAGCGCGGTCGTGTTGGCCTGCGCCAGGGCGTCGATGTCCTTGCGGCGCGACTCCAGAAGCGCGGCAACGTCGATGCCCGGCAGCTTGAATTGCCCGATCATCTTCGTGTATTCAGTGAAAAGGCTGTTGGGATTGGTTGATTCCATGGTCAAGACTCCAAAAGACTGCGTTGAAAAAATGCGGGCCGTGATGCGGTGATGCCGTGATGCGGTGAGGCGACTACACGGCCCAAGAGGGGTACGTCACGCTTGCATCACGTAGGTGCCGGGCGCCTGGGCGAGCGACGCATATCGCTCGTTGCCGGGCGACGCCGGCGCGGCCCGGCGCTCGCCTGAACGGGCGGCCAGCCAGTCTCGCCAGTTATTCCACCACGAGTCCTTTTCGGGCTGCGCGGCAGCGAGCCACGCGTCGGCACTGGCCGGCAGCGCCGGGTCCGGATTGACGAAGAACTTCGCCTTCGGATTGCCCGGCGGGTTGATCAGGCTTTGAATATGGCCGCTCGAACTCAGCACAAAGCGCGTATTGCCGCCGAAAGTCCGCGCCGAGTTGTACACGCCCTTCCACGGTGTGATGTGATCCGTGATGCCGGCCACCACGTACTTGTCGCAGGTCACCTCGGCCAGGTCGATCGGCGTATCCAGCACCGTCAGCGCGCGCGGCTTGCAGAACAGGTTGCCCGTGAAAATATCGAGCAGTTGTCCGTGCAGCTTCGCAGGCAATCGGGTCGTGTCGTTGTTCCAGTAGAGGATGTCGAAAGCAGGCGGGGTCTTGCCCAGCAGGTAGTTGTTGACCCAGTAGCTCCACACCAGGTCGTTGGGGCGCAGCCACGCAAACACGCGGCCCATCTCCTCGCCGGCGAGCACGCCCCGCGCGGTGCTGCTCTGCTTGGCCGCCGCGATCGCTTCCGGCGTCGCGAAGAGGCCGAGTTGCGACTGTTCGGTGTTGTCCAGCACGGCGACCATCAGCGTGGCGGCGTTGACGGTCTTTTCACCGCGGCTCGCGAGGTGCCCGAGCAGCGCCGAAATCGTCATCGCGCCGGAGCAGGCGCCGTGCAGATTCACATCGTCGCTGCCGGTGATGTCACGTACCGCCGCGATCGCTTCAATGAGCGCGGTGACGTAGGTATCCATGTCCCAGTCGCGCTGCGCGGCGGTGGGATTGCGCCAACTCACGACGAACACCTGGAACTCGTTCTTCACCAGGTAGTTGACGATGCTCTTGCCTTCCGACATGTCGAACACGTAGAACTTGTTGATCTGGGGCGGCACGATCAGTTGCGGGCGGCCGTACACCTGCTCCGTGGCCGGCGCGTACTGGATCAGCTCAAGCACCTCACTGCGAAATACCACCGTACCCGGCGACGTGCCGAGATTCTTGCCGACTTCGAATGCCGTGCGGTCGACCTGCTCGGGCATGCCCTGGTTCTTCAGCAGGTCCATTATGAAGTTCCTGAACCCGCCAAGCAGGCTCGCGCCGCCCGACTCGACGATCTTCTTGAGCGCCGCCGGATTGCCGAGCAGCGTATTCGTCGGCGCCAACGCGTCCGTGAAAAGCGACATCACGAACTGCGCGCGCTCCTTGCTTTTCGGCTCCAGTGCCGAGCGGGCGACGAACCCGTTCAAGGCATCGCGCCACGCCACATAGCCTTGCAGCGTCATGCGGTACCACGCGTTGTCCTGCCACGCCGGATCGCCGAAGCGCTTGTCGCCCTGCGGCAGCGTGCACTCCGCGCTGCCGGACAGCACGGCAATCAGCTCGCGGGCCAGCGCCGCTTCCTGTTCGGCGACCAGCGCCGGTTGCCGCAACGCCTGGGCGCCGATCTGCTGTGCAGTGGCCAGGATGTCGCACGGGCGCAGCCCGACAAACGGATTGGGACCGAGCATGCCCTCCGCCGCAGACGCCGCGAGATCGTCGGGCGGCGTGCCGCGTGACGTGTTTTCAGGGGTTACCGCCATTTTGCTGCTCCTAAAACGATTGCATCATGTTCGTCAGACGATCCGGGCTCATGCCACCAGCATCGCCAGCGTCTCCGCGATCAGGGCCGGTTTGGCCTCGCCCTCGATCTGCAGTTCGTTCATCGTCTTGACGATGACGCGGCCGCCGGCCTTTTTCTCCACCGACACCAGCGTCACGCGATTGCGTACCCGCGCGCCGGCCTTCACCGGTGTCATGAAGCGCACCTTGTCGAGCCCGTAGTTCAGCCCGGCCGATGCGTCCTCGGGAATCAGGCCGATCTCGATCGCGAGCGCCGCCAGTAAAGACAGCGTCAGATAGCCGTGCGCGATCGTGCCGCCGAACGGGCTCTCGCGCTTCGCACGCTCCACGTCCACATGAATCCACTGTTTGTCGCCGGTGCATTGCGCGAATGCGTCGATGCGCGCCTGGTCGACGACAACCCAATCCGACACGCCCAGTTCGCGGCCGACGAAGTCGTCAATCGCGGCAAGGCTGTATTCCTTGATGCTCATCGTGCTGCTCCTCGAGTTACACCTCGTGACCGGTCAGGCGAACTGTTCGCGCAACCACTTCTTGTTCATCTTGCCGACGCTCGTCTTCTGCAACGCGTCGACGAACTTGACGACCTGTGGCACCGCGTACTTCGAAATCCGCCCGGTCGTGCTGAACGTCATCACATGCTGTTTGATGTCTTCTTCGGTCGCCGCTACGCCGTCCTGCAGCACCACAAGCGCCACGGGCCGCTCGCCCCACTTGTCGTCCTTGATGCCGATCACCGCGACTTCGGAGACGCCCGGATACAACGAAATCAGGCTTTCGATTTCAAGCGACGAGATCCACTCGCCACCCGACTTGATCACGTCCTTGATGCGATCCGTGATCTGCAGATTGCCGGTCGGGTCGATATTGGCGATGTCCTGCGTGTGCAGATAACCGCCCGCCCACAACTGCGTGGACGCCTCGGGATTGTTCAGGTAGCCCTGTGTCAGCCAGGGCGCGCGCACAACGACCTCGCCGTAGGCATTGCCGTCGTGCGTAACGTCTTCCATGCTCTCGGTGACGATGCGCAGATCGACCAGCGGGACCGGCCTGCCGGTCTTGCAGCGCAGGCGCACCTGCTCATCGAGGTCAACGCCCTCGCTACCGGGCGGAAGTTGCGCGAGGCTCAATACAGGGCACGTCTCGGACATGCCGTAGCCGACGAAAACGTCGATACCCCGCTCGAGTGCGGTGCGTGCGAGACCGTGCGGCAAGGCGCCGCCGCCAATCACGATCTTCCACTTGCTGAAATCGGCCGACTTCGCCTCGGCGCAGCCAAGCAGCATGTGCAGGATCGTGCTCACGCAATGCGAGAACGTGACGCCTTCGTCGCGTATCAGTTGCACCAACCGTTCCGGCACGTAGCGGCCCGGATAAACCTGCTTCACCCCCAGTACCGTGGCGATGTAGGGCATGCCCCACGCGTGCACGTGGAACATCGGCGTGAGCGGCATATAGACGTCGCCGCGGTGAAAGCGCTGGCCCGACACCGGACTGGCCAGCGCCGCCATTACGGTGAGGGTGTGCAGCACGAGTTGCCGGTGCGAAAAATAGACTCCCTTGGGCAAGCCGGTGGTGCCCGTCGTGTAGAACGTCGTGGCCCGCGTGTTCTCGTCGAAATCGGGGAATGCGTAGCTGGTCTCGCTGGCGGCCAGCATCGCTTCGTATTCGGTAGCGAAAGGAATGGTGTGCGCGCTTGCGTCGCTGCCCGGCTCGTCGATCCAGACGAAGGTGCGCACCGTTTCAAGCTGGTCCTTGATCGCCTCGATCACCGGCAGAAAATCGGTGTGAACCAGCAGGATTTCCGCACCGGCGTGGTTGATCGTATAAGCGATCTCCGCCTGCGAGAGCCGCACGTTGACCGTCTGCAGCACGGCGCCCATCATCGGGACCGCGAAATAGCACTCAAGATAGCGGTGACTGTCCCAGTCCATCACGGCAACCGTGCTGCCGTGCCGCGCGCCGAGTCTGCCCAGGCCATTGGCGAGCCGCGCAATGCGTTCGTGCAGCGTGGCATAGGTCATGCGGACCTGACCGCGGTAGACGATTTCCTGGTCCGGGGCCTGAACAAACGGCGTATGCAGCAGTTGCCTGATCAGCAGCGGATACGCATAAGCGTTGGGCGTCGGGTCTTGCATGTCGTCCTGCATCTACATCTCCTCGATTCCGAAAATGGATCACGGGCTGACACGGGTGGTTCGTCGTGTGGCGCGTTCAGTGGCATCCCGAATGAAGCCATGATCGGCGCGCGAGGCGTGCCGGACCATCCCCTGAAAGGGGGAGCGGCATGGGTGATCGCAAGGAGGGTGGTAAACCCGCGGGATGCGGCGGTAGCCGGCTGGCTGGGCGCCAGCTGGCGGGCGGCTTTAGTGCGGCTGGCGGGCGACTTCAGTACGGTTGGTACCGCCCGGCGATCGTTCAGCGCGGTTTGAGTTCGACGGGCGAATCGGCGCGATAGCCGCCGCCCAGCGCTTTTGTCAGCGCAATTTCCTGACTGAGCCGCTGCCCGTCGAGGTTGACGAGCGCAACCTGCTCGGCAATCAGCGGCTGGCGCGCCTCCAACGCCGTGAGGCGGTTCGCCAGCCCGCGCTGGTAATAAGCTTCGGCGCTGTCTCGCGCGAAGGCCACGGCCTGCACCTTCTGCGTCTGCAGTTGCGTTTCTGCATCCAGGTCCTGCAGGCGGCTGCCGGTCGACGCGACATCGCGCACGGCATCGAGCACTGCCTGGTTGTACTGCTCGATCAGCATATTGCTGGCCGCGCGCGCACCGCCCAGATTCGCATTGAGACGCCCGCCGTCGAAGATCGGCAGGGTCAGACCGGGAATCAGATTGATCTGCTGGCTCGCGTGCGTGAACAGATCGGCCAGATGCAGCGCGTCGAAGCCAAAGAACGCCTTGATGTCGAAGCTGGGGTAGAACGCCGCCTTCGCGGCGTCGATCTGGTCGAACGAAGACTCGACGTACCAGCGCGCCGCCTGCAGGTCTGGGCGCCGCGCCAGTAATTCGTATGACAGGGTGGCCGGCAAGCCGGCCTGCGGCTGCGGCAACGGTACGGGCTCGATCTCCTGCAGACCGGCCGGCCCGGCGCCGATCAGTGCCCGCAACGACTCGCGGAACTGCTTGAGCTGCCCCTGCGCCGCGACGATCTGACGTTGCACGGCCAGTTGTTGCGCGCGCGCTTCTTCGACCCGGGTCCGCGACTCCAGTCCGCGTGCCGCGCGCGCCGCGTGCGTTTCCAGCGCGAACGCCGCGACCTGTTGCGACTGCTCCAGCAGATCGATGAGCTGATAGGTGGTCTGGATGCCGTAATAAAGCTGCGCGACGTCGGTCGAGATTTCGAGTTCGACCGCCGACGTCTCCGCGAGGCGCGCGTTGTGCACGCCCAGCGACGCCGCCACCTGCGCGCGTTGCTTGCCCCAGATATCGATGTCGAGACTGGCGCCGAGCCCGACGATGCCCTCGGTGTACCACGGCCCCGTCAGCCCCGCAGCCGGTTCGTTCTTTGCGAACGGGCCGAGAAAGCCGTTTGCGGAAATATGCTCGCGATCGACCGAGCCCAGCGCAACCACCTGAAGATTCGAACCGGCTTTCACCAGTTCGACATTCGATCTGGCCTGCGCCACCCGGGTGCGGGCGAGCACGATCGTCGGTGCATCCGCGAGTGCGCGCTCGATCAGCGCATCGAGCTGCGGATCGCCGTAGGCAGTCCACCAGCGCGCTGACGGCCAGCCGTCGCGCGCCAAATGGATATCGTCGGCGAGACGGATCTGCTCCGGCTGGATCTGGGCGGACGGCGTGCCGTTCTGGTGGATCAGCGCGCAGCCCGAGAGCACGAACGACATCCATGCGACGCATGACGAGCATCGGCGCCAGCGCCAGTCCCGCAAACCCGGGCGCGCCTTCATGATGTCTCCCGCCGGGCCGCCCCAAGGGAGGCATCCGCCCCCTTGGGGGGCAGCGAACGATAGTGAGCGTGGGGGTCGTTCACGTTCTTATGGCCTGTGATGAGGGCGCCGCGACGGGCGTCTCGACGCGCCAGTCCGGCAATCCTGCGACCTGGCGCGACAGGTCGTCCGCAGCGGCGATGA
Organism: Paraburkholderia sp. SIMBA_030; assembly: GCF_046535245.1. Lineage (NCBI taxonomy): Bacteria > Pseudomonadati > Pseudomonadota > Betaproteobacteria > Burkholderiales > Burkholderiaceae > Paraburkholderia > Paraburkholderia sp. SIMBA_030. The sequence goes on from NZ_JAWRXB010000004.1 coordinate 67,074, forward strand.
GCGGCTGATCGGTGGGTTGGGTCGGTTGGGTCGGTTCGGCTGCCTGCGCGGCAATCGCGATGCGTCGCGGCGCGTGCGCGTCGGGCGGGTTGGCGGCAAGGCCGTCCGCGTACCGGTTGAGTTCGATCGACGCCTGTTCCTGGGTCGAGCGCGCTGCATCGACCGCGCGTGGGCTCGACGATTCCGTTTGCGCCGCCAATGTGCTGCGCAGCGCATCGCCCGCCAGCATGATCTCGCGGCCCTGCGCGACAACCGTTTGCGCGAGAAGCGTCAGCTGCTCCTGCTCCCCCTCCCGCCAGCCGGGTTCGAGCGCGACGCGCGAGAGCGTCGCCTCGCAATCGCCCAGCACGGCCCACGCCTGCAACTGGCGCTGCGCATAGGGCAACTCATCCCCGCTTTCGACGCCTGGCCGCGGCGTGCGCAGCTGGGCGGCAATCGCGCGCAACAAGGTGGCGAGCTTCTGCCGCAGCGCATCGCCCTCGCCCTCCCGCCAGAACGACATCTGCACGAAGGTCGCCACGCCGACGCCCAGCAGAATGCCCACCATCCGGTCGCGAATTTCGGTGAGGTTGGTGGTTGGGCCGAACTGTTCGAGCAAGGCGAGCGAGAAGGTGAACATCACCTGCAGGCCGGCATAGCTGATCCGCTCCGACCCGGCCGTTATCCACGCCCCGAGCGCGATAACGGGCAGCGCCATGAGCAGCAGACTGACCACGTCGTCAATATGGGAAACGACGAACACGACCATGAACAGCGCCAGCGCGCTGCCGACTGCCGCCCCACCCACCCGCAACAACGCACGTTGCGTCGACGCGCCGAGGCTCGGCAGCGCGACGATCAGACAGGTCAGCATGATCGTGTGGATACCTTGCCAGTCGACGGCGTTGTAAAACACATAGCAGATCAGCACGGCAAGCAGCGTCTTCAGCGAAAAGCGCATGTAGGCGGGATTGGTCCATGCATCGGGCGCGACCATCGGCTCGCTCGCGGGCGGCTTGCCGGGCGCGGCGGCACCGCTTGCAACCAGATCGGCGTAGCCGTGCAGCGCGCGCTGCAATTCGGCGGCCGCGGGTATCGAATCGGCGACGGCGCGCTCTTCAGGCGTCGCGGTGACCACGTAGCGATAGGGTTCGCCCGACATCACCGATTCATCGAGCGCCCGGGCGTTCGCGCGCAGCTCGCGCAATATCGCAAGCCGCGCGGCCGGTGCCTCCGGCCGCGTAGCCGGCAACTCGCTCGCGCTGCGATAAAGGCGCGATACGGTCGCGATGCATGCAAGCTGCAACGCCTGATGTTCGCGGTAGTGGGCATCACGCATCGTCGCGAACCGCAGCAGCTTTTGCAGCGTCAGCGCGCCTTGCTGGACACTCGCCAGCGTGATCGGCGCGGTGCGCGCGGCGCCGTCGATCAATTGCGTCAGACGCGCGTCCAGCGCCGCGAGTTGCCGATGCATTTCCGCCTTGAGTTGCAATTGCGGTTCGGCGGGCAGCAACAAGGTGTTTACCACGAGCGTCAGCGCGATCGGGTAGTTGACGGCGACCCACACCCACAACACCGCGCGGATCAGCAGGTCGGCCTGATCGGTCAGGTCCACGAAGCTCTGCACGTAGATCACAACGATGGCGACGATGAAGAACACCACGCCGATCTTGAGAACGCGAAGCAGATACACGCTGCCGAAGAACAGCAGACTCGCGGTCACGATGCGTAGCAGCGGATAGTCGAAGGTGAACTTCAGCACCAGGATCGACAGGCCGATCGCAAGCGTCGATCCGACGATAAACATCACGCCGACCAGCCGCGTGACCACCACGTTCGACTGCGTGACATAGAACACCACCAGCAGCGACAGCGCGAGCTCCGGCACTTCGAGCGCCATCGACGCGACGATCACGATGGCGCTTGTCAGCACGCAACGCAACATCACGTTGAGACGTCCGGGGAACGGCGCGAACTCACGCCCCAGGAAAGCGCCTGCAGCGCGCAGCGAGACGGGCAGGTAGTCGGCGGCGGTCATGGGCTCCTCAATGGCGCTCGCCGTTGCCGTTGCCATCGCCGGCGCGCCCGGGTTCCAGCACGGCCACCGCCGACGTACCGACGCGGAACAGCTCCAGGTTCGGCTGGTCGACCCGGATTTTCACCGGAAAGCGTTGCGCTACATGCACCCAGTTAAGCGTGCGTTGAATGTGGGGCAACCCGCTGGGCAAGGCAAGGCCGCCCTCATCGTTCGCGACGCCGTAACTGATCGAATCGACCTTGCCCTGGAAGCGCTGGCCTGGATCGCTCATCAGGTAGACCGTGGCGGGTGTGCCCGCGCGAATGCCCTTGAGTTCGGTCTCGCGAAAGTTCGCGACCACATACCAGTGACGCGTGTCGATCAGCGTGAAGACGGGTTTGAGTGCCGTTGCAAACTCGCCGGTCGATGTCTTCAATGACACCACGCGTCCGTCGAACGGAGCGCGCACCGTCGCGTACTCCAGATTCAGTTCGGCAATCGAGATCTCCGCCATGACGACAGCACGTTGCGCGACCAGCGCATCAACGCCGCTCACCGCCGCTGCCGCCTGTTGCGCCTGCAGTTGCGCGGCGCTGAGTTCCGCCTGCGTGGAGCGTTGCGCGGTGCGCGCGCGGTCGACGTCTTCCGCCGACACATAACCGTGCGACAGCAGTGGCTCCATGCGGTGCAGCGTATCGGATGCCTGACTGGAGGCGGCGCGCGCGCGTTCGACGGCCGCACGCACCGACTCCGCGTTGTACTGTTGCGCATTGACCGAGCGCTGGGTCAGTTCGATCTGACGGTCGAGCGCGACGAGGGACGCCTTGCCCCGCGTCAGTGCATCCTGATACGGACGCGGATCGATGCGCAACAGCAGATCGCCCTGCTTCACCGCCTGATTGTCACGCACGGCCAGCTCGACGATACGCCCGTTGACCTCGGGCACGACGTTGATCGTATCCGCATAGACATAGGCGTCGTCGGTGCGCGGCGCACGGTCAAGCTGCCGGACGACGAAAACCAGCAGCAGCAGCGTCAGCACGACCAGGATAATGGCCGGCCATTTTCTCTTCGATGTCCTGCTGGCTACGGTCGCCATTCAACCACCCGAACGAGATTCAATGTTGGAACGCCACCAACCAGATAGCGAACGCAAGGAAAGCGACCAGCGTGGGATACACCACGGCTGAAGGCCACATCAGATGGTCGGCCTGCAAACGCTTGAGGATCAGATAAATGACGACCGTGAGCACAACGCCTGCGACGATACAGAACAGCCAGTCCGGAAAGTACGCGCCGAGCACGCTGATCGACGGCGCGTTCACGCACCCCGACAGGAGGATCGCGACGATCGTGGCCATGCCGATTGCACGCTTTGGAACGTTGCCTCTGGCGATGGGAATGTGCTGTTTCAAAGTCGTCCCCGTGGGTGGAATCCATGTCACTGCAGCCCGCGCTCCGTTCGCCGGGAGCTTGTAGACGTATCAACCCGTCACGATAACGTCTGCAGAGGCATTCCGCATTACATATATATGCAATGTCGCCGCAAGAAACAACAATATAAAGTTCAGGGTTAAGCCCGTTATCAAGCGACGCTTATTAAACGATGCTATCCAGCAGGTCCAGCAATGCATCTCCGTCGACAGGTTTCCGGAAGAAACCTAGCGCACCTCTTTGCAAATAGTAATCTTCCGTATGCTCGCTCGGTTTGCCCGTGATAATAATGACCGGCGTGGCTGCGTCTGAATGAACCGTTCTATCGAGCACCTGAATACCGTCGATGGGCCGCATGCCCAGATCGGTAACCACGCATACCAGACCCGCACAGCCGTCGGCGAAAAAATCCAGAGCGGATTCGTAAACCCGTGTTCTGTATCCACCAGAGGCCAGCAGGTTCGCCAGCGACGTCAGAACGCGCCGGTCATCATCAATCACGGCAACCGTTCTGGCCGGAGGCGTGGACATTTTATTCTCCGGTCATCGAGTCCAACAAAAAATTGGCGTTGGCGTCAGGCGTAGAAAGTGGTTGTGGGCGATGTTTCGAGTTGCAATTTGCACGCCTGCCTGACCAGCGTGGCAAATGAATCCGCTCGCATTTTTCTCATGATGTGGCCACGATGCACCTGCACCGTATATTCGGTAATCCCAAGTACCGCCGCCGCCTGCTTGTTCAGCAGGCCGCTTGCGAGCAGCGGAAAAATCTCCTGCTCACGAGGCGTCAGCGACCGATAGAGCGCCTGGAGCACCGCTGTATCTTGCGCCTCCCTGCGAAGAACTTGCGCTCTCGCGAGTGCCGCATCAACCGCGCGTATCAACTCGTCTTCATCGAGGGGCTTGGTGAGGAAGTCAACCGCCCCGCCCTTCATCGCAAGCACCGTGGAAGGCACATCGCCCTTTCCAGTAATGAAAATGACGGGAATCTGTGAGTCTTTGCTGACCAACTTCTGGACTTCCAGCCCATTCATGCCGGGCATTCGCAAATCCAGAATCAGACATGAAACGGCCTTCTGACGCGGCGTGTCCAGAAACTCCCTGCCGGAGTCGAATGCGCGGACATCTCTTCCGTTTGCGCGTAGCAGCGCGGAGAGTGCTTCTCGCACCCGCCTGTCGTCATCAACCACATACACCAGTTCGCCTGCGGATTCCATGCACCTTCTCCGTTGCCAGGTGAAAACCCAGCCTGACGTCGGCACAGACGGTCCACGATAATTTCCCTGAATGTTCTTACGTGGTCCTGCCGACAAAAAATTATAGCCGTCGGAACGGTTACCCGGTGGAAAGTGGGCCGTGTTCTGCATTACATAAATATGTAATCGCACGGCCCAATATGAAACTGTAGGCTTGAAAGCTGTCTAGATGCGGTGCGGTGCGCAGCGGCTGGGTCGAGGCCAGGTTCAGGCTGATCATGCTGATCGCCGGAGGCGGATGGCGATACCGCCTGCCATCGTCAACGTGTGGACGCGTTCGACCTTTCTATCGGCAGGCTGAAGCTGAAGGTTACGCCGCGGGACACATTGCGCGCGGCCCAAATCCGGCCCGCGTGTGCTTCCATGATGGACTTGCAGATTGCCAGCCCCATGCCCATGCCTGTTTTCTTTGTGGTGAAAAATGGCTCGAAGATCTTCTCGAAGTTCACCTGCCCCGTACCGTGATCTTCCACGTCGATCACCACATTGCCTGCATCGCGCCGTGAGCGAATCACTAGCAGCCTCGGTCGTTCCTCCATTGCCGCCAACGCTTCGATTGCGTTGCGCACGAGGTTCACCAGCACCTGTTGAATCTGAACCGCGTCCGCGCTGATCTTCGACACGTCTTCGCCGAGAATTGTCTCGAGCGAAACCGCATTGTGCTGGATGTCGTCGGCCATCAGCGTGCATACCTGAAGAATCAGCTTGTTGACATCGAGATCGACCCTTTGCGGAGCCGTGTGCCTGAAAAGCGCCCGGATGCGGCTCACCACGTCCGCCGCGCCATTCGCGTCGCGGAGAACCTGCTCGGCCGAGTATTTGGCTTCGTCTAGCCTGGGCGGTGTTGCCGCGAGCCATCGCACGCAGGCGTGTCCATGCGCGACGATGGCCTGGAGCGGCTGGTTGAGTTCGTGGGCGATGGAGGCGGACAGTTCGGCAACGGCCGCGAGCCTCGACGCCTGCGCCAGTCTCTCCTGCGCATCGCGCAAGGCCTTCGACAGCTCTGCGCCGTCATCGATGTCGACATCGAGGCCGAAGAACTTCATCACTTGCGCGCCGGCCGCTTCAGTACCGCGGTGCTCCCGGACGTGCTCGACTTCGATCCTTGAGAGCAGGTCCGGCTCGGCCAATAACTGCTCGAGGAGCGCGACGAGATGATGCCGCACGCTGTCGGAGCGGCGCGCGCCTTCCTCGATTGCGATGGCGAGTTCCGCCCACCGCGGCTGCCGGTATTGATCAGCCAGATAGGCCCGGACTACGATCTGCGCAATGAAATCGAAGTGATCCAGCAGATACAGCGAGACGTCGACCAGAAGTTCTTTGGCAATACGCTCGTCCAGCTCGCCGAGCGCGATGTAGGTGCTCCAGATTTCCCGTAACCCCAAGTGCAGCGCCTGAAGATGGCTCTGCAGCGGCACACGTTGATGGTCACGTCTCTGGCTGATTTCGCGAAAGACGTCCAGGTCCTGTGCCGAGGGACGTTCGCCCGACAACAGCGTCTCGAACCAGACTTTGGCCGACAGCGTGACGGATTCCTGAACGTCCCGCTTCGCTGCCGGTGCGAGCAACTTGTATCCGTCGATCTGCGTCAGTAACGCCAGCGTACGTTCGACGACAAGCGTCAGATCCGCAGCGATGGACACGGTTTTTTCACGAAAGTGACCGCTGATTCTTGGGACTTTGGCTAACACGGAGGCATATCCATCAATAACGGGCGCACGATTTCAAACAGTAAGGAGCCCCGGCGCAGCGACGTCTGCGACTGCGCACTGACCGGTTCCTGCCTGACACCTGCAATGGGATTAGACGCGACGTATCATGTAGCGAAAAACGGGTTGGTCCACGCAAGGTGCCGGTGAGCCGCCCGGCGGTGATCGGCAGGCGCATTACCCCTGGCCGGGGGCGCGTCGATCTCAATCCGGTATACGTATGGTCTCCTGGCGCGGCACGGTCTACCATCCCCCATATTGGGGAGAGTCCGGAGAGTCCCACCCTCCCCCAATATGGGGGATGCGCTTCAATAAATGGGAGACGGCGGCAAGCACGGCCCCCAATAACTGACTGACTCAAAACAATGGGTGACTGAAACATGCGCGTGATTGGAGAAATGTCCGCGAGCGGCCTGCACTTTTTCCTCGCAACGAAGATCGTTCCGCCGCGCGTGCCGGTGGATCTGATCGCTCGCCCGCGGCTTGTCGGTCTGGCTGAGCGCGCCGCAAACAAACGTCTCACGGTGATCAAGGCGCCCGCCGGATTCGGCAAGACTTCACTGGCGCTCACCTGGCTCGACCGGCTGCGCGCGAGCGGTGCACAGGTGGCGTGGCTCTCGCTCGACACAGAAGACGACGAACCCGCGCGCTTCCTGAACTATCTGGCGCATGCATTGCGGCGTGCCTGCGAAAAGGTCGGCGCCGCGGCGATCAGTCTGACTGCCGATGCCGCGTTCGTCCCGCTGCACGCCGTTGTTTCCACGCTCGTCAATGAGCTTGTCGAAGTCGGCGACGAGGTCGTCCTGTTTCTGGACGACTATCACCAGGTCAGCCTTCCTGCCGTGCACGACGCTATGTCGTTCCTTATCGAAAAGGCCCCGCCCAATCTGCATGTGGTCCTCTGCGGCCGCACCGATCCACCGCTGCCGCTCGCGAGGCTGAGAGCAGGAGACGATCTGCTGGAAATCGATGAGCCGGTGTTGCGTTTCGACTTCGACGAAACGAGGCGCTTCGTCGAACGTGTATTGCCCGGCACGCTGAACGCTTCGCACATCCAGGCGCTATATGCGGGCACGGAGGGCTGGGCTGCGGCGTTGCGCATCCAGATGTCCGTGCTATCGAGCAAGGACGGCCAAACGGTTCGGGAGCGTCAGGCGCCGTCCGGTACGTCACGACCGTTCGCCGCCTATCTCGAACACATGTTCGAGCGCTTGCCGACCGACATGGTCGAGTTCATGCTGCGCACGTCGATACTCGACCGCTTGAGCGCACCGCTCTGCGAGGCGATAACGGGCCTGCACACGAGCCAGCGCATGCTGGACGAAATCGCCGGGGGCCATTTACTGTTGCAGGCGCTCGACTACAACGGGCAATGGTTCCGTTACCACCCTCTGATGGGCGAGTACCTGCGGGCGAAGCTCGAAGCACAGCACGCCGACGAACTGACGGAACTACATTGCCGCGCGTGTGCGTGGTATGGCGGACAGGAGTTGTGGACTGAGGCGGTTAAACATGCGATCGCCGCGGGGAGTGCGGATAACGCGATTCGTCTGATGGAGCGGTGCGCGATGGCGCTGGTCAAGAAAGGTGACCTGCTCACGCTGCTCGACTTGCAGCACCGCTTTCCCGCCGTTCTGGCCGGTGCACAGGTGAAGGTTACGCTGGCGATCGCCTGGGGGATGGCGCTCGCCATGCATTTCGAAGAGGCGCTCGCGCTGCTGGATGCGGTCGAACACGATCTCCCGTCCGGCACTGGCGCCGAACCCAAAGACATCCGAAGGGAATGCCGGGCGATCCGCTCGGTTGTCGCGGCACTGCAGGACGATCCTGAGCGCGCGCTCGCTATCGCTGAGCCATGCATCGAGCAGCCGTCTGCCGATATCTGGACAACCAATGTGGCATCGAACGTCGTGCGCTTCGCGCATTGGAAGGCCGGCAATCTCGAAGCGCTTTACGCAACGCCGTGGATGCCCTATTCAGCCGAAGAAAACCAGCGCAATCTGTATTCCTCGGTCTACCGGCAATGCCTGCTGGGACATGCGGAGATGCAACAGTTGCACTTCGGCCTTGCCGAACGGTATTTCACCGAATCGATGCAACTGGCCGAACGCCATGCCGGTCCGGATTCGATTTCGGTCGCGCTGTGCGCCCCGATGATCGGCCAGATCCGGTACGAGCAAGGCCGGCTGGACGAGGCTGAAACACTGGTTGCCGGGTTGATGCCGGTGATTGATGTTGCAGTCCTGCTCGATAGCGTGCTGATTGCCTATCGTCTCCTCATCCGGATCGCCGCCGCACGTGCCGACGTGACGCAGGCGTACGCGTTGCTCGATCGGGCGCAGGCGTTGAGTTGCGCACGTCAATGGGAACGCATGACCGCCGCCGCGCTTGTCGAACGCACACGGCTATATCTTGCGGAAGGCAGAATGGTCGAAGCGGCTGCGTGCGTTGCGCAACTCGATCAGATGGCGGGCTCCAGTGCGCATTCTTCACGTTCCATCTCGCTCGAAATCGAAAACTATCGTGCACTCGGCGCGGCCTATGTTGCCGCAGCCCAACAGCGGACCGACGAGGTCACCGTGGTGCTGAGCGCCGCGCTGCAGAGCGCCGAAGGACAACATCGGGATTTTCTCGCGATACGGTTGCGAACCATGCTTGCGTTGGCCTGGCTGGCCGCGAACGAGCGCACCCGTGCAATTGAAATCTTTCGCGAAGTCCTGAAGGTCGCTGCGCGCGCAGGCGTGTACCAATCCATTCTCGACGTGGCGCCGGACATCGGATCGCTGCTGCACGCCGTCTGCGAAGACGCACGGCATACGGGGCACACAGAGCACACCGGGCAAACGAACGAGCTGATCGCCTACGTCAATCATCTGCTCGATGGCGCGCGGATTCTCTATCAACCCGGCGGCCCCCGTCAGTGCGACACTGAACGCGGATCGCTCAGTTCAAGAGAGCGCGAAATCGTCAATCTGATTGCCCGAGGACAGTCGAACAAGGAAATCGCGAACGTGCTCGGGATTGGCGCTGAAACCGTCAAATCTCATCTGAAGAGCGTCTTCATGAAACTGGGCGTCGACAAGCGCGCTCAAGCCGTTGCCCGTGCGCGGGATCTCGGTCTTGTTGGCTCAGACTAGGCCGCATGCCGAAGTTACCGACATGAATATGTAATGGCGCCACCCGGCATGAAGTTTTAAATTTATCTCTTTTCCTTGTCTTTCCCCTGAGCGGCCTGACTGCGTCGACGAACTCCGAGGTTGACATGCTTACCATGTTGATACCACGCTCGTCCCGGGTTGCCGCCCTCAGCGTTGCCATAGCCGGCGCGTCAGGGGTGGCAGGATTATTCGAACCGGTTACGGGCTGCCTCAGCCTCGTGCTGGTTGTTCTGTTCACGCACTTTTTCGACCGCGGCTTCGGGCGTCTCGCCGCGGCTTTCGCCTCGCTTGGGATTGCGGGAGCGATGTTGAGTTCCGGTCACCCTCTTCTATCTTCCGGCTCTATCAGCCGTTGCACCGTCGCTATCGGCGCGGCATGGCTTTGTGCCGAACTGGTCTCCCGGCGCTCCCAGCGAGACCCAGCGGCCCAATCGAAGAATGACGATCCCGATCCCAAGGTTCAACAGGCGCTAGCGGCAAGCGAGAAAGAAGCCAGAGAACTCCTCGACCGGTTACCGGGCCGCTTTGCGACTCGCACAGCGGAAGATTTCGACTTCATCAATCAGCAGATTCTTGAGGCATCGGGAACAACGCTTGAGGGCATGCAGAATCTCGGCTTCTTACGATTCATTCATCCCGATGATCGCGAGAGAATCAAGGAGGGCTATCTTCGCTCGATTCAGGAAAACAGCGCCTTCGACACGACCTACCGATGGGCCGACCACGAAGGTGATTACCGGTGGCGTCACTCGCGCTCCGTGCCTTATTTCAACGACGACGGGAGCGTCTACAAGTGGTACGCCGTGAACATGGACATCGATGACCTATGCAAGTCGAGAGAGCTTATCCGTGAACGGGAGGCGCAACTGAACTGGATGACCGAAAATGTCCCCAGCCTGCTTTGGCGCACGGACGCTCATGGCCGCCTGGAATATGTGAACAGGCGTACTGAAGACTACACCGGCCTACGGCTCGAAGGTCTGAGAGCGAGCGGCTGGCTTCACCTAGTGCACCCCGATGACGCTGCGTCAACCCTTGAAGCCTGGCAAGACTCCCTCGATAGCGGGAGCCCTTACGATGCGGTCCATCGGCTCCGCGCGGCCAACAACACGTATCGCTGGTTTCAATGCAAAGGCTCGCCCGTGCGGGACGCCGATGGCAATATCTTGAGCTGGTATGGTCTTTCAACGGATATCCACGAGCGGCAGCTCGCTCAGGAGGTTCTTCGCACGGAAGAGTTTAATTTGCGAACTCTCGTAGACGCATTGCCCGCGATGATCTGGCGAGCCACCCCGCAAGGCAATGTCGACAGATGGAGTCGGCAAATGCTCGCCTTCATGGGAAAGAGCGAGGAAACATTCGACGGAGAAATGTTGCTTAGACTCATTCCGGAAGCAGACCGTCTTCGTGTCCGCTCGCGCTGGAGGCAAGCTGTAGAGGAAGGCGTGTCATATCAGGACACGTACCAGCTTGCCGGTGCCGGCGGGACACTGCGCTGGTATCTCGCTCGCGGCGAACCGTTTCGTGACGAAAGCGGGCAGATCCTGCACTGGTACGGCGTATGTACGGACATCAACGATCTCAAACAAACGGAAGCCGCGCTCGAACAGCGGGAGCACCAGCTCCGCGAGCTGATCGAGACCATTCCCGCCATGCTCTGGAGCAATGAGCCACGAGGGGAGCTCACTTACGTCAATCGGAAAACCTCCGAATATATCGGTCTGGGTATTTCGCAACTCCAGGACGGCGGCTTTCAGCAGACCATCCATCCTGACGATCTGGACAGGCTGCTTCAGGCGTGGACACACTCGATCGAGACGGGCGAACCGTACAGCCACGTTGCAAGGCTTCTCCGAAAGGACGGGGTTTACCGCTGGCACCAGCACATCGCTGAAGCAATGAGAGACGCCGACGGCAAGATTTTCCAATGGTACGGGCTCATTCTTGATATCGACGAACCGAAGCGCGCAGAAGACCGGCTCAGACAAACCCAGGCTGAACTCGCCCTGGCAACCCGGATCGCCACGGTCGCGGAACTCTCGGCCTCGATCGCGCACGAACTCAACCAGCCTCTCACGTCCGTTATCGCCAATGCGCAGGCTTGCAATCGGTGGCTCGCCGCGTCTCCGCCCAATTTAAGCGAAGCCAGGACCTCCGCGGAAAGCGTCGTTCGAGATGCCCATTCCGCTGACGAAACGATGAAAAGCATCCGCGCGCTGTTCAAGCGGCAATCATTGCAGAAGCGCAAGCGTAACGTGAAAGACATGGTTCTCGAATCCGTGAGGCTGCTACGTGAAGACGAAACCAGGCGTACTGTCGACATCGCCTTCAATTTTCCTGATGGTCTGCCGCCGGTATTCGTCGACCAGATACAGATTCAGCAGGTCCTGCTTAATCTGATCACGAATGGGATAGAGGCCGCGGAAAACTCGGGACGCACACCCAGGATTCTCATTACCGCAAGCGCTCTTCCTGACCAGTCCGTGCTGCTCGAAGTGATCGATAACGGTTCGGGCATCGTGGGCGGCGACAGCATATTCGACGCATTCGTCACGACGAAGAGCAAGGGAATGGGCATCGGGCTTGCAGTGTCCCTCTCGATTGTCGAAGCGCACGAGGGACATCTGACTGCGGCCAATAATCAAGGCTGTGGAGCAACCTTCAGCGTTGTTCTGCCGGTCCTGGACGGTGACGCTGCACCTTCGGACGTCAAGATCAGCGGAGCGGCCGGTTCCTGAGCCGGGCATGGAGCTGCGGAGTACGGCAGCGCGAGTGAGGGACGCCTCGGCCCAAACTCGTTCAACCTGCACCACGAAACATCGAAGCAATGATTCCCGCCACCGTGCTGGAAGCTGTCTCTGTGGAAGGCGGCATCTGACGGTTCAGATCCGGCCGGTCACTGGTCAAGCACCAGGAGGCTTTGATGGACAGGAATCTTGCTTACGAGTGGCAGAGCGTGCCGCTCCCGTCTGCCGTCGACGATAACCACGTACAGCGTTATCTGCCTGCCATGAACACGGTGCCCGATTATGCGGCCCTGTTCGATATGACACTCGTTCTCACTATCGTCTTTTCGCTATTCGAACTCGCGGTCGAACTGCTTCGCATTGAGAGCCTGAACGAAGCGGTGGCCCTCGTTGCTGCGACCGCAGTGTGGACCACGCTCGCCTGCGGCGCAGAGGTTTTCATCCGCAGCGCTCTGCTTCGATTCTACGTTCTCTTCAGTGCAGGATTCGTTGCAAGCATCCTCATGCTGGTCTCGCACATCATGCTTGCTCCGTTAGGGATGGCTCTTTACAGCATCGACTGTCTGGGAAAATTCGCCGTTGTCATGCTGGCGCTGCAGATCCGGTCGAAGCATTAAGTGTGCCCCGCTCCTGTAGTCGGTCACCATCCAAACTTCGCTTCAACGCCCACATAATCGGCGTTGCGCGCTCCTGCGCGCGGATCGAGTCACCGACTTCAAAATGCACCGCTTCCACCTGGCCTCATTGCCCGACAGGTGTGGAGCGCGAATTGCCTCGCCAGGATGTTCCAGATTCATGTAATAGCCGCCTTTAGACCGGCAAACTACTATCAGGAACATCGCATAGCGAACAGGTCTTCATTCGTCCTGCTTCAACGGACGAAGCACTCAAGCGGAATGCGCTTCTGCTGCCTCTCTGGGAAGCATCCGATCTGTAGCAAATTCTTGATCTATGGAGATGTGAAATGGCGACGATAGCTGCCGACTACATGGTTGATGCACTGGTCAATGCGGGCGTGAAGCGTGTGTTCGGTGTGGTGGGAGATTCGCTGAATGGATTCACGGATTCCCTGCGCCGGGAAGGATCGATCGAATGGGTTCACATGCGGCATGAGGAAGGCGCGGCTTTCGCCGCCGGCGCCGAAGCTCATCTCACGGGGGAACTTGCGGTCTGTTGCGGAAGCTGCGGTCCGGGCAATCTGCACCTGATCAACGGCTTGTTCGATTGCCATCGCAGCGGTGTTCCTGTTCTCGCGATCGCCGCGCATATTCCAAGTTCGGAAATCGGTATCGACTATTTTCAGTCCACCCATCCCGAAGTGCTGTTCAAGGAATGTAGTCACTACGTCGAACTCGTCACCAGCCCCGACCAACTGCCGCAAATTCTGGGCCGCGCTATCCGGACGGCCGTTGCGCGTAAAGGCGTCGCTGTTGTCGTCGTACCTGGAAATGTGGCACTCGGGCCGCTCACAAAACCTGCGCCGAAATGGAGCGCGCCTGTTGCTCCGGTGATTCGCCCATCGAACGACGAAGTCGCGAAACTCGCAGGCCTGTTGAACAAGTCCTCGCGCGTGACGTTGCTTTGCGGGGCGGGTTGTAAAGACTCCCACGCGGAAGTCGTGGAACTCGCCCGCAAACTGCAGGCGCCCATCGTGCACTCGCTGCGAGGCAAGGAGTACATCGAATACGACAACCCGTTCGATGTGGGAATGACGGGCCTTGTCGGGTTCTCCTCCGGTTATGCCGCGATGAAGAGCTGCGACATGCTCCTCATGCTGGGTACCGACTTCCCTTATCGACAGTTCTACCCGGAGAAGGTGATCATCGCGCAAGTCGATACACGGGCAGAAGCGCTCGGCAATCGATGCCCGATCGAGCTCGGCGTATTAGGAACAGTCAAGGATACGCTCAGTGAACTTCTGCCCATGATTAAGGAGAAAACGGACAGCAGCTTCCTGAATCACGCGCTCGACGACTATCGCAAGGCTCGCCACAGTCTGGATGAACTGGCGGTGCCGGAAGCGGGCAGCAGCACTATCCATCCGCAATACGTAACCCGGCTCGTCAGCGAACTCGCCAGCGAGGATGCCATCTTCTCCTGCGACGTCGGCACGCCCATTGCATGGACAGCCAGATATCTGAAGATGAACGGCAAACGACGGCTGGTTGGTTCGTTCAATCACGGCTCGATGGCCAATTCGCTGTTGCACTCGATCGGCGCGCAGGCCACCTTCAGGGACCGGCAGGTGATTTCGATGTCAGGTGACGGCGGCTTCGCCATGATGATGGGCGAGTTTTTGACGCTGATTCAGACAGGTTTGCCGGTCAAGGTCGTGGTGCTCAACAACGGAACGCTGGGCTTTGTGGAAATGGAAATGAAGGCCGGCGGATTCCTCGATACGGGATGCGACCTGAAAAATCCGAACTTCGCCGCAATGGCCAATGCGATCGGAATTAAAGGCGTACGCGTCGAGCATCCGGCGGAGCTGGAAGGAGCCCTAAGCGAAGCATTCGCCCATCCGGGTCCGGCTCTCGTCGACGTAGTGAGCGCACGCCAGGAACTCGTGATGCCGCCTGCGACCACCGCTGACCAGACTTACCACTTTGGGCTGTTCATGCTTCGTGCCGTCATCGACGGTCGCGGCCAGCAGCTCGTCGACCTCGCAAAGGTCAATCTGTTCCGGTAATGCAGCGTATCGCCGCCGGGCATTGGTCCCTGCCCGGCCGATCGGCAACTCAATGGAAACCGAACCATGTCCAGCAAGATCGTCAGCACTGTAAATGTTCCATCCGCCCGCGAGCCCATCCACATGGGCTTCGTCATCGCCTGGCTTTTCTGTGCCGCGTTCTACTTCATGCAGTACATGCTGCGTTCCGCGCCGGGCGTGATGGTGCCCGAGCTGAGTGCGGCGTTCGCGCGCGACGCGCTGGGCGTGGGCGCGCTCGTCGGTCTGTACTACTACACCTATGCGCTGTTCTCGATCGTTTGCGGTGCATTGCTCGATCGGCTCGGTGGCAAGGCGGTCATTCCGGCCGGCATCGTTCTCGTTGCTGTCGGCGCGGCACTGTTCGGACTGGGCAGCGTGGAGGCCGCTCAGGTCGGCCGCCTGCTGCAAGGCGCGGGGTCAGCGTGCGGGTTTATCGGCGCGGTGTATCTCGCCACGCACGGCTTTCTCCCGCGTTCGCTTGCGACGGCGGTAGGCTTCACTCAATGCTTCGGCATGCTGGGCGGCTCCGCGGGTCAGTTCGCCGTTGCGCCGCTCATTCACGGCCTCATCACGTGGCAGCAGTTCTGGTGGCTTGCCGGCCTCGTCATCTTCCTGATCGCCGCGCTGGTGTTCGTTGTGACACCGGCAACCCATGATGATAGCCCGGCCAGCCAGGGCTCGTGGGTGAAGATGTTCGCGCCGTACAAGCAGGTGCTGACCAATCCGCAGTCTTATCTTTGCGGTTTCTGCGCCGGCCTGCTGTTTTTGCCGACCACGATTGGCGACATGATCTGGGGCATTCCGTTCCTGCACAACGGTCTCGACGTCAGCTATGGGGAGGCCGTCAATCGCGCGAGCATGGTGCCGCTCGGCTGGGTGATCGGCTGCCCGCTGTTGGGCTACCTGTCCGACCGTCTGGGCCGCCGCAAGCCAGTGTTGATTGCCGGTGCGCTGCTGATGCTTGTGTCGGCCGCGGGCATTTTCTATCTGCCGGCCGGCGTGGCGCCGCCTTACGTGCTCGGCCTGCTGCTCGGCATCGGCTCCGGTGCGGCGATGCTACCCTACACGGTGATCAAGGAAGTCAATCCGGACAACGTCAAGGGCAGCGCCAGCGGCGCGATCAATTTCCTGGTGTTCACGTTCAGCGCGTTGCTCACGCCCGTGTACGGCAAGCTGCTCGCTCACCATGCGAACGGCGGCGCAATGAACCTGACGACTTTCCGCGCAGCCGGCTCGTGGCTGCTCGGCGGCATTGTGCTCGCCATGGTGCTGGCGATGTTCATGCGCGAAACCGGACCGCGCGGGCACGCGAACGCGTGAGGGGATGCATTCGTGAGCGCGGAGCCAAAACCGCGCAAACCGTGGTTCAGCGCATAAAAACGGTCGTCATCCGCCCTCGCCTGATACCGCTGCATTCAATGCCAATGCGAGCACCCCAACCACGATGAGGCTCGATGCCCAGAACGCATCCAGGTTGAACCAGCTCCGTGACACGAACTTCAATCCCAGATAGCGGTACACCAGCCAGGCGACAAGTCCGCCGACAACGATCATCGCGGTGGCATGGAAAGCCACGGAAAGGCGTTCTTTTTCAAACGGCGTTCGATCTTGTCCAGGTAGCTTGCCGACCAGTGCGCCTTTTTTCGCGAATTCACTCTGCAGCGACACGCTCAAACGTCGCCGAGGTTCGAAGGCGAGTCTGTGCTTTCGCCTCCCGCCGTTCACGCATAGGATCGAGACCAGCGGGCAATAAAAAACCCGCAGAGCCAGTGGCCACGCGGGTTTCAGGGTACTGCAGCAGATCTCTTTGGACCTGCCCGGACGCCAATCACGAAACGGAAATGGTGGGTGCTGAGAGGCTCGAACTCCCGACCTACGCCTTGTAAGGGCGCCGCTCTACCAACTGAGCTAAGCACCCGTTTCGCAATTCAGCGTGCTTCCTTCTACCACCTGACGTAACAACCCGTGGTAACACCAGGTCGCTGCATTCTCGTTGCACTTCTTTCTAACGAAACCTGCAGATCATCAAGCAGTAAGCCCGTTAGTTTAGCGCATCCTTCAGAGCTTTGCCAGGCCTAAATTTAGGGACCTTCGCTGCCTTGATCTTGATGGCCGCGCCGGTGCGCGGATTGCGGCCCGTACGCGCCGTACGCTTACCAACGGCAAACGTGCCGAAGCCGACCAGCGTCACCGAACCGCCCTTCTTCAACGTACCTTTGACGCCACCGATCACGGCATCGAGTGCGCGGCCGGCCGCAGCCTTCGAAATGTCAGCCTGCTGTGCAATGTGATCGATCAATTCCGTTTTGTTCATTCCAACCCCCGAGAATGTTATGGCAATCGTGACGGCGCTCTATAGCACCTGGCATCACGCGACCGGCGGGCAGCGCCGGGCCGACTCATTAGAATTGGCCGAAACCCTTGTGTCAAGCGGGGTTGAGCCTGATTACGCAGGTTCCCGAGCGATCTTTTGATGACCGAATCTTGCTGCCGATCGATGTGCGCACAACCAGTTGAGCGAATGCAGGCACGTTTGCTCAAAAAGTGGGACGGCGCTCGGTCCAGCAGATCCTCTCGGGATATGACGGATAATAAAAAAACCCGCGGACCAAGCCGCGGGTTTTCGAACAGCAACCTACTTTCGCTACGATTGCTTTAGTGTTTAACGACTTCCGTAGCGCCGGCGTCTTTCGCCGGCTCCGCTGCGACAGGCGTAGCAGGTTTCGGCTCTTCTTCCGGCAATGCGGCTGGCACACGTTCGAGCGCCAGCTCGAGCACCTTGTCGATCCAGCGGACCGGCACGATCTCGATCGCGTTCTTCACGTTGTCCGGAATCTCCGTCAGATCCTTGACGTTTTCTTCCGGAATCAGCACCAGCTTGATACCGCCGCGATGCGCCGCCAACAGTTTTTCCTTCAGGCCGCCGATCGGCAAGACTTCGCCACGCAACGTGATTTCGCCCGTCATCGCGACATTGGCGCGCACCGGAATTCCGGTCAGCACAGACACCAGCGCGGTCGTCATCGCGATACCGGCCGAAGGACCGTCCTTCGGCGTCGCGCCTTCCGGCACGTGGATGTGAATGTCCTGCTTCTCGAACGCTTCGTCCTTGACGCCCAGACGGCGCGAACGCGAGCGGACCACCGAGCGCGCCGCTTCGACGGATTCCTTCATCACGTCGCCGAGCGAACCGGTGCGGATCACATTACCCTTACCCGGCATCACCGCGGCTTCGATCGTCAGCAGATCGCCGCCGACTTCCGTCCACGCGAGACCCGTGACCTGGCCAACCTGATTTTCCTTCGCGGCCAGACCGAAGTCGTACTTGCGCACGCCGAGGAACGTGTCGAGATTGCTGCCGTCGACCTTCACCGCGCCTTCCGCCTTCTTCAGCAGAAGCATCTTCACGACCTTGCGGCAGATCTTCGAAATTTCACGCTCGAGCGAACGGACGCCCGCTTCGCGCGTGTAGTAACGAATGATGTCGCGGATCGCGGTTTCCGTCACATCGACCTCGCCATCCTTGAGGCCGTTGTTCTTCTTCTGCTTGGGCAAAAGATAACGCTGCGCGATGCTGACCTTCTCGTCTTCCGTGTAACCCGACAGACGGATCACTTCCATCCGGTCGAGCAACGGCGGCGGAATATTCAGCGAGTTCGACGTCGCCACGAACATCACATCCGACAGATCGAAGTCGACTTCGACGTAGTGATCGGCGAACGTATGGTTCTGTTCCGGATCGAGCACTTCCAGCAAAGCCGACGACGGATCGCCGCGGAAATCCTGACCCATCTTGTCGACTTCGTCGAGCAGGAAGAGCGGATTGCGCACACCGACCTTGGTCAGGCTTTGCAGAATCTTGCCGGGCATCGAACCGATGTACGTACGACGGTGACCGCGAATCTCGGCTTCGTCGCGCACGCCGCCGAGCGCCATGCGCACGAACTTGCGGTTCGTGGCGCGCGCGATCGACTGGCCCAGCGACGTCTTACCGACACCCGGAGGCCCAACGAGGCACAGGATCGGCGCCTTCACCTTGTCGACACGTTGCTGGACCGCGAGATACTCGAGAATGCGTTCCTTCACCTTCTCGAGACCGAAGTGGTCTTCGTCGAGCACGCGTTCCGCATTCGAGAGGTCGTTGTTGACCTTGCTCTTCTTGCGCCACGGCAAGCCGATCAGCGTATCGATGTAGTTGCGCACGACCGTCGCTTCAGCCGACATCGGCGACATCAGCTTGAGTTTCTTCAGCTCGGCGTCGGCCTTCTTCTTGGCTTCCTTCGGCATGCGGGCAGCCGTGATGCGCTTCTCGAGTTCTTCGAGGTCCGCACCTTCTTCGCCTTCGCCGAGTTCCTTCTGGATCGCCTTGACCTGTTCGTTCAGGTAGTACTCGCGCTGGCTCTTCTCCATCTGGCGTTTGACACGCCCACGGATGCGCTTTTCAACCTGCAGGATGTCGATCTCGGCTTCGAGTTGCGCAAGCAGATGCTCGAGGCGCTCGATGACCGGGAACATTTCGAGGATGTGCTGCTTCTGGTCGAGCTTGAGCGGCAGATGCGCCGCGATCGTGTCGGCCAGACGCCCGGCCTCGTCGATACCCGACAGCGACGTCAGGATCTCCGGCGGGATCTTCTTGTTCAGCTTCACATACTGGTCGAACTGCGACACGATCGCGCGACGCAGCGCTTCAGTTTCAGCGCTGTCGGCGTGGTCGGGTTCGAGCGGCATGACTTCGCACGAGAACTGCGTTTCCTGTTCTTCGATGGAAAGCGTTTTCGCGCGCTGCAAGCCTTCGACGAGCACCTTCACGGTGCCGTCGGGCAGCTTCAGCATTTGCAGGATGTTGGCAACACATCCTACTTCGTACATGTCCTTTTCGGTCGGCTCATCTTTCGCAGCCGTTTTTTGGGCGACGAGCATGATGTGCTTGCCGCCTTCCATCGCTGCTTCGAGAGCCTTGATCGACTTCGGGCGGCCTACGAAGAGCGGAATCACCATGTGCGGGAAGACGACTACGTCACGCAGCGGGAGCAGCGGGAGCGTAATGCGTTCCGGCGGAAGGAGTTGGGTTCCTGACATTTCATTTCCCCATGAGTGGAATCAGTTCGTTCGATAGGTGAGGCCAGCAGAAAAGATTGCAAGCCTCCGCGTGTGGGAAAAGTTCAGTGACTCCGAAGGTTCAGTGACTTCATAGTGAAAACAACCATCCTGACCACACGATAAACGAAAAAGCCGTTCACGTCGCCATGAACGGCTTGTTTGCAGAACCCGAAGCCGATCAGTTCGAACCCGCAACCTTGGGTGCGTCTTCGTAGATCAGCAGCGGTTTGCCGTCGCCGTCAATTACGTTGTCGTCGATGATAACCTTGCTAACGCCTTTCATGGCCGGCAGGTCGTACATCACATCAAGCAATGCCTGTTCCAGGATCGAACGCAGACCTCGTGCGCCCGTCTTGCGGCGGATCGCCTTACGCGCCACAGCCTGCAACGCCGCCGGACGAATCTCGAGTTCGACGCGTTCCATATTGAACAGCTTGTGGTACTGCTTGACCAGCGCGTTCTTCGGTTCGACGAGGATCTTCATCAACGCCGCTTCGTCGAGCTTGCCGAGCGTAGCCACCACCGGCAGACGGCCGATCAGCTCAGGAATCAGCCCGAACTTGATCAGATCTTCCGGCTCCACTTCGCGCAGCACTTCGCCCGCGTCGCGGTCCTGCTTGCTCTTCACGCTCGCGCCGAAGCCAATACCGGTCTTCTCGGTACGGTCGACGATGACCTTTTCCAGGCCGTCAAACGCGCCGCCACAGATAAACAGGATGTTGGTCGTGTCGACCTGGATGAAGTCCTGGTTCGGATGCTTACGGCCACCCTGCGGCGGCACCGAGGCCATCGTGCCCTCGACCAGCTTCAGCAACGCCTGCTGCACGCCTTCACCCGACACATCGCGGGTAATCGACGGGTTGTCGGATTTGCGGCTGATCTTATCGATTTCGTCGATATAAACAATACCGCGCTGGGCCTTGTCGACTTCGTAATTGCAGTTCTGCAGCAGCTTCTGGATGATGTTCTCGACGTCTTCGCCGACGTAGCCGGCTTCCGTCAGCGTCGTTGCGTCGG
The DNA here is from genome assembly GCF_046535245.1 of Paraburkholderia sp. SIMBA_030. Lineage (NCBI taxonomy): Bacteria > Pseudomonadati > Pseudomonadota > Betaproteobacteria > Burkholderiales > Burkholderiaceae > Paraburkholderia > Paraburkholderia sp. SIMBA_030. The sequence goes on from NZ_JAWRXB010000004.1 coordinate 88,195, forward strand.
CAATGACGAACGGGACGTTCAGAAGGCGCGCGAGCGTCTGCGCGAGCAAAGTCTTGCCGGAACCGGTCGGGCCGATCAGCAGGATGTTGCTCTTGGACAGCTCGATCTCGTCCTTCTTGTCGAGATGCTTGAGGCGCTTGTAGTGGTTGTACACCGCTACCGCGAGAATCTTCTTCGCGCGTTCCTGACCGATCACGTACTGGTCGAGGATTTCACGGATTTCCTGCGGACTCGGCAGATCGGACTTGGACAAGCCCGCCTCGATGCCCGCACCTGCAGCCTCATCGCGAATGATTTCGTTGCACAGGTCGATACATTCATCGCAGATGAACACCGACGGGCCGGCAATCAGTTTTTTGACTTCATGCTGGCTCTTGCCGCAGAACGAGCAATACAACAGCTTTTCGCTGTTAGAACCTTTCTTGTCCGCCATAGATGTGTGAGCCTCCGGACACTCGATTACATGATACGCCGTTTGCCCCTGCCTCACAGTTGGGCGCGGCAGGGCTTGAGCCAGGATAACGGCGTTTGCCGCAGGCGCTCGGACGAGTCTTGATTATTTCACAACCGATCCGGTGCGTTTTTGCCCCATTATGGGGCAAAAACGCACCGGATCAAGGACGCTTGTGAGCCACCTGATCGACCAGGCCGTATGCTTGCGCGTCATCGCCGGACATGAAATTGTCGCGGTCAGTGTCGCGCGCGATACGTTCCACCGGCTGGCCGGTGTGGTGCGCAAGCAGATGATTCAGCCGTTCCTTCAAATACAGAATTTCACGCGCCTGAATTTCAATGTCCGACGCCTGACCGCGCGCGCCACCCAGCGGCTGGTGAATCATCACACGCGAATTCGGCAGCGCAAAGCGCTTGCCCTTCGCACCGGCCGCCAGCAGGAACGCACCCATGCTGGCCGCGAGACCCATGCACAGCGTCGACACGTCCGGCTTGATGAACTGCATCGTATCGTAGATCGCCATGCCGGCCGACACCGACCCGCCCGGGCTGTTGATGTAGAAGCTGATGTCCTTGTCCGGGTTCTCGCTCTCGAGGAACAGCATCTGCGCGACAACGAGATTGGCCGTCTGGTCGTTCACTTCGCCGACCAGGAACACAATGCGCTCTTTCAGCAGACGCGAGTAGATATCATACGAGCGCTCGCCGCGGCCGCTCGTTTCCACGACGATCGGCACCAGTCCGAGCGCCTGCGCTTCGAGATCCCGCGACGACTGGGAGGTCAACGTGTCCAGCATTTGGGCGCGAAAGGTCATGCAATGGATCCTTGTCTGGAAATATTCTAAATATTAGATGCTAGACAGTTGTGTACGACGAGCCCGTATTCAAGTGCGCGATCCGTGTACTGAACTTCATACTTGAACCAGTGCACATTCCCAGCACAAAAAAACGGCGTGCGGGCCGTCGCTCCGACAGCCGGCACGCCGTTACAGCGACGCTTACGCTTGCGCCGTTGCGCTTGCCAGTTCTTCGAAGCTCACTTCCTTGTCCGTCACCTTGGCCTTGCTGAGGACGAAATCGACGACGTTGGCTTCAACGACGTACGCTTCCATTTCGGCAAGACGTTGCTGATTGGAATAATACCAGCGGACGACTTCCTTCGGGTCTTCGTAGCTTTTCGCGAATTCGTCGACTTCGGCACGAATCTGCTCCGGCTTTGCCTGCAGTTCGTTGGCCTTGACCAGCTCGGCCAGCACGAGGCCCAGCTTGACGCGGCGCTCTGCCTGTTCCTTGAACATTTCAGCCGGGATCGGTGCATCAGCGGCGTTCGGCACGCCGCGTTGCTCCAGATCCTGACGGGCCATGCCGACGAGGCGCTCCTGATCCTGCTCGATCAGCGCGTTCGGCACGTCGAGCTCCGAAATCTTCAGCAACGCGTCCATCACCTGATTCTTGACGATGGCTTGCGTGCGGCGCTTCGCTTCGCGTTCGAGGTTGTCCTTGATCTCAGCGCGCATCTTGGTCAGATCGCCGTCTTCGATGCCGAGCGACTTCGCGAATTCAGCGTCGATTTCCGGCAGGTGCGGCCACTCGATCTTCTTCATGTTGATCGTGAATTGCGCCGTTTTGCCTGCCACTTCCTTGCCGTGATAGTCGGCCGGGAACGCCAGGTCGAATTCCTTCGATGCGCCGACCGCGAGGCCCAGCGCTGCCTTCTCGAATTCCGGCAGCATGCGGCCTTCGCCCAGCACGAATGCGAAATCTTCCGCGCTGCCGCCCTGGAACACTTCACCGTCGATCTTGCCGACGAAGTCGACCGTTACGCGATCGCCTTCTTTCGCTGCCGTGTCCGCGCCGCCGTCACCGTGCTCGCCGGCTTCGCCGCGAGCATGGAAGTGCACGCGCTGCTTGCGCAGGATGTCCAGCGTGCGGTCGATTTCCGCTTCGCTGATGGTGGTCGTGGTGCGTTCGATTTCAGCCGTGGCGACGTCGCCCAGCTTCACTTCCGGATACACCTCGAAGGTCGCGTCGAACGCGTAGTCGCTTTCAGCAGCGTCGGCCTTCGGCGCGAAGCTCGGCTGGCCGGCGACGCGCAGGTTTTCGGCGCGGCTGATGTCGAAGAATTCCTTGCCGACCTTGTCGCTCAGCACTTCGGCTTCCACCTGGCCCGAATACTGTTGCGTCACCATCTTGAGCGGCACCTTGCCCGGGCGGAAACCCGGCATGCGCACGTTCTTCGCGAGTTGACGGATACGCGAGTCCACTTCCTTCTGCACGGCGTCCTTCGGCAGGGAAATCGTGACGCGGCGTTCGAGCTTGCCGAGGTTTTCAACAACGTTAGCCATGGCTTCAATCGTCCTAAAATTATTCGAGCGAATCAGTTATCTTCTCCGTGCCGCTTTTCGATGTCGCTTCGCATCGCGCGTCACATCAATTCGGCGCCTGCGCCGCGGGCTTGCAGGCCGCCGGCAGCACGGTTTGGGTCTAAAGAGCCGAATATTTTAGCAAACTATTTGCGCGCCTAACCGGGATTCGATGATTGCACACGTTTTTATCGGCTTTCCAGGTGCTTTCCGGCGTGTTTTCGCCGGCTTTGCGGCGGTTCGATCGAGCCGCCTCGCGTGACGCGCGCGGCGCGCGGCCTCACTTGCGACCTCTTTCACCAGACGATGCCGGCTATGCCGTTCGACCTATTCAGTCGGCGCCGCCATGCTGCTAAGCTAACGGACGCGCTCGGGGCTGCGCCTCTTTTCCCGCATCGTTATCGCCCTCGCAACGATTCCAACCATTCAGAGACACCATGCCGAATCTGCCGTCCTTGCCTGTCGTCGTCATTGCTCCCGATTCCTTCAAAGGCTCGCTCAGCGCCGAGCAGGTCGCGCAGGCCATTGCGTCCGGCATCCGGCGTGCCCGGCTCGACGCCGACGTGCGCATCTGCCCGATGGCCGACGGCGGCGAAGGCACGCTCGACGCCATGCTCACGAACGGCGGCGAGCGCCGCAAGCTGAGCGTGCGCGGCGCGGCCGGGCCGGTGCGCGAAGCGCTCACCGGACTGCTCGCGGACGGCAGCGCGATCATCGAAACCGCGGAAATCGTCGGCATCACGGATCCGGTCGGCATGGGCGTGCCGGTCGAGGCGCGCAGTACACGCGGCATGGGCGAGGCGATCCGCGCACTGCTCGACGCGGGCGTGCGGCGCTTTTTCGTCGCGCTCGGCGGCAGCAGCACGAATGACGGCGGCGCAGGTCTGCTCGCCGGTCTCGGCCTGAAGCTTTTCGACGCGCAGGACAAGGAACTCGACGCGACGCCCGAACAACTCGCGCGCGTAGCGCGCCTCGATGTGTCGCAACTCGACGCCCGGCTGGCGGACGCGTCGTTCGTCGGCATGTCGGACGTGGACAACCCGCTCACTGGCGACCACGGCGCAACCGCGGTGTTCGGTCCGCAAAAAGGCGTGAAGCTGGAGCAGATTGCCGTGATCGACGCCGCTCTCGCTCACTTTGCCGATCTGCTCGAGGCGGCGCTCGGCCGAACCGCGCGCGATCAACCCGGCGCGGGCGCGGCTGGCGGTCTGGGCTTCGCGCTGCATATGCTGGGCGCGCAGTTCGAGCCGGGCGCGGAAACCGTCGCGCGGCAAATCGGCCTCGACGCCGCGCTCAAGGGCGCAAACTGGCTGATCACAGGCGAAGGCCGTTCGGATGTCCAAACGCTTCACGGCAAGGCGCCCTTCATCGCCTGCCGTCATGCGCAGGCCGCGGGCGTGCCCGCCACGCTGCTATCGGGCGCGGTCGACTCCGCGGCGCTGCCGCGCCTCGCCGAATATTTCAGCGGCTGCTTCTCGCCCGCCCCCGGGCCGATCACGCTAGAGGTCGCGATTCGCGACGCGGCGCGCCTGCTCGCCGATGCAGCCGAACAGCTGACGCGCCTGAAATATGGCGCGCGTTGACCGGTGGACGGTTGCGGCAACAGACGGTTGCAGCAACAATCACAACGCCACGACCGCTCCACTTATCACGGGAAGACCATGAAGGCCTCCGCCAAAACTGGACTGGAACAACTCCTTACGTACCGTCTGCACGTGCTGAACAAACTCACTGAGCGTGGCATCAGCGAGCGCTATCAGGACAAGCTGGGGGTGACGTTGCCGGAAGCGCGAGTGATTGCGTCGGTGGGATCGTTCGGGCCGTTTTCGATCATGGAGCTGGCGCGGCACGCGAATCTCGACAAGAGCCAGGCGAGCCGTGCTGCAGAGGCGTTGATCAAGCAAGGGCTCGTGAAGCGCGAGCCGAGCGCCGAAGACGGTCGCGTGGTGCTGGTGTCGCTAACCGCTGAAGGCCGCGCGCTGTATCGCAAAGTCATGCCGATGGCGCGCAGGTGGAATGACGATCTGTTCGAGTGCCTCGACGAACAGGAAAAGCTCGCGTTCGGCCATGCGCTCGACAAGATCATCCGTACGATGACCGCAGGCGAGGCGTGAGCGACGAAGCGTGGGCGGGCGCGGATGCGAGCGCGAGGAACTGCGACCCGCCCGTGCTGTAATCATGCCTTGCCGTTGCTTTGACCGGTGCCGTCGGCACTGCCCGCACTGTCCGCCTTGTCGGTCGTCGCACCCGCCGCATCGCCGGCCGCATCCGCAGCTGCCCGAGCACCGCGCGCGAGCCGCCAGGCGATCGCACCAAGCGAGCCGACCGCCAGCAGCAACGCCGCCCACAACACATAGCGGCGCATCGCATGCGGGTCTTTGTTCGCCGACTGCGCATCGGCATCGTCCGGCGCGACGGGCAGCGCTTCTCCCAACCGCGCCGCGACCGCAACCGAAGACGCACCCATCAGCAAATCCTCGCGGCTCACCGCCGACGACATAACCGCCTCATTGCCCACCGCCAGCGTAAACGGCGCCGATCCGCGCGCGACGAACGTGAGCGTCGCCGGACGCCAGCCCGCCGCGATAGTCAGCGCACCGCTCCCCAAGCCGCCGTTGCGCGCATCGACTACCACGCGCCATTGACGGTCGGTGTCCGCCGCCACCTCGATCGATGGATTGCTCTGCTCCACCGGGCCATTGTGCAGCCGGTACAGCGTCGCGTTCGAGACCTCGCGCCACGGCGTCTGCAGACCTGGGCGCGAATAGACGACGGCCGGCGCCACCGTATTGGGCTGCGGCAAATTCAGGCGCAAGCGATCGACGGGATAAGGGCCGCCCGTGTCGAAGAAATACTCGCCGGCCGTCGGCCCCGCGTGAGCAACGATGCCTTCGCGCCATTCCCGCTGGGTATCCGCGCGCTGCGCGCGGTCCGCGTTGGCAGCCTGCACCTCGAGGTCGATCGATTCGATGTACGGCGCGCCGTCGAGCCAGCGCAGCCGCACGTAACGCGCCCGCACCGCATCCAGCGCAATGCGTTCCTGACTCAACGTGCTGCCGTTATAGGTCACCTTGAGCAGTTGTGCATCGCCGGCGGATTGCCAGCTGCGCAAGTCGTTGCTCGATTCGACCGTCACGCGCCCTTGATAATTGTCGTTGCGCAGATGCACGACCAAGGCGCCCGCCTCGCCCGCCACATGGCCGAGATCGACCAGGTCCGTATCGTGTTGCGCGCGTGCCGGCGGCGCCGCAGTGGTACGCAGCGACCCGTCGGCCGCGATCGTCACGCCGAGCGGCGCGCTGGCGCTGTCCGCAGCAGTCACCGGCAACGGGAACCAGCGCACCGTGCGCAGCGTGTGCGGCGTGCGGGCCGCATCGCGCGGCGCATCGAGCGAATACGGCACCGGCTCGCCGGCGCCGTTGAATACGCGTACGTCGCCGAGATCGCTGCGCCGGCTCGCCGCGTACACGGCAGCCGGCAGCTTGATGCTGTAGTACGCGGCGCCGTTGTCGAGTTCGAGCGCAAAGCGCCGCGCAAAATGATCGGCCGCAGCCGCCACCGGCGGCGCCCCAATGAACGAAATCGCAACGCACCAACCGGTCACAATCAAGAAACGCTTCATTGCTCAGTTTCCATCACGACAGCTTTTGGCGGCAGCGGCGAGAAGTAGCCGATCAACAGCAACATCACGCCGATACCGATGAACGACACGATCCGCTCGATACCCGTTACATGCGACAGGTCGAACAGGAACAGCTTGACGACGGTCGCCGCCAGCAAAGCGCCGCCGGCGAACCAGGACAGGCGGCTCGCGCGGCGCGTCGCCCAGATCATCATGGCCAGCGCGCATACCGTCCAGAATACCGACACGGAAGCCTGCACGAGCATCGAGTGCGACATGTCGTCGAATTGGTACGGCACGCCGGTCCAATGATGCAGCGTGCGCAGCAGCAACGCGTTGAACCACAGGAACAGCGTGGCGAGCACGGCGTAGTCGAAAGCGCGCGGATGCCATGTCGGACCCAGCGCGCGCAGACGCCGCAACCACACGGCGAAAGCGATGAACGCGAGTATCTGTGCAACGTCGAGCGGATTCACGATCGGCAGCCAGAAAAGCGGCGCGGCGCTACCGTCGCTGATAACGCTCGCGATACTCCACGCCCACAGCAACACCGCGAGAGGCGCCGCGCCCCACACCTGATAAGCCTGCGTGTAGCGCGCGACCGGCCAGCGCAGACGGTGCCCGACACCGGCCACCAACAGCAGCAGAATGCCGAAGCCATAGGCCCACGCGCTCCAGCTCCACGCCCCTTCGGGCACGTACGCGCGCAAACCCCAATAGCCTTCGAGCGCGAGGAGCACGCCGACCGTCCAGAACATCAGCGTATGCAGTGGTGCGAGAACGCGGTCGCCGACATCGCGCTGCTGGCGCCACAACAACACGTAGGCGAGTACCGCGATGACCGCACAAACCAGCCAGCCGTAGCCGCTGACCGGTGTCATGCTGTACATGAACAGGCTCGCCACCAGCAACGCGAGGAACGGCACCAGCGCCAGCGCCGGCCACTCGGCGAGCGGCCAGCTCAGTTTGCGGCGTGCACCATGCGCAAGCCAGGCGGTCAGAGCGGCGAACAGCGCGACGAACGCGTCCTCGAAACGATCGCGGTCATAGGAGAGATGGGCATGCGCGTACTCGAAGATTTCGTGGATGCCGCCCAGAACCCACCACAGCAGCCCCCAGATTGCGGCAACAAGACCGATCTGCGGCATCCACGCGTGCCACGCGCTCGCTTCGCTTCGGCCGTGCAGATGCCATCCCGTGAATATACCGGCGAGGGAAATCAACGCCGTGGCGATATAAGCGCCATTCAGCACCGGCCAAACCGCCCTGTAATCGATCTGCATGCCGGTGCCAGCGATAAACGCGCAAGCCGCGGCCAGTTGCATCAGCAAGCCGAAACCGAACGCGATCAGGCGCCGCTGACGCACGCCGAGCCAGCTGATCGCGGCGCCTTCAATGGCCCACGTGGCGCTCGTCGTCGGCCCGCTGAAAGCGAGCGGTACGGCCAGGGTCGCGAAAATCACAGCCAGCGCCAGCATGGCCTCGAACAGCATGCCGAGGCGCTCGCGGCGGCGCGCCAGCCAAGCTGCGACCGCGAGGTAGAACGCGGCCAGCGCTACCGCGCTCCACGCCAGACCGAACTCTGTGCTTTTCATCAATGCGGCTTGCAGGCCGATGGCGACCAACGGGGTGCCGAATACCAGCGTACCGTCGACGTAATGCTTGAGCGCAAGTTCGCGCCGCACCGCGTACAGCAACGCAATGCCGACATACATCAGGAAGAACAGAACCAGGAACGGTTCGGTGCTGGCGAGCAGTTCGGGCCGGTAGGCCGTCGCGCCCCATGCGGCACCGATCGAAAACGTGAACACGAAACCGAGCAGATTCAGCGGACGCCACGCCTTGAACCACGCAATCGCGAAGATGCCGGCGTTGAGCAGCGCGTAGTAGCTGAACAGCATCACGTGACTGCCGCCGCCGGTCGAGAGCAGCATCGGCGCGAGAAAACCGCCGGCGCTGCCCATGAAGGCGAGCGACGACGCATTCTGCCGCACCGCCAGAAACGCACTCAACGCGCAGATCGCGATCATCAACGGCAGTGCCGCGCCGGCCGGCAGCAGATGATAGAGCCTGGTAGCGGCAAACACTGTCAGATACAGCGCGCCGACGCCGCCGCCCTGCAAGATCAGCCCATATGCGCCACGGCGCTCGCCGATGCGCCAACCGACGGCGAGCAACGCGGTCGCGGCAAGCGCGACGCCGGCAAGGCGGAATTCTATCGGCAACAGGCTGTTGTCGGCCGCGTACTTGAGCAGGAAAGCAATGCCGAAAAACAGCACGACGATACCGACCCGCACCACCGTGTTGCCGCCGAATAGCCAGTCGCGGCCGGCTTTGAAGAGGCGTTCGGCGAGACCTGGCCCGCGCGGCGGTGCAGGCGGTGATTCGGGCAGCGGCGGCGGAGTCGGGAACGATGCCGACGCGGGCGGCGCTGCCGCAGCGGCGTCTGTCGACGCCAGCGGCGTGACTGCGCTGACGTTCGCCGTAGGACGCACGGCCGCGGACTGCACCGGCGCGACCTCCGCCGCGTGGCGCTGCTTCCGGACCGTTGCGGGAGGCATCGCGTATGGGCGCGGCACAGCGGCGGGCGGCCGCAGTTTGAACATCGGAGGTGGAGCACTCGCTGCTTCGCCGACGGACGCGGACACGCCCGTGGCAGCGCCGCTGCGCAGTTGCCGGATTTCGCCGCGCAGTACGACGATCGCGCGCTCGAGCCGCTCGACACGCACGGCCAGTTCATTGGGTGGATTCCAGCTATCGGTCGCGGCCGGCTGAGCCGAGGGTTCGGTCGCCGCGTCGCGAGGCTTTTTCATCACCATACGCGCAAGCGCAAAGCCGGCGAGCGCCCCCACCACAGGGCCGTTCGTGATCGAAAAGCCGTACGACAAGGCGATCGCGCCACCGATCACCGCGCCGAACACCACAAATATCCAGCTCATCGCATCCCTCTTATAGTCTTCTATCGAGATCCGTTTAGTCGCACGGATTAATACGCCAATATTGCGCCAGCAATACGGCGAAAATCGGCGCGCAGAATACCATGTTATCCGAGCGATCGAACCCCTCGGCAAACGAAATCGAATAACGGCAGATATCCAGCGATGCATCCTCGTTTTTACTGTCAGACAATCGCCGATATCCGTACGGTTTCTTCACGCACGCACAAGGATGGGGAAGCCTTGCTTGCTCGGGTGCGTTAGCCGGCACGCTGCGCATACCGTCACCATTGACTTCAGACCGGGAAGAGTGAACGCTTAATTAGACAATCCGCTCGGAACGCGAACGGAGATAAGCCGCTGCGCAATATCACCTGAACCGCATATCGTCTGATCCTTGGCACCGCTCGTTTACGGCTTAACCTGCCGGCAGCGGATTTTTAATTGGCCGGATGAGCATTGCGGCACAGATTAAATGCCGTGAAAACCGTTGCCGTGCGAGCGCGGCAAGCGATCCGACACGCGACTGCCCGCGCTGCAACAGCGCCAACCATGTCAAAATTCGGGATCGGCCACCGGGCCTCCAATCTTCCACATTTCATCCAAGGAAGCTTCAGTGGACATCAACAAACAGGTCGCGGCCCTCACCGCTTCGGAACTCCAGACCGCCGGCGCGAGCCAGGCGACCGCGATTGCGGTCAGCGTGCTGCTGCGCCATCTGCGCTCGCCTGAACTGGCAACATTGCTGTCATCGGCATTCGAGAACCACCAGGCGGTCATGCTGCAAACGCCTTGGCCCGATCAGATGCTGCAAGCGTTCGAGTCGACCCGCCGCTTTCTCGAAGGCGCTGCGCAACCCGAGTTGCCCGGTACGGCCGCTCAGGCGCCGAGCGCCTGAAGGCACGAGCGAAGGTTCGAACACTCATATTGGCGAGCCAGGAATGGTTGAATGTTAACAGAGCCTGACCGGCAAAGGCGGCGTGGATTTAGATCGGCCGTGGAAAATACAGCGCGAAGGTCGTGTTGTCGCGATTGCTCACCACTTCCACCTTGCCCCGATGTGACTCCATGATCGACTTCACGATCGCAAGACCTAACCCGGTGTTTTTGGCTGACCCCTGTCTCGCCGCATTGATTCTATAAAACCGGTCGAAGATTTTCTCGATGTGCTCAGGGGGAATGGGCTGACCTCTATTCGTGACCTCGATGGTCACATAGCCTTCCGATTCGTATGTACGCAGTTCGATGTCGGTTCCCACCGCGGCGTGATCCAGTGCATTGGACATCAGGTTGCTGACTGCCCGGCGAAACATGGTTGGGTCCGCGGTGATCGTAGCGGTGCCATCGACGACGAAGCGGACCCCCGTCCCTTCGGCGACGCCTTGAAAATACGAGGTAAGCCTCGCGAGCTCACCGCGACAGTCCACTTCACCCAGCTTGAAATACTGCTTAGAATTGTCGTTTCGCGCGAGAAACAACATGTTCTCAATCATTCGATGAAGACGCTCGCACTCTTCAATATTGGAGTCAATCAGGTTTTCGTATTCTTCCGTCGTTCTCGTGCGGGACAGCGTAACTTGTGAGGAACTGATCACGTTCGCTAACGGGGTCCGCATATCGTGAGCAAGGTCCGACGAAAACTGGCTCAGGCGCATGAACGCCCGTTCAAGACGGTCAAGCATCCGATTGACCGATACCGCAATTTCCTGCAATTCGACGGGGCCCGTGCTGATATCGAGGCGTTCGTTCAGCCGGTGTGCTTCAATGGTCGACGTCTGACGGCCAATCGTTTTTACAGGCGAAAGTCCCCTGCGCGCGATTGCATAACCCAGGATGCCCATCAATATCGACCCTACGGCAATCGCGAGCCAAACATCGATTTGATAGGTGTCGAGTAGGGATTTCCGTTCAGTCGCCACATGCGCGAGGACAACGCGAATCACTTCGCCTGAGGGCAACGTTTCGTCGCCAAAAATGCAGCGGGACGTTCCGATGGTTGGCGGATCACACGTATACGCCGTATGTTGACCAGGGTGCGCTGCCCCCAGGGAACTCAACTCCCGCGAAGGTTTGTTCGAGTGCTGGACCACGATGTCACCGCGACCGCTCGAGATCAGCAGATAGACGGCAGGATGCGACTGCAGCGCTTCATGGAACACCGCACTATTTTGGCGCAGCCCTTGCGTTGAACCGAAATCGCGAGCCTGCAGCAGAAATTGATCCAGTTTTTCGGCGATCTCGACGTCATCCCGCCGTTGGAGTTCGAGACCGAGCGTGTCGTATAACAGACCACCCACCAACCCAAACACGAATAGCGCGACGACCGAAATCGCTACCGTCAGGCGCTTGAGCAGCGAGTAGGGTCTGGCGACGGCGGGGCTGGCAGGGGCAGTCAAGATCTGTCCTCGAGGACGTAGCCCATGCCCCGGACGGTATGCAGCAATTTATTATCGAACGCGCTGTCAATTTTTGCGCGAAGCCGTCTGACGGCGACATCGACCACATTAGTGTCACTGTCGAAATTTATATCCCAGATCTGTGACGTCACGAACGTTCGTGTCAGTACCTCTCCTTGCCGTTCAGCGAGGAGTTGCAGCAGAGCAAATTCCTGAGCGGTCAGGTCGATGCGCGTTTTCCCGCGTCGACTTCTGCGTTTGATCAGATCGATCTCAAGGTCCCCGACTACCAGGACGTCCCGCGTTGTACGCGGCGCCCGACGGACAAGCGAGCGAATCCGCGCGAGCAACTCGGCGTAGGCGAACGGCTTGGAAAGATAATCGTCAGCTCCCGATTCGAAACCAGCGACTTTGTCTTCAACCGTATCCCGCGCCGTGAGCAATAGCACGGGCGTATGTTTTTTTTCCATGCGCAGGCGTTTAAGCACGCCCAGTCCGTCCAACTCCGGAAGCATCACATCAAGCACGATCAAGTCGAAATCTTCGTGCAATGCGAGGAACAGTCCGTCCCTCCCGTCCGCCGCAATATCGACAGTGAAACTGGCTTCCGTAAGCCCTTTTTTAAGGTAGGACGCCATTTTTGGCTCGTCCTCGACGATCAAGATCCTCATTGCACGCTTACCTTTCAGGTCAGGAGGCTGAAGCGGGCTCAACGCCGCGTTGTCGAAGCTATCCTGGAGATTGATACAGAGAGATGGAAAAAAAATTACATTTCTGCCATCTTGGCGCGGATGACTGAATAGTCATCGATCGGCCAGGTCGTCGTTGCGAGCAAGCCGATGGCCTCACGTGAATCGTACCAGCTACCCACTGTTTCGTCTTTCAAGCGCCCATCCTGACGGTGACAACCGCGGCACTATTCCAGGCGCTGGGCGGTGGTTGGTGGAATAGTTCGGTGTCCGATGTAGCTTCATAGATTACCGAACCGTCACTTTCGGGTCATGCCGCGTTCACGCGTGCAACCCAATAATGGAAGAACGCAATCACCGCTTTTACCGGCGGCGAATACGATCACCGCGGTCCGTCAACGCACTACGCTGGAGTTCAATTGATGTTGTCACGATTACCTGCATTAAGCCGTCTGATCGTCATTTCGACTTTGCTCGGAACGATTGCTGGATGCGCAAGCTCGACGACGGGAACGCCCTCTTCTCTTGCCAGCAACGCAACGCCGCGCCTTCCACGCGCTTACCCCTGTCAATATATGCATGTGAAAACGGTGAACTGTCCGGCGGTCTGAACACAGTCGTGCAGGCGGTGAGTGGACGCAGCGCCGTCGGCGTGTTCCGGATGCGCGGCGCGTAGCCGGCGGAGCCTTCATGAACGCTGCTATTCGCCGCGCTCTTTAGCAAGCCTGTAGCACGTTGATGACGCGGCTCGCAAGCAGCGTGCGTATATTGCGTCCATATTCGGCCATGTGTGCGGAGGCCCCATGCGCCCGCAACGCTTCCGCGCTTTCCCAGCGTTCGATGACAGCAAACGTGTCCTTGCCGAGCGGTGTCTGAATCGTCCCGAACTCAGGCACGTCGACGACAGCCTCGTAGGCAATGCAGCCTTCTTCCGCAAGCACGGCCGGACGGTTCTTGTTGAAGAGCGCCAGCACGGCTTCGCGTTGACCGGGCTGGGCAGTGATCGTGGCAATGACATGGATCATCCGGGTATTCTCCTTTCCTGTTTCGGCGTCGGTCGCCGCATGAAATCATAGCCGCGTTTGCGCACGCTTGCTGAGTACGGGTCCTCATTACGATCGGCAGCAGACGGGCAAGCACCTTGCTTGTCGAATAGCGTTGCGCCGGTCCGGCGTTCGAACGCAATGAGGGCAGCGCGCGTATCCGTACACCTTGTGAATTTCGTCCGCCTACAATCGTTCGATGTTATTTTGAGGGCCCAACGGCACATATGATGTTTGAAAAGCCAACACTGGACACTGACGAACGCCCCGCCTATCTCGTGTTGGCCGACGAACTGATTCGCCACGATACGACGAGCAGCCGCTCGAATCTCGGCCTGATCGAAGTAATCCGGGACCGCCTTCGAGCCCATCACATAGAAACGCTGCTGGTCTATGACAGGGCCGGGCAAAAAGCAAATCTGTTCGCGACACTGCCAGCCTTGCACGGGGAGACGAATGGCGGCGTCGTGCTGTCCGGCCACACCGATGTCGTTCCCGTAACCGGCCAGAACTGGTCAAGTGATCCCTTCGACCCGGTCATCCGCGGCGGTCGGCTCCATGGCCGCGGCTCGTGCGACATGAAGGGCTTTATCGCGGTGACGCTTGGACTGTTGCCCGAAATCCAGAAACGCTCACTACGCGAGCCTCTTCATTTCGCGTTCTCTTTCGACGAGGAGGTCGGCTGTCTCGGTGCACCCCTGCTTCTGGCTGAACTTGCGGAACGCGGCATCCGGCCGGCTGGCTGCATCGTCGGCGAACCGACCAGCATGCGGCCCGTCGTCGCCCACAAGGGCAACAACGCCTACCGGTGCTGCGTGAAGGGCGTGGCCGCCCATTCCTCGCGTACGCCGAGCGGCGTCAATGCGATCGAATATGCCGCACGCCTGATTTGCCGGATCCGCGACACCGCCGATGCGTTGCGTCGTAGCGGCCCGTTCGATCGCGCGTTCGATGTGCCGTTTTCGACGGCGCAAACCGGCCTGATCAAGGGCGGCGTCGCGATCAACACGATTCCCGAGGATTGTGAATTCTTCTTCGAATACCGCAATCTGCCCTCTGAAGATCCGGAAGGGCTCTTTGAACAGATCGCCCGCTATGCCCGCGAGGAGCTCGAGCCACAGATGCGCGAAGTCTCCAGTGCCGCGGCGATCTCATTTGAGAAGGTCGGCACGACGTTGTCGCTCGACAGCGCCGAGCAAGCCGCCATCACGCAACTCGTGCGGACCCTGTGCAATGACTTCGAAACGCGCAAGGTGACTTACGGCACCGAAGCCGGCCTGTTTTCGAAGGCAGGTATCCCCACGGTCATCTGCGGTCCCGGCAGCATCGACGACGCGCACAAGGCGGACGAGTCTGTAGAACTCTCGCAACTCGCCGAATGCGACCAATTCCTGCGGCGCGTACTCGACACGCTTACGGCGACCTGAATCGCCTCGGCATCATAGGCCGTGGACGAGGATCGCCTCCAGGTCGTCGTTCTCTTCCTCCGGTTCATGCAGCCGCAACGTCGCTTCGATATGGTCGAGATGTTCGTCCATGAGCTTTTGCGCAAGCTTGACGTTGCCCGCTTCCACCGCGTCGATCAGACGCGCGTGTTCGTCGTGCCGGCATGCCTGCACGGTCGGCGCGTTGTAGAGCAGGATCGTCAGGCACGTGAGCATCTGCAAGCCACGCATGGTCCGCTCGATGAAGCGGTTGCCCGACACCTGCGCGAGCATCACGTGAAATTCGCCTGAAAGCCGTACCGTGGCGCGCCGGTCATCACGCTTACGGGCCTCGTCTTCCTGTGCCACATGCGCGCGCAAACGCGCCAGATCTTTCTTCGTGGCGCAACGGCACACCTTTTCGATGATCGGCAATTCGATCTGACGCCGCGCCTCGAACAACTCGCGCGCTTCTTCCACCGTTGGGCTCGCAACGAAAGCCCCGCGATTCGGCACGATGGTCACGACAAGCTCGTGCGACAACTGCTGTAACACCGCACGCACAGTGGTCCGGCTCACGCTGAAAATAGCGGCGAGCCGGTCCTCGGCG
Source organism: Paraburkholderia sp. SIMBA_030 (assembly GCF_046535245.1). Taxonomy (NCBI): domain Bacteria; kingdom Pseudomonadati; phylum Pseudomonadota; class Betaproteobacteria; order Burkholderiales; family Burkholderiaceae; genus Paraburkholderia; species Paraburkholderia sp. SIMBA_030. The sequence goes on from NZ_JAWRXB010000004.1 coordinate 103,731, forward strand.
AGCTTCGTGCCGGGCTGCAGCCGATGCTCCGAAATCGCATTCATCAAGCGCTCGTAAATCACGTGGCGATGCGCGCCGTCAAAGGAGCCAGCCGCCTCGGTGTCGGCTGTCTTCGCCCTCTTCTTATCAGTCGGCATGAAAGGGTCCTGGTAATGGATTGAATCACGACGAGGGCAATGTGCGCGGTTGATCGCACCGATCATATGCCTCGGTTGTAGTGCGCATTATCGCCGATATTGCACACACGTCTTATGCCAAATTGTATTTCGTCGACGAGAACAAAATGTGCGTCCGGGCGTGTCCTTTCTTGAAAATCGCAAGCTGGCGATGCTTAAGCGCATGATGCCCAGTCACTGTGCCGAGTGCAGCATGGCGGTGCAAATTCGACCCTCAGGCCACATTGTGGTGCATCTTTTCGAAGACTGATGGCCCTACAATTGTATACAATCAATGCCATTTCTATAAAACAATCTACAGAACATCCCGTAGACAAAGCGACGCATTAAAGTGCACATCCAACGCCTCTCGCTGGCACGGTCTTCGCTAAAACGTCCTTAATCCTCGCGTGCAGCAACCCATCTGTCGACGCGATTCCTCGACGCCCCAGATTCCGTCATGCAAAAACTGCTCCTGGCGCACGGCAGTGCGCTTTCCAATCTCGCGTTGTTCATAGCAGTCGATACCGGCCTGTTCGAGCGCCATGGTCTGCAGGTCGAAGCACCGCCGCTGACGCAGTTCGGCTCCACCGCCGCCTTGCTGAGAAGCGGCGAGGCTGATCTCGGCACCACCGGCTTTACACAGCCGCTGGTCGATCATGCCCGGCCCGACCCGCTGCGTATCGTCGGCGGCAGCGGCAAGCTCGGTATGGCGCTCATGGGGCAGCCGGGTCTGTCGATGAGCGATCTGCGCGGCCAGCGCGTCGGAACCTTCGCCGACGATCCAATGGAAGTCCTGCTGCACGATGCACTGCGGGTACATGGCATGGATCCCATGCAGATCGAACGCGTACTGTACCCATCGCTCGCCGAGGCGCTCGACGATCTGGGCGCCGGCCGCCTCGCGGCGCTGACATTGATCGAACCCTGGATTTCCCGCCTTCGGCTGCGCGGCTTCGAAGTGCTGTGCGACGGCTTGCACGCCTGGGGGGGCGACTATCCCGACACGTTGCTCGTCGCCCGCAAGAGTTTTCTCGACGCGCATCCCGAGATCATCTGCGCGGCCTTACGCGCAATGCTCGATGCGCGGGAAGCGATCACGAACAATCCCCGCGAAGCCCTGCGCGCCAGCGCGTACCGCTACCCTCAATTTACGCTCGACGAACTGCTGACCGGCATCGCAGCGCAGCCACCGATCATCGATATCCGCCCGCTTCGCGAGTGCATTCTCGCGCGTGCCCGGTCGCTAGAAGCGCTCGGACGAATGCAGGTTTCAGGCTCGATCGGAGAGATTTTCAGCTTCGACATGCTGGAACAAACGCTTGCGCAGTCGCCCGCGTAAATTTTCACGTCCCCATCTGCTGTTCAACCTCTCTAAGGATCACGCGATGTTCAGGAAATTTGTTCAGCAAGACCCGAATGGTTACCCTTTGACCGAACTCGGCAATACGCGACGCGAATTCCTGATGCGCGGTGCGTGTCTGGCCGGCGCCGCGGCGTTGGGCGGTGCCTATCTTCCTCAGGCCATGGCGGCCGGCCCGCTGACGCTCAAGGCGACGCACGGCACGGGTCTCTGCAACTGCCCGTTCTTTCTCGTCAAGGAACGCAACCTCGCGCAGGGCGTCACGCTCGATTTCGTGACGACCCCGTCGAACGCCGACATTGCCGCACTTTTTGGCGCAGGCGTGGTGGACGTCTCGGTCGTTCCGTACACCAACTTCATGACGCTCTACGATGCCGGCGCACCGATCAAGATCGTCGCCGGCTCGGGCGTGCAGGGCTGCGTGATCGTCGCGCAGCCTGGCATCACGTCGGCGGCGCAACTGCGTGGCAAGACCATCGGCACATTCCAGGCCGATACGCTCGAAATGCTGCCCTACGACTACCTGAAGAAAGCGGGCATGAGCTTTGCCGACGTCAAGGTGCGCTACTTCGGCACGTCGCCGGAACTGGCGCAGGCTTTCATCGCCGGCAATGTCGACGCGATGTGCCACATAGAGCCGTATGCAACGCAGGCATTGAAAGCAAGGCCGGGCTCCGTGCAGCTCTCGAACGGCGTGGACGTCTATGGCGCGAACTACTCCGACTGCGTCCTCGCCGTGCGCAGCAAGCTCCTGCACGAAAACCGCGATGCGGTGAAGGCGCTGATCAAGGCAATGATGGTTGCGCAGCATCAGGAAGAACTGGACCGCGCGTCGGCCGTCAAGGACACCGTCGGCAAGTACTTCAAGACGAGCTATGACGCAACCCTCGATGCAGCCACGAAACAGCCGGCAATGATCGACCAGCGCAGCAACCAGAATTTCATCCTGCAGCGCGCGCAGAACCTCAAGGATCTCCGTTACATCAAGCGGCTGCCTGGCCCCGATGTCTTCGACTGGGGTCCACTCCATGAGGTAATCAAGGAAAACGGCGATCTCTACGGCCAGCTCAAGCTGAAATCCGCATGAAAGCCGATCCGACGACCCTTCTCGCGCACCGGCGCGCGGTGCGCCCGGCAGCAAATGCCCGGCCACGCTCCGACCTCGTCCGGCAACTCGTGCCGCTTGGCTGGGGCGTCGCCTCGCTGGCGTGCTTCATTGCCGTGTGGGAACTGGCGTGGGCCGCAGGTTGGGCAGACCCGCTTCTGCTGCCGCCGCCGCACATCTTCCTGCGCAACTTCGCGTCGCAAGCGCAGTACTTCATCCCGACTGACGTGATTGGCGAGACCTCCAACGCGACCGCGCTGAAGTCGCTCGCCATGACCATCGTCGCGACGACGCTGCGGGTGCTAAGCGGCCTTGTGCTGGGTTTCGTCTGCAGCGTGGCGATGGGCGTCGCGATCCGCTACTTCCGGCTGTTCGGCAACCTGACCTTGCCGACGATCACGCTGCTCGCGCCCATCTCGCCCATTGCGTGGCTGCCCGTCGCGATCTTCCTGTTCGGAATCGGCAATGCACCCGCTGTATTCATGGTGTTCATCTCGCTCTTTTTCGTCATGACAGTCTCGACGATCAGTCAGATCGACAACGTCAGCCGCACCCACCTCAACGTCGCCGCCGTGATGGGCGCGACGCGCGCGCAGACTTTCCGTCATGTGATTCTGCCGACCATCCTGCCATCGCTCTTCATGGTGCTGCGCATGAACCTGTTCGGCGCATGGATGGTGGTGCTGGTGGCGGAAGCGACCGGCGTCGGCAGCGGGCTCGGCCAGGTCGTCATGCTCGCGCGCAATACCTTCAACTCGAGCCTGTCGTTCTTCACGATGACACTGATCGGCATCACCGGTTTCGCCTTCGACGTTGCGCTACGAATCGTCCAGCGCAAAGTGCTGTTCTGGGTGCCGAGTAACGGCCTGGGGAAATGATATGAGCCAGAATGATTCAGCGTCCGTACAACCGCCGCTCGTCACCTGCAAGGGCGTCGGCAAGACATGGCAGACAGACGGCGCATCGTTCGTCGCATTGCGTGACATCGACCTGGATATCGCACGCCGCGAGTTCGTGGTGTTTCTCGGTCCAAGCGGATGCGGCAAGAGCACCCTCCTCTATCTGATCTCAGGGCTGGAACAGGTATCCAGCGGCCGCATCGTCTGCGGCGGCGCCGAGGTCACCGGACCGGGCACCGATCGCGGACTCGTCTTCCAGGACGCCTCGCTCTTTCCATGGTTGAGCGTCGGTGAAAACATCACTTTCGGCCTGAAAATGCAGCACATGCCGAAGGAGAACCGGCGGCGTGTCGCACAGGAAATTCTCGAACGTGTCGGCTTGTCCGAAGCCATCGACAAACGGCCCGACCAACTCTCAGGCGGCATGCGCCAGCGTGTGGCGGTCGGGCGCGCGTTAGCGCTCAAACCCGAGATACTGCTGCTCGACGAGCCGTTCGCCGCGCTGGACGTACAAACGCGTGCGAAGATGCAGGACTTCCTGATCCAGGTCTGGCAGCAAAGCAACGTGTCGATGGTGTTCGTCACGCACCACATTGACGAAGCCATTGCGCTCGCTGACCGCATCGTCGTGTTCACGGCGCGCCCCGGGCGCATCAAGACCATCATTCCGGTCGATCTGCCTCGTCCACGCGACACGCGCAGCCGGGCGTTCCACGATCTCAGCGTCCAGTTGACCGACCTGATGCGCGATGAAGTCGATCGCGCCTTCGCCGAGCAGGAGCGAGTCCGATGAATTTGCCGGCAACCTTGAGCACACTTCGCGTCGCCGCACTGCAACTGCCCCCTTGCACGACCGACCTCGACAAAAACGAGGCCGCAGCATTTGCCGCCGTGCGCGCCGCTGCCGATGACAGCGCCCAGTTGCTCGTCTTGCCCGAACTCTCCATGGTGCCGTACTTCGCAAGCGCACCGGGAGGGCAATATCGTGACTGGGCGGAGCCCGCCGACGGTCCCCTCGCCGCACGCTGTGCCACGCTGGCCAAGGAGTGTGGCGTCACCCTGTTCGTGCCGTTCTACGAAGTCGATCCCGCGACTGGCCGGTACCACAACGCAGTGCTCGGCTTCGGCGCCGATGGCAAGCCGCTGCGCGTCGGTCCGGTCGCGCGCAAGCTTTACCTGCCTGTCGGCGACGATCCACCGCCCGGCTACGACGAAGCCGCGCACTTCACGCCTGGCGACTCGCTGCACGTCGTGCAGGTGGGCGTGTGGCGTATCGGTATTCTGGTCTGCTACGACCGCCGCTTTCCGGAATGCTGGCGCGCGCTGCGTGCGGCTGGCGCTGACCTCGTCATCGTGCCCGTCGCGGGCAGCGGCGGCGACGATATGGATTTCTTTGTCGGGGAGCTGCGCACGCACGGGAAAATGGGCTGGCGGTCGTTTGCGCGAACAAGATCGGTGACGAATTCCTTGATGGTGCGCGCATCGACAACTATGGCGAGTCGTGTGTGATTGCCGCCGACGGCGCTGTACTCGTTCGCCGGCCCGGCAACGAAGGACCCGGCATCGTCAGTGCGACGCTCGCGCATGCTGAGATCGCGGCGACCCGCGAAAAGCTGTCTTATTTCGACCATCGGCGTGTCGATCTATACGACACACCATCGTTCTGAAACTCTTCTCTATTCAGGTAAAAGCAACCATGTCCGAAACATTGATTGTCGCTGGCTGGATCGTCAAGGGCGTCGCCGACCGGCACACCGCAGAGGTCATCCGCGACGGCGCGCTGTATCAACGCGACGGCGTGATCGTCGAGATCGGCGATGCGCAGGAACTGGTCGCGAAGTATCCGAACGCGCCGCGTCTCGGCTCGCCGGATACGGTGTTGCTGCCCGGCTTCGTCAACAGTCATCATCACGTCGGCCTGACGCCGCTGCAGCATGGGTCGCCGGATTACGCTCTGGAACTGTGGTTTGCAAGCCGGATGGGCGCCCGCGAGATCGATCTTTACCTCGACACGCTCTACTCCGCGTTTGAAATGATCGCGTCCGGCATCACCACGGTGCAGCATATCCACGGTTGGCGGCCGGGTCCGTTGTCGTCGATACATGAAGCGGCATCAAGCGTTCTGAAGGCGTATCAGGACATCGGTATGCGCGCGTCGTACAGCTTCGCCGTACGCGAGCAGAACCTGCTCGTCTACGAAGCCGACGACGACTTCGTCAAACGCCTGCCGGCGGACATCGGAGCGAAGCTCGCCGCGCATCTGAAAGCGCAGCAAGTCCCTCTGACCGAGCATCTACAGTTGTTCGACATGCTCGTGCAGGACAACGAAGGCCAATCGTTGACCCGGATTCAACTGGCGCCCGCTAACCTGCACTGGTGTAGCGATGAGACGCTGCTCGCCATCAAGGAACGCTCGGACAAAGCCAGCGTACCGATGCACATGCATTTGCTCGAAACCGCCTATCAGAAGGAATACGCGCGCCGCCGGACGGGCAAGACCGCCGTCGCGCATCTGAACGATCTCGGTCTGCTCGGTTCGTCGCTAACCCTCGGTCATGGCGTGTGGCTGACTGAAGCAGACATCGAAATGGTCGCGCACACCGGCACTTGCATCTGCCATAACTGCAGTTCGAATCTACGTTTGCGCAGTGGCGTGGCGCCCTTGAACGCGTTTTCGAAATACGGTGTAACGGTCGGCATGGGACTCGACGAAGCCGGTATTAACGAAGACCGCGACATGTTGCAGGAGATGCGCCTCGCACTGCGCGTACACCGCACGCCGGGAATGGACGACGACGTGCCGACTTGCCCGCAGATACTGAAAATGGCCACTGAGGACGGCGCTCGAACCACCCCATTCGGCGCGCAAATCGGGCGTCTGGAAAACGGACGCCTGGCCGATCTGGTGCTGATGAACTGGAAGACCGCCACGTATCCGTATCAGGACGACAACATTCCCATGCTGGATGCGCTCATGCAGCGCGCCAAGACGAATGCCGTCGATACGGTGATGATCGAAGGCGAGCTCGTGTATCACGAAGGCCGCTTCACCCGCGTGGATCGCGATACGATTCTGCGTGAGATCGAGCAGATACTGGCGAAACCGCGCGCCTCGCAGGATCAGGCGAAGCGCGAGCTGGGTTCAGCAGTGTTTCCTTACGTCAAGGCGTTCTACAGCGACTATTTCGCGCAAACGCCGAAGCGCGAACCCTTCTACGCGCCTTCGTCGCGGACCTGATCGGATGCGGCGTTGATCGATTCGATTCAGGCGTGGCCGGCGGATCGATCGCATCCGCCGCAGTAACGTGCACCGCCACGCGAATGCCCCCATTCGCGCCCGCCCCGTGCCCGGCGCAAAAAAATCCTACGTGCTACGATCATTCGCTCCTGTTCGAACGAATCGGAATCGCGGGCGCCCGATGGCGCCACGGTTTCGGCACCAACAAGGTTTCTGATGACTCATCCTGCTCTGACTCCGGGCGCAGTCGCCGTGATTACCGGCGGCGCAGCCGGCATCGGCCTCGCTGCGGCCAAACGTTGCGCGCAACTCGGGCTGCGCGTGTGCATTGCCGACCTCGGCGCCGACCGCCTCGCGCGTGCGGTGGAGGAAATCGCCGCGCTGAGCGCGAACGGCGCGCAAGACGTCTTCGCCGTCGAGACCGACGTGAGCGTCGTCGAAAACGTGCGCCGCTTGCACGATACTGTCGTCGAACGTTTTGGCGGCACCGACGTGCTGATGAACAACGCCGGCATTCAACCGGGCAGCACGATGCTCGGCCCCGGCGAGAACTGGGAGCGTGTGCTGGGCGTCAACCTGTGGGGCGTGATCCACGGCACGCAGGTCTTCGTACCGGAGATGATCAAGCGCGGCCGCCCCGGCCTCGTGATCAATACCGGTTCCAAGCAAGGCATCACGACACCACCGGGAGACCCCGCATACAACGTCTCGAAGGCAGGACTCAAGGCGTTCACCGAAGCGCTGCAGCACGAACTGCGCAATACCGCCAACTGCCAGATCAGCGCCCATCTCCTGATTCCCGGCTTCGTATTCACGGAACTGACACGGCACGGCCGCGCAGAAAAGCCGGCCGCCGCCTGGACACCCGAGCAAACCGTCGATTTCATGTTCGACCGTCTGGACGCCGGTGACTTCTACATTCTGTGTGCAGACAATGACGTGCCGCGTTCCCTCGACGAGCGGCGCATTCTGTGGGCGGCGGGCGATATCGTCGAAAACCGGCCCCCGCTGTCGCGTTGGCATCCTGACTACGCGGCGGCATTCGAAGCGTTCATCAAGCAGCCCCGCTGAGAACATCACCGCACGCCGGCGCGAGCGCAATCACTACGGATCGGATACTCGTCAAATCCGCAATGAGAGGGTGATCGGCGAAGTACGTGGCGTGATCGGGCACCTTGAGCATGGATCTATTCGATCTGCCGCCAGACCGCAACACGAGCCCACGGTCGGGTGCGCAGCATTGCTTTGTCGGTCGATGTCATCGTGCTGTCATTCCCACCGGTTCAAATGAGCACGGCGTCGAGCATTGTAGTGCGCGAGCCACGATGGAAATATCGAGCGGATCTCCTGCCCGGCGACTCGTGCGACATTTGCCCATATACATCTAGACGTTTAGATGAATTGGCACAACGCCCCCGCTTCGCGAATGGCGATCCTCACGCACGCGCAGAAGTCGCAACGCGCCGCCTCGAATGACAACTACTGCGGCTGCGCATTACAGCAACGTTACGCAGAAGCCGATATACATACGGAGCATGTCGATGTTGATCCGGAACGCTCGCATCATCACGCGAGAGGAAGAATTTTCAGGCACCTTGCGAATCGAGGACGGCCTCATCCGCGATATGGAACGCGGCAATACGTCTGCACGCGAGGCCGTCGATTGGGACGGCGACTATCTGTTGCCGGGTCTCATCGAACTGCACACCGACAATCTTGAAAAGCATCTCGCGCCGCGTCCCGGCGTGCAGTGGAATATCGATGCGGCGTTCGTGATTCACGATGCGCAGGTCGCCGCGGCCGGCATCACGACCGTCTTCGATTCGCTCAGAATCGGCGCGCGCTCCGACGTGGACATGCACAGCCGCGATCTGCAGACGCGGTGTACGCATGCCCTCGCGCGCTTGTCCGGGAATGCATTGCTCCGTGCCGAACATTTCCTGCACCTGCGCTGCGAAATCGCCGCACCCGACGTGGTCGACGTGTTCGATTCGCTCTACACGCATCCGCTGCTACGTCTCGCTTCGGTCATGGATCACACGCCGGGCCAGCGGCAATGGCACGATCGCAATCAATGGCGTCGCTGGCAGGAACGGCACGGCAAGCTGACTGATGAACACTACGCCGCCGTGGTAGCCGAGCTTACGGATGGACAGGAGCGCTACGCCGACCAGCACCGTCGTGAAATCGTCGCGCGCTGCGCAGCGCTCGGCGTCCCGGTGGCGAGTCACGACGATACGATTGTCGAGCATGTCGAACAGGCGGCGGCCGAAGGCATCGTGCTGGCCGAGTTCCCGACCACCCGCGTCGCGGCGCAAGCGGCACGCGAACACGGTATTGCGACGATCATGGGCGCGCCCAACATCGTAAGGGGCGGATCGCACTCGGGCAACGTCTCCGCGCTCGAACTTGCCGAGGCCGGACTGCTCGACATCCTGTCATCCGATTATGTGCCCTCGAGCCTATTGACCGCTGCATTCGAACTTGTCGACAAGGCTGGCTGGACGCTCCCGCGTGCAATGGCAACTGTATCGGCCGAACCGGCTCGCGCGGTGGGACTGCACGATCGCGGTGCTATCGCCCCCGGTTTGCGGGCCGACTTTGTGCGCGTGAGGATGCACGAAGCGCTGCCCGTGCCGCGCGCGACCTGGCGGGCAGGCGAGCGCATCGTCTGACGCACGTCACGCTGCGATCGATCACATGGGCGTGTCGGGGCGACTGTCCGTGCTTCATTTAGATGAGTCGACATAGATACATGGATGTCTCACATGCAATTCCTGGAATGCGACAGGCCGGATAGTCAAGCACCAACGATCACCCGCAAGGGAAAAGCGCGGGGACGGTGGAAAACGTCGGTTAACTGTTCGGTACGCTTCGAATACAACTTGAGGAAAATATGAAAGTCTCCAAAGTTTTAGCAGCGGTGGCATTTGCGGCAGGTCTTGTCTCGGGTGCGGCACATGCAGCCGGTACCTGTCCGAACGACGGCGTGGTTCGCTTCGGCGTCGAACCGTACGAATCGGCGCAACGCATGCTGCCTGTCTACTCGGACCTCGCCAAGTTGATTGGCGACAAGCTCGGCTGCACCGTACAGCTTTACGTGGCAACCAGCTATAACGCCGAGATCGAGGCGATGCGCAACAACAAGCTTGAATTCGGCGAATTTGGCCCGCTCGGCTACGTGCTTGCTCACCAGGTCGCGCATGCCGAAGCCGTCGCCACCTTTGCCGGCGAAGGTGGCAAGCCGGCCACGTATTACGCGTCCATCGTCACGTGGCCCGGCTCTGGTATCAAGACGCTCGCCGACATCAACGGCCGTTCGTTTGCATACGCCGATCCGGCTTCCACGTCCGGCCACCTGTTTCCCGCCTACGGTCTAAGCAAGAGCGGCATCGATCCGGACAAGGGTGTGAAGGGGATCTATGCGGGCAGCCATACGGCATCGTTCGAGGCGCTGCGCAATCACAAGGTTGACGCAGGTGAGCTGAACAGCGAGGAAATCGCCAGCGCCAAGCTGCACAACGAATACGATCCTTCGGCCTACGTGACGCTGTGGAAATCGGAACCGATTCCGATCGACCCGCTGGCGGTGCGGGGCGACTTGCCCGCTGACTTCAAGGCTCGCCTCGCAAGCGTCCTGAGGTCGCTCGATCTGCATCAATTGCCGGAGGCCGATCAGAAGTTCCTCGCGTCGAACCAGAACCCGCAGTTGATGACGGTGCCCCAGACGGATGCCGCTTACAACCAGATTCGCGATCTGGTCTCCACGCTCCACATCGACTTGGCAAAACTGTGAATACCCGGTTCGGCGCATCCCACGACGCAGCACCAGCCCCGGCGGCGGCATTCGCAGCCGCCGGATCCGGCAGGCGCGCGACAGTACCACGGCCCATGCTCGCGCCCGCAGTGAAGTTAGCCGTCGATAACCTGACGATGCGTTACGCGAACGGTCACACGGCGCTGCGCGACTTCAATGTATCCGTCCGGGCCGGCGAGATGATAGTGGTGCTTGGCAGCAACGGCAGCGGCAAGTCGACCCTTATGAAGTGCGTGGTAGGACTGAACCGGCCGACAGCCGGTTCGGTCGAGGTCGCTGGACGCGATCTGGCCGCGCTCTCGGGCAAAACCCTTCGCCAGGCGCGTCTGCCGCTCGCACTGATCTCGCAGAACGCCAATCTCGTCAAGCGGCGCAGTGTGCTGGCGAACGTCTGCTGCGGCGCGTTGGGGCGCCACCGGACCTTGGCGACCGCGATGGGGCGCCTGCCTCGCGAGGAAATCGAACCGGCACGAGCCTGTCTGGACGAAGTCGGCCTGCTGCATCTGGCTGGCCAGCGCGCCGGCACGCTCTCGGGCGGACAGGCGCAGCGTGTGGCGGTCGCGCGTGCGCTGGCGCAACGTCCAGACGTGCTGCTCGCCGACGAACCGGTCGCGAGCCTGGACCCCGAGGCAGCCGATGAAGTCATGCGGCTGTTGCGCCGCCTCGCCACCGAAGATGGACTCGCGGTGGTGTGCGTACTGCACCAGCCCGAACTGGCGGCGCGCTATGCCGACAGGCTGGTCGGCCTGCGCCGTGGGCAGCTGGAATTCGACCGGCCGGCTGCGGAAGTCTCCAGTCAACACATCGCGCGGCTTTACGTGGACGAAGCATGATGAACAAGGCTCTCGAAATGCGGGCGTCCACGGGCACGCCGGGCGCACGCAATTTTTGGACGGTGTGTGCCGTCGTCGTCGCACTGGCCTTGTTCGTGCAGGCGTGGATCGTCGTTCAGGCGCGACCGCAGGATCTGGTGACCGGCGCCCACGGGATGGCCGACATTATTTCGCGTGCCATGCCGCCGGCGTTCGATCAGTTCGTCCCGAATCTCTGGCCGGTTCTCGAGACGATCGACCTGGCGATTTTCGGCACCGTGTTTGGGGTGCTTCTTGCGTTCCCGCTATCGATTCTGGCGGCCGCGAATGTCACGCCGGCGAAGCCCTTGTACTACATCTCACGTGCGCTGATCGGCGTCACCCGCGCGGTCCCCGATCTGGTGTGGGCACTGCTGTTCGTGACCGCCGTCGGGCTCGGGCCGTTTCCGGGCGCACTTGCACTCGCAGTCCATTCGGTCGGCATGCTCGGGCGGCTCTTCGCGGAAGTGATCGAAGACATGGATATGGGCCCCGTCGAAGCGCTGACACTGACCGGTGCCGGCCGTCTACAGGTGTTGAGCCATGCGGTGGTGCCAGGCGTGCTGCCGTCGCTGCTCGGCATCGGGCTCTTCCGCTTCGACGAAAACCTGCGCTCCTCGCTTGTGCTCGGCTTCGTCGGCGCGGGCGGAATCGGCTTCCAGTTGCTGACCGCGATGAACCTGTTCCAGTATCAGACGGTATCGTTCCTGCTGATCGCTACCTTCATCCTGGTCGCGTGCGCCGAACGCGTTTCCGCCTACCTGCGCAGCCTCGTTATGTGAGTGCGAGGCAAGCGTTTTCGCGGTCACCTCAACATTGAATCCAGAGCCTTTTATGCTAATTGATCACGGCGTCGCGGCCGATCCGTGGACGCTCGGCCGTGTGCTGTCGGAAGATCCTGAGATCCATCCGACGGCACTGGTTCGCGCCAGCGACTTTGGCCGATACACCTATCTCGGGCCACGCAGTCATGTTGCCGAATCGGTAATCGGCGACTACGGTTATGCGATGGGCGACAATCAGATCGCCCACGCGCTCATCGGCAAGTTCGCCAACATCGCCACCGGCGTGCGCATCAATCCGCCGAACCACCCTTCGTGGCGAGCAACCCACCACCACTTTACCTATCGTTCGCGCTCGTACGGGCTCTCGCTCGACGACGACGCCGGCATCTTCCAATGGCGAGCGCAGGACCGCGTCGAGATCGGCCACGATGTGTGGCTCGGCCATGGTGCCGTGATCATGCCCGGCGTCACCGTCGGTACGGGCGCAGCGGTCGGTTCGGGAGCCGTGGTGACCAAAGACGTGCCGCCGTTCGCTATCGTCGTCGGCGTGCCGGCGCGCGTGTTGCGCTTTCGCGTCGACGCGCGCACTTCGGAACGGCTGCAGCAAATCGCCTGGTGGGATTGGAATCCCGAGCAAATCGACGCGGCCCTGGCCGACTTCCGCCTGCTCACCGCAGTCGAGTTCGCCGAGAAGTACGGTGCCTGATGTGGCGTCAGCGTCGCGCGGAATATACCGGCGATGCGAGCGCGAATACCTCAACAACGATTGCCCGGTCAAATTCATCTAGATGTTTAGACATGATTCAACGTGTCAGATGAAGTTTCCAGAACGGGCTGAGATCCTTTCAGTGAGTGGGAGTAAGTTTCACATGGAATTTCGGCAACTTGGACGCAGCGGCCTCAAGGTTTCGACGCTGACACTTGGTACGATGATGTTCGGCGGTCCGACCGATGAGACGACCGCGGAACGCATCTTTGACAAGGCCCGTGAACAGGGCGTCAACTCGATCGATTCCGCCGACGTCTATGCCGGCGGTGAATCGGAGCGCGTCGTCGGACGTTGCATAGCTGCCCAGCGCGACCGCTGGGTGCTGGCGACCAAATTCGCCAGTCCCCTCGCTGAGGACGACGTCAACGCGCGCGGCGCATCGCGTAAGCATATGATCCAGGCCGTCGAGGCCAGTCTGAAGCGTTTGAACACTGACTACATCGATCTGCTCTATCTGCACGCGGAAGACCATCACACTCCGGTCGACGAAACGGTGCGAGCGCTCAACGATCTGATTCGGGCCGGCAAGATACGCTACTACGGCTTGTCGAATCATCGTGGCTGGAAGATCGCTGAATTCGCTCACACCGCACAAGCGCTCGGCCTGGCTGCGCCGGTGGCCAGCCAGCCGCTGTATAACATCGCGAACCGGCAGGCCGAGGCCGAACAGCTCACTTCCGCGCACCGCTACGGGCTTGGCGTTATTTCGTATAGCCCGCTCGCGCGCGGCGTGTTGACCGGCAAGTATGAGATGGGCGTGGCGCCCGCATCCGATACCCGGGCAGGACGCGGTGACCGCCGCCTGCAGCAGGCCGAATGGCGCCCCGAGTCTCTGGAGCTGGCACGACGGGTTGATGAGCATGCACAGGCGCGAGGCCTGAGTGCGGGGCAGTTCGCGCTCGCGTGGGTGCTGAACAGCAGATACATCAGCTCGACGATCGCCGGGCCGCGCACTGAAGCGCAATGGAACGATTATCAACCGGCCTTGAGCTATCGTCTGACCGCGGAAGACGAAGCCTTCGTCGACTCGCTAGTGGCAACCGGCCATCCTTCGACGCCTGGGTTCAACGATCCGAAGCATCCGTTCTTTGGTCGGGTCCCGCGTCACGGTTCCCAAGAGGGATAAGGGGATTTCCCGGACGGAACGCTCTGCGGATGTCGGTCCAGGTCGAACGTCAGGTCGTAACGACAGGCAATTTCAGCAAGTCCAGGAAAGCACGGGCGACCGGTACGAGCGGTTCTCCCGCGCTGCTACCCTTAAAGACGGCCGCGAGTTCCCAGCACGGCTCTTCGGCTTCGCACAGGGTCGCTGTCGCGACCGGCGCGCCGCGCGTGTTGCGCCCCCTTGCAGCGGCCACGGATTCGGGCACTATGGTGATCGCAAGGCCATGGGCGGCCAGTTCAAGTAACATCGGCATGTCGTTGACCTCGAAGCTGCTCCGGCGCTGCAGGCCGGAAGTCGCAAAGCATCGATCGACGAGCCGTCGCACACTCCACTCCGGGCGCAGGTCGGCAAATGTTTCGTCGACGAGATCAGCCAGCTTCAGTTCGGTGGCGCCCGCAAGCCGATGATGCGTTGCGCAGACGACGACCATTCCTTCACATGCGAACAGGTGCGACCCGATACCGTCGAGCGACGTATCCGGCGGCTGTGTGAATGCGAGGTCGAGGCGCCCTTCCTGCACCGCGTCAATCAACGCGCGCGAGCCGTCCAGTGTCAGTTCGATATCGATCCCACCGAACGCTGCCCTGAAGTGTCCCAGACAGGCGGGCAGGTCGACGAAAGGTGCGATACCGTGAATTGCACCGATGCTCAGGCGACCGCGTGCGAGACCATGAACCTGCGTCACGGCGTGCCGCGCGTCGCGTGCGGCAGCCAGTACCCGCTGCGCTTCTGCGAACAGCACTTCGCCGGCAGGCGTCAAGGCGACCCGTCGCGTGCTGCGATTGAATAACGGTCCGCCCAGGTCTTCTTCCAGCGAGCGGATCGACGCAGACAATCCGGACTGCACGAGGTTCAGGCGCCGCGCCGCGCGCGTGAAATGCCGCTCTTCCGCGACCGCCACAAAATGTTCCAGTTGCTTCAAGTCCACGTTGGCACTCTTTTCTTGCAGAGACGATTAATCACGAAAACCGCTCAATTTAATCATATCTTTCTGTTGGAATGGTAATTCAATCTCCGCTATCGTCGAACGTTCGAGGCGTCAACGCAACGCCGGGCGCGGACCGCGGGTGCAATGGAACCTGACGGCCGCGCGCCGGTTTCGAATCCTGAGCAACGTACATGGAGATAGCTTCATCATGGACTACCGTCAACTCGGCCGTTCTGGCCTCAAGGTGTCGACCATCACGCTAGGCACGATGACGATGGGCGGCAAAGGCAAATTCGCGAGCGTCGGCCAGGTCGGCCTCGACGATGCGCGCCGGCAGATCGACATGTGCATCGACGCGGGCGTCAACCTGATCGATACGGCGGACGTCTATTCGAATGGCGCGTCGGAGGAAATCGTCGGCGAAGCGCTCGGCGGCAAGCGTAAAGGCGGTGTGCTGATCGCGACGAAGGCCCGCTTTCCCATGGGCGACGGCCCGAACGACCGGGGGCTGTCGCGACATCATTTGATAAAGGCCTGCGAGGCGAGCCTGCACCGTCTCAAGACGGATGTGATCGACCTCTACCAGGTGCACGAATGGGACGGACTGACGCCGCTCGAAGAAACGCTCGAAGCGCTGGACCTGCTGGTCCGGCACGGCAAGATCAGGTATGTCGGCTGCTCGAACTATTCGGGCTGGCATTTGATGAAGGCGTTGCACGTGAGCGAACGCGATCGTTTGCCGCGCTTCGTGAGCCAGCAGATCCACTACACGCTGGAAGCACGCGAAGCGGAATACGAACTCGCGCCGATCGCGCTCGATCAAGGCCTGGGCATTCTTGTCTGGAGCCCGCTCGCAGGCGGCCTGCTGTCGGGTAAGCACCGCCGCGACGCGACGCCGGAGGGCACGCGCCAGCTCGCCGGCTGGACGGAGCCGCCGATCCGCGACGCCGAACGACTGTGGTCGATCGTCGACACGCTCGTCGAGATTGCCAGCGAGCAGAATGTCTCGGCCGCTCAGGTCGCGCTCGCGTGGACGCTGGGGCGCCCCGCCGTGACGTCGGTCATCATCGGCGGGCGCAACGAGAAGCAACTGCTCGACAACCTCGGCGCGGCGAATCTGAGGCTGAGCGCCGAACAGCGCGAGCGGCTCGACAACGTGAGCGCGCCGCCCCTGCTCTATCCGTACTGGCATCAGGCGCAGACCGCGCACGATCGTCTTTCGGCCGCGGACCTGTCGCTGCTGGGGCCGCATCTCAAGGCGTAGAGTGTGATCCGGCCTTGCAGGTTCGCGTCGCCTCAGTCAAGAAGAGCGGGATTATCGATCGCGCCGTTCAGCAGTTCGATGAACGCCTGCACCGCCTGCGGCAGTGTGCGGCCGGCCATCGTCTGGATCTGGAGCGTGCGCTGGTGTAGCTCGGGATTGCGGATCGGCACGGCGGCGAGCCCATCCACATACAGCCGGCTACGCACGGTCAGGAACCCGGTCAGCGTGACGGCATCGGTCTGCAGGACAAAGCTTTGTAGCGCCGCATGATAGTTGCTGACGAACACGGGCTCGAAAACCAGACCTTCGAGGCTGAAAATCTCTCCATGTGCTCGTGCAACCGGGTTGTCAATGCGCACAGGTAGAAAAGCGGCGCGCCGGCCGGAACGCTATTTCAGGAACACATATCTCGCAACGTAAGGCGACCGGCCAAGCTCGTGTTCAGTCGTGCAGCTTGCAACTGGCGCGGCGCCGCCCACGGTGTCGAGGCGTTGCACGTAGCGAACCACGGATAATTCGCCGCTGCCCGCGGTGCTTTTGGTGCCGAGCAGAAGCTGCGGGACGCTGCCGGCTGTCTGGCTGGGCGCCTGCGCAAGTACGTGGCCTACTATCGTGCTGCCGTCCTGTGCCTGCCATTGCGGGCCGGCCGAATGATGCACCGCCTCCTGCCCGCGAGCGTCGTAGAGCGTTGCCAACGGGCTCTTGAACACCCATCCGAGCTGATGCGAGGCGTCGAACTCGCAAGAGTAGACTTGCACGCCCGAAGCGATCAACGACGTGACCACCTGCGTATCCGGCGGCGCGGCAACCGACGCCAGCGTGGCCGCGCTGACCGGCATTTGGCACGATATGACGAGGGCGGTAAAGATTGCGGTCGCGGCCTTTCGTGTTTGCCGTGAGTGGTTCGACATGGGGATATCCTTCGGATGGCGGTTTTTCAGGGTGGGGGCGGGATTCATTTGCAGCGTTTGGTCCGGAACTCAGCTTTGCATGTTAAATGGCGGGTCCTGGTTATACAAAACATAGCACCGCGACTACCTGGTCGCGCCCAACTGCTGCAAGGCACGGACGGCGGCCTGGTTACCCTGGGCCATCACCGTCTGCATGGCGGAGTTGCCTCTCGCGTCCACGTGATCCGGATTCGCCCCCTTCTTCACGAGTTCAGGCAGCAGGTCGAACCGGCCGAAGAGTGCGGCAAAGGCGAGCGCGGTTTCGCCAGCATTGTTGGTCTGATTGATATCGCACGATGTCTCCATGAGCGTTCGCGCAATGTCCTTCTCGCCTTTGTACAGCGCCCCCATCAGCGCAGTGTTGCCGTTGCGGTCGCCGAGGCAGGGGTTGGCTCCCGCAGCGATGAGCCGGCGCAGCATGTCCGGCTGATCATCGTAAGCAGCAAGTATCAGCGCGGTGTAGCCTTGCGGTGTGGTTGCGTCGATCGGGAAGTGCGCTTGCAGCAGTGCCTGCGCGATATCCCATCGACCCACTCGAGCCGCGTCGAACCACTCTTTGTCGTACGTTCTGACATCGACGCCGGCGCTCGGCGCGGACACATGCGCCGGGGCGGAAGCACAACCCGCAAACAACGCCACGGACAGCAAAACCGCGACGACTCCACCCAAGGCATAAGCACGATTCTTCATTGGGAAACTTCCTGGCGTACAAAGAAAATGCCTGCGCAGTTCACGTGCGGGAGCCGCGCAGGCTGTCGAACCGAACCATGTCCCGTTGGGGACTACGGCCTTACCGGTCAGTCGTCGGACAGCTTCGCCGACATCTGCTGCACACGCGACGAGTCGACTCCCAGCGCCTTCTCGAGACGGGTGCCGAGGTCGCTATCCGCCTTGTTGAAGTACGAAACCATAATGTACTTGTTCTTGTCGTTGGTCACATGGCGCAGGTCGCCGGTCAATGCAGTGACGAGATCGGCCTTCCCGGGTTCCGGCAGTGAACGGTAGAAGATACCGGCCTGCTTGAACATCTGCTTCTTGTGGATGGCCTGTTGCTGCGTTGTACCCGAAAGCGGCGTCTGCACATACTTGTACATGCCATCCTGGGAGAGTTCCTTGATGGTGGACGGCTCATAATTCACCTCTCCTGTCCGACCACTCGCGTTCATCTTCCCGTCCTGATTGTTGTTCTGGACGGTGGCCAGCGGCCGATTGATCGGCAGCGAATTGAAATTCGCGCCGAGGCGATACATCTGCGTGTCCGCGTACGCGAACATCCGGCCTTGAAGCATGCGGTCCTCCGACGGCTCGATACCCGGAACCAGACGTGACGGCGCGAACGCGGACTCTTCCGTGGACTCGAAGTAGTTGTTGGGAACACGGTCCAGGGTCATCGTACCCACCTTGCGCTCAGGCACACCAAGCCATTCCTTCGTGTCATCCAATGGGTCATAGTCGAACTTGGCGAGGTCCGACGGATTCAGAACCTGAATGTACAAGTCCCATTTCGGATAATCCTTTTTCCGGATCGCACCGTAGAGATCGTTGGTCATCATGTTCCAGTCGTTGCCGATGGATGCGGGAATGTCATTGGGGCGAATGTTCTTGAGACCCTGGTCACTCCTCCAGTGGAACTTCACGTAGTGAACTTCGCCCTTGGCGTTGATCATCTTGAATGCGTGAACGGCGAAGCCATCCATATGCCGATACGAGTCCGGCATGCCTTCGTCGGCATACATGTGCGTCAGCATGTTCGTCGACTCAGGCGTGTTCGCGAAGAAGTCGAAAGCAAGATTTGCATCCTGGACACCCGTCACCGCGCTCGGCTTGTTGGCGTGAACGAAATCAGGGAACTTGATCGCGTCGCGAATGAAGAAGACGCCCTTATTGATACCGACCATGTCCCAGTTGCCCTGAGTCGTATAAAACTTGATGGCGAACCCGCGCGGATCCCGAGCCTGCTCGGGCGATCCCCGGTAACCCATCACCGTCGAGAACCGCACGAAGACCGGAGTCTTTGTGCCAGGCTGGAATACCTTCGCGATAGACAGATCCGAAATGTCGGCGCTCGGCACGAACTCGCCGAATGCGCCGGTACCGCGTGCATGCACCACGCGTTCCGGAATGCGTTCCCGATCGAAGCGTTGGAGCTTTTCAACGAGCTGGGAATCCTGAAGAAGCACCGGCCCTTCCGCGCCGGCTGTCTGCGAATTCTCGTTATCGCCCACTGGCGATCCATTGTCGCGTGTCAATTGTTCGGCATAAGCAATATGCATCGACGCGAGTCCCAACATCACCGCAATCGCTGTTCTCTTGAGGACCGTGTTTCCCGCTTTCATATCTACTCCTGATCTGTGGTGGCTGACGAAAGAACTGAACTTCTAGTGCGTCGATCCTACAAGTCGGACCTAGATTAATTCCAATACCGAATTTCAATCAGGTTCATAGCCACGCAACAGCTTCGCATTCCTTATAAATAATAAGTCACTGTAAACAAACCAATTTTTCCCGATCTTTAGAGTTCTTATCGCATAGTCTTTGTCGTGAACCTGGCAGGTATTCTTCACGGAAAATTAACGAACCAACACTGCGTTGCACAATGAAATCCGCCGCATTGGACGCGCGCCAAAGACATAACGGAAGAGGATCGATCAAGGCATCCGCTTTCGCGTTGACCATAGTCACCGTGAACATTGCGAAAGAGAAAAGCGACTGCTGCTGTAATCACAACAGTCACTAGATAGATATCCGCTCAGGGTTCAATAAAATTAGAGCGACGGCGATAGATCGCGGACAGGGCCGCGTTATCGCCAATGAGGCTAAGGACTGGTGTCGAATGGAGCCGCCATGCCATTACAAGTTGTAATTGGCATTGCGAATTGTTTGCAGTTCAGCAATTTTCAGTAGCTGGCTCCGCTCATTAATGGAGTCGTAGCGGAGCAGTGCATCGTAGCAAGCGATGCCGTATCGAACACACTTATCCGCGGTTGAGTTGTTTGCTCAAGCCCGCGTCTGACAATGCACAAAGCGCCATCGCAGACCAGTCATGCTCCGCGCCGATACTTTGCGATCGCAAAGTCAGGAAACGGTCGTGGACAAGACTCGCAAGCGGTAGCGGAACGCCGAGTGCCTCGGCGGCCGCGAGCATGAGGCGATTGTCTTTCTGGCCAAGCGGCAACGAGAAGCCCGGTGGCTGAAACTGCTGCTTTGCAATCAATGGACCATAGATCTTGTACGGCGCAGCGTTGAAAGTCGCGTTCGTCAACAACTCGACGAGGTGCATCGGGTCAAGGCCGGCCTTGCCCGCAACGGCACAGGCCTCACCCAATGTTTCGATAATCACGGACAGCATGAAATTGCCGATGAGTTTGACCAGGTTCGCCTGAGAAGGATCCGCGCCGACAATACCGACCGATTGCCCAAGCTGTTCGAGGACCGGCACCGCGACTGCAAGATGCTCGTCCGCGCCTGCGGCCATGATGAATAGCTTGCGTGCCGCCGCCGCATCAGGACGACCGAATACCGGGGCCGACACGAAACCCAGGCCCGCTTCGCGATATCTCGCCGCGTGATCCTGTGCGGTGGCCACGCTGATCGTGCTCATCGAGATATGCACTGCGCCGGGTTTGAGCCCTGCAACGATGCCTGTTTCGCCAAAGGTAACGGCTACATGCGCTACGTCGTCGGCCACCATCGTCAACACGACGTCGGCCTCCTGTGCGGCCTGCGCCGGCGTTGCCGCCACGCTCGCACCCGCTGCGCGCAGAGGTTCGGCACGGTCGGCGGTGCGATTGAAAACATGCACTTCATGCCGGGACTCGATCAGGTTCATCGCAATCGCAGCGCCCATCGAGCCAAGCCCGACAACTCCAATTCTCATCATGACACTCCCTATAACCAGCCGGCGAGACGGATGCCCGCTCGCTCACACCGCAGATTGATAGATGCGGCGGCTTATCTCGAGCGTCACGTCGCCATGTTCGCCCAACGCCGTCATTCCATGTTCTTCGAGCTTCGCGAGTAGCATGCCGATGGAACTGCCGCCAATCTGGTAATCGCGCAGACGCGTCCCGACAGTCATTCGCTCGAAGAAGACGCGAGTGGCCGTAATCGCCGCCTCGATGCGTACCTCCTCACTGCCCTGCGTTATGTTCCACACCCGTTCGGCGTATTGCAGCAGCTTCGCCCGCTTCTGCTCCCGGCGCACACTCAACATGGCTGGCAACACGATGGCGAGAGTTTGTGCGTGATCGAGTCCGTGCAGTGCAGTAATCTCATGGCCGAGCATATGGGTGGCCCAGTCCTGCGGCACACCAGCGCCGATCAGACCGTTCAGCGCCAATGTCGCCGTCCACATCAGGTTGGCGCGCACGGCATAGTTATGCGGCTCCGCAAGGGCTTGCGGACCCACCTCGGTCAGGGTAATCAACAACCCCTCTGCAAAACGGTCTTGCACTTTAGCGTCGACCGGATAGGTGAGGTATTGCTCGACGATATGGACAAACGCATCGACTACGCCGTTGGCAATCTGCCTCGGCGGCAGCGAATAGGTCGTCGTCGGGTCGAGCACGGAAAAGCGCGGATAGGTCGCTTCGCTACGAAACGGCAGCTTGTCGCCTTTCGCGCGGTGGCTGATGACACCCCCGTTGTTCATCTCGGAGCCGGTCGCGGGGAGCGTCAGCACGCTACCGAAGGGCATCGCGTCGTGCACGTCGGCCTGCTTCGCCAGGATGTCCCACGGTTCGCCGTCAAACTTCAACGCCGCTGCGATGAACTTGGTGCCGTCGATGACTGAGCCGCCTCCCACTGCAAGCAGGAAGTCGATTTCTTTCTCTCGCGCCAGCGCAACGGCCTGCATGAGTGTTTCATAGGTTGGGTTCGGTTCGATCCCGCTGAACACGAACCATGCGCGCCCGCCAAGCGCCCCCTGCACTTGCGCAAGCACACCATTGCTCCTGATGCTCCCACCGCCGCACGTAATCAACACGCGCGCGTCGGGCGGGATCTGGGCATCGAGCACCGCGATCTGACCTTCGCCGAAAATGATCCGAGTGGGGTTATGAAACGTAAAGTTCTGCATTGAATCTCTCGTCCTTTCACAAATGCACGCAGACCCTCAACTGCTGAACCGAACCTTCCCGTTTCATATGCGAAAGACTGTCTTTCCACATGCACCAGAATAGATCCGGGTCAGCCCGGGCCCGAAAGATCGTTTGACTGCACCGTCTCGCCGGCGAAATGGCTGGTGAGGCAACCATGACGTCACGCCAAGAGCCATGGTCTGCGAGATCACACCAACAGAACCAAGGATAGTCCCGATAGATTATATCGTCAATTGACGATTTAATTTTTTTTGCATAGCCAGCGCCTAATGCCGGCGCGAACATGACACGTTCCTGCCGCTCGGCACGCGACAGCCGTTGCGGGGCGACTTACTCGTCGGCCGCCTGACCGCGGCCCCAACCGCCCCAGTCTTACGGCCTGGCCCTGCAACGTCCTTGGGTTTGGCCTTCATGACGCTCACGTGCCTATTGATTTCTCAAACAAGTCTTCACATGACGACTAATGTTTTGATAGAGCATATCGTCGCGAGGGCGGAAGACAGCCGTGCCTGCCACCCCGCGTAGCGCCGCTGCTCGGCAAAGAGTTTACGGGTGAAGTCGCGTATGCCTACGAGCAGCTTAGGGATTTCCGCATAGGCAGGTTCGTCGTAATCGATCATCACGACAAGATGGATATGGACCAGCTGACAATCCGGCTCACAACGCTGCGAGACATGATTGTCGACAACGAGGTGCGAATGTCGGCGCTGGTGCAAGGGCTGTATACATACTCAAACGTGACCTTTACACAAACGCCGTCCATGCTGTGGTGGCGGGCGCTCAGGCGCACGGTGCGCGGCCGCGCTTAAGCGCGCGGCGCAATGCATTTAAGAACCGACACTGCAGACGTAAAAAAGGCCACGTACCGTTTGGGAACGTGGCCTTATTTCTTTGGTGCGTGAGGCCGGACTCGAACCGGCACGAGATTGCTCCCGTCAGGACCTAAACCTGGTGCGTCTACCAATTTCGCCACTCACGCGAATCTTTATACCTGGCAGGTAGGACCGCCGCGATATCGCATGCGGTACAAACCTTTGCGAGACGCCAAACTTCTGCGAGACGCGGTGTACTTCCTTATACCACAAGGGTTTCGGCTGTTTTCAGTGCTGTACCCACTGAATAGAGCGTCAGGACCTGAACCTGGTGCGCCTACCAATTTCGCCACCCTCGCAGCCGGTAAGACGCCGTGCGTCCCACCCAATGTCCTGCATGCCCGCAGCCGCGTCAAAAGCGTGCGTCCGAAAGCGTAAGCGCGGGATTCTAACCGATTGATTCGCGCTTGTCTGCATCTGTCTGAAGGGCGTCGATGCTACAATTTTTAGTTAAACGCACGCATGCCGTGCCCCTCTTCGCGTGCCCTTCCCACATTCCAATCCAGTGAATTTCGACGAATATTGCCAGCAGAAAGCGGCGCCGCCCGGATCGAGCACTTACTATGCGCTTCGGCAGGCGCCCACAGCAAGGCAGCCGCTCCTGACCGCGTTGTTCGCGCTGCGCCGCGAGTTCGAGGAAACCGTTCAGGAAATCAGCGATCCCGCCATCGGCCGGACCAAACTCGCGTGGTGGCAAAACGAGATTGCCTCACTGGCTTCGGGTGCGCCGTCGCATCCGGTTTCAAAAGCGCTGGCGGCTTATCTGCCCGATACGAAGGCCGAGTATCCGGCGTTACAGGCATTGCTCGCCGGTTTTGAAATGGACCTCGACCAGGCGCGTTATCTGGACTACCCGAATCTGCGGCGCTATCTGCAAGGCGTCGGCGGCACGTTCGCGTCTCTGGTGGCGCGCGCGACGGCAAACGACGCGGCGCAGGCGACCAACTGGTCCGCACCGCTCGGCGAGGCCCTGCTGCTTGCGCAGTTCGTCGTCGAAACCGGCAACGATGCGCGGCACGGCCGCATCTATATTCCGATCGACGAAATGCAGCGCTTTAACGTCACGGCGGCCGATCTGATCAATCGCAAATATACCGACGCCTTTACGGAGTTGATGCGCTTCGAGACGAAGCGCGCCCGCGATGCGTTGCACGCGGCTCTCGCCGCGCTGCCCGCCAAAGAGCGCCGCGCACAGCGCACCCTGGTCGCGCAGACGGCGCTGGCG
Source organism: Paraburkholderia sp. SIMBA_030 (assembly GCF_046535245.1). NCBI lineage: Bacteria > Pseudomonadati > Pseudomonadota > Betaproteobacteria > Burkholderiales > Burkholderiaceae > Paraburkholderia > Paraburkholderia sp. SIMBA_030. The sequence goes on from NZ_JAWRXB010000004.1 coordinate 128,216, forward strand.
TTGGCGCTACTGGATGAAATCGAACGCGACGGCTTTCAAGTGCTGCATCAGCGCATCGCGTTGACGCCGATTCGCAAGCTGTGGATTGCGTGGCGCGCGAGGTAAGCGAGCGAGACCACACTCGCCGCTTCGCTCATTGGCCCATCTCAGACGCGTAGCAAAGGTAGCGGCTCGAACCGCTGCTGCAAGATCGTGGACGCGTCCAACCCCCACCATGGTCCAAGCACGGTGGCATAAAGCTGGCGGAAGTCGATGCCCACCGGCAGATTGCCGTTACCGTCGAGACGCGCGAGCACCGGCGGCACGCCATACAGTCCGCCTCGCACGCGGCCGCCCATGACGAAGTGCGGCGCAACGGTGCCATGATCGGTGCCGTTGCTTTGATTCTCGCGCGGGCGCCTGCCGAACTCGGCATACGTCATCACCAGCGTATCGTCCCAGCGGCCAAGCTCGACCAGCGCGGACTTCATCGACGCGAAGCCTTCCGCCAACTGCTTGAGCAGCGCCGCCTGCTGGCCGGGCTGGTTCTGGTGCGTATCGAATCCGTTCAGCGTCAACCGGATCGCCGCGACGCCCTGCCCGCTGCGCGGCTGTCCTTGCGGCGTGTCCCTCAAGGGGACTTCCTTCGACGCGTCGCTGGCGGCGAGCACCTGCATCGCGGTCTTGATCGAGGCACCAAACGCTCCGCCGGGAAATACCGTCTTCAACTGCGCCTGACCTTGCGTGGGGCGCAGACGATCGGCCGCCTTCACGATGTCGTTCTCGACGTCGAGAATGTGCGCCAACTCGGGATTGCGCTCGTGAAGCGACACCGGCGTGGCGAGACGCGAGGCCTTGACGAACTGCGCGGGATTGACCAGCGCAATCGCGCGAGCGCCGTTCGCGAGCGGCCCCATTTCGGCACTACCGATCACCACACCATCCGCGACAAAGCCGGGTGGGACCGGCGTCTGTGCAAACGCACGCGTGAGCCAGCCCTCGCGCAGATATTGATCCGAACGCGATGCGGTGTCCCAGATCTCGATCGAGCGGAAATGCGACAGGTTCGGTTGCGCGTAACTGACGCCCTGCACAATCGCCAGTTGCCGGCTCTGCCAGAGCGGCATCAGCGGCTGCAACGATGGATGCAGCGCGGTGCGCTCATCGAGTTGAATCGCCTGCTCGCGTTTAATGCCGATGCTCTTGCGCAGCTGATAGTAAGTCGGATCGGCGAACGGAATCACGGTATTCAAACCGTCGTTGCCGCCCTTCAACTCGACGAGGATCAGCAGATTGCCGTAGCCGCGCTTCATCGGTGCGCCAGGCGCCATTGCTTGTGCGCCGAACGCGCGCGGCAGCCAGAGCGTCGCGCTAGCGGCTGCGCCCATCGAGAGAAAGCTGCGTCGTTTCATCCTGCACCTCGTTCGATTGTCAGGGCGCGCGTCACGCCGAAGTCAATGGCCATGTCATCATTTGAGTTGATACGCCGGATCCTTTAGCAACGCTTCCAGATAGGCGCTGGCGGTCGAATCCGTTTCGATTGCATCCAGCCCGTGTAGGCACGCGCGGCTTCCGATACGTCTTGCTGCGTGTAGTGTCCTTCGCCGAGCGCGAACAGTTCCATCGCCTCACGCGCGAAGTTTTCGTTGGGCTGTGCCAGAAGAGCGTCATGCGCTCGGTCAGCGGCGACGGCGTGCTCGCCATCTTACGCACACCCACCACGCACGTAATATTTCATAACGCTCGCCGCGCAAATGTTGTTCGTCGTAACGCTGGTCAGCGGTCCATGCCTTGCGTGTTTCGCGTGTCGGGATCGGTTCGAGCACCCAGCCGGGCATCGGCGTGATGGCTTCGGTCCGGGTTGCCGCCAGCACCTGGTCGACTGCCTGCTGTCGTGTCAGCCCGACGTATTGCGCGAGTTCGGCATTATCCGGCGCGAAACCGACGCGCGTGAGGAAGAAGCGCGCGTCATCGACGTCGAGGATGTCCTGCCCGGATGAGAAGGCTGCGGACGCAGCCGCTTGCGGGTGATGCTTCAGACGCGGCGCAACGAAATCTTTCACATGCTGGGAACGCGCAATCAACGCGCCGCGCTCAGGCATGGCAAAGCTACCGCTTATAGAGTTCGCGGACAGCGTCTTCGATGTGCTGACGTAACAGACGCCGTTCGTCGGGCGTCATATGGCCATCACGACGACGTTGATCCAGATCAGGGGGAACTGCGGTGCGCAACATGGCGTCTGATGCAGGGCGGTCGGTCTCTGGGTTGTGGCGATTGACTTTGGCGCTGCCCGATCGGGGCGCGCGCTCGCTCGCAACTCTGTCGGCGGGAGGCTGGGCGTGGGCAGGCGTTGGTCCCAGTGTGCCTGCAAGCGTACCGGCAGCCGCCAGTGCAACCACGCTTAGGCGCACATTCGGCCAAACCCCTCCCTTCATGTTGTTCCCTTCGTGGCGCGGCAACCGGCTACCTCAAATGCGTATGCAGACCCCGGTAACGAGCCGGGTGCGAGAGTTTTGTCGAGTGAAGTATCCACCGAACAGCCGCATTCAGTAAAGCAGTCTAACTGTGTGCGCTTTACGTCGTGCCACAGTGCGGGTAAATTTTGTAACTGACTGTAACCCGATAATTGGTGCGCCCGCGCACCTCTTTCTAATCGCGCTAAGATGCCGACCATGGAAACCAAAAACCCTTCGAAAATCCTCGTCGTCGACGACGATCCGCGCTTGCGCGATCTGCTACGCCGTTACCTTGGTGAACAGGGCTTCAATGTCTATGTTGCCGAGAACGCGCCGTCCATGAACAAGCTCTGGGTGCGTGAGCGCTTCGACTTGCTGGTGCTCGACCTGATGCTGCCCGGCGAGGACGGCCTGTCGATCTGCCGCCGCTTGCGCGGCAGCAACGACCGCACGCCGATCATCATGCTGACGGCCAAGGGTGAAGACGTCGATCGCATTGTCGGCCTCGAAATGGGCGCCGACGACTATCTGCCCAAGCCGTTCAACCCGCGCGAACTGGTCGCGCGGATCCACGCGGTGCTGCGCCGCCAGTCGCCGTCCGAGCTGCCCGGCGCGCCGTCCGAGACTACCGAAGTGTTCGAGTTCGGCGAATTCGCGCTGAATCTCGCCACCCGCACGCTGACCAAGGCCGGCCAGGAAATTCCGCTGACCACCGGCGAATTCTCGGTGTTGAAGGTGTTTGCCCGCCATCCGCGTCAGCCGTTGTCGCGTGAAAAGCTGATGGAACTGGCGCGCGGCCGTGAATACGAAGTCTTCGACCGCAGCCTCGACGTGCAAATTTCGCGTCTGCGCAAGTTGATCGAACCCGATCCAGGCAGCCCGCGCTTCATTCAGACCGTCTGGGGGCTTGGCTACGTATTCATTCCCGACGGTGCAGCCTGAGCTTGCTCCCGCCTCCTGTGTCGACCGGAGTTGGCGCTTTAGCGCTTACTCCGGTCCCATGCAAGATAGTTCCAGATAAGAAGGGCCCATGCGGATCGACCGGCGCCTCCTGACGCTCGCGTTCGGCGGCCTTTTCTGGCGGACCTTTCTGTTGATCGCGCTGTTGATCGCAGTCAGTCTCGCCGCGTGGTTCCAGAGCTTCCGGGTGATCGAGCGCGAGCCGCGCGCACAGCGCGTGGCGCTGCAGCTGGTTGCCATCGTGAAGCTCACGCGCACCGCACTCCTCTATTCCGATCCCGACCTGCGGCGCGCGCTGCTGCAGGATCTCGAGAGCAATGAAGGGGTGCGCGTGTACCCGCGCGAAACCTCCGACAAGTACAAACTGCAACCCGACGAGTCGCTGAACCGGCTGATCGAACACGACATTCGCGGCCGTCTCGGCGACGACACGGTGATCGCGCAGACCGTCAACGACATTCCCGGCGTGTGGATCAGCTTCAAGATCGACGACGACGATTACTGGGTGGCGCTCGATCGCGATCAGCTGGACAACGCCACCGGCTTGCAATGGGCCGGCTGGGGCGTGTTCGCGCTGGCGCTGTCGCTGTTCGGCGCGGCGTTCATCACGAGTCTTGTGAACAGGCCGTTTGCCCGGCTCGCGATGGCCGCGCGCAAGGTCGGTTCCGGACAATCGCCGGAGCCGCTGCCGGAGCGCGGCATGGGCGTGGCCGCCGAGACCAATCGCAGTTTCAACCAGATGGTGCAGGACCTCGAACAGCTCGAGGCCGACCGCGCGCTGATGCTCGCCGGTATTTCGCACGACCTGCGCACCCCGCTCGCGCGGCTGCGGCTCGAAACCGAAATGAGTCCGTCCGACCAGCAGACCAAGGACGCGATGGTCGACGACATCGAGCAGATGGACATGATTATCGGCCGATTCCTTGATTACGCTCGCCCGGTGCAGCGTGTGCCGGAACCTGTCGACCTTTCAGTGATCGCAGGAGAACTGGCCGCGCGCATGGCCAGCGAGGACAGCATGCGGCTGATCACGCGCCTCGCGCCGTCCGCGGTGATCGAGGCCGATGAGACCGATATGCGGCGCGTGGTCGGCAATCTGCTGGAGAACGCGCGCAAGTACGGGCTCAGCGACGGCGACGGCATCCCGCATGTGATTCTGGAAACACGGGTGTCGCACTCGCGGGTCGAGCTGTCTGTCGTAGACGAAGGGCCAGGCATTCCGGAAGACCAACTGGCGCTTGTCACACGGCCGTTCTATCGTGTGAATTCGGCGCGCACCCAGGCGAACGGCACAGGCCTTGGCATGGCTATTGTGCAGCGGCTGGTGGGCCGTTACAGAGGCGCGCTGCGCTTGCGCAATCGCACGCCAGGCCCGGGTCTCGAGGTCACGATCGAGTTTCCGCTGGCAAAAGGCGCCTGATCGGAAGGGCCGCCGATCGGCTTCCGCGACCTTGCGACGCGTTGAATAATAACTATCCGACTCGTTAGAAAAAAACTATTGGCAGCATAGTTTAATAGAGCTATAGTCAAAAATCATGTAACGCGCTCGTTACGATGAGCTAGTAGGTTGAACAGCTGTTTTTCCAACACACCCAGGAGTATCGGAATGAAAACCGTTGGCGATAAACTCGAAGCGTTCACCGTCACTGCTGCGAAGCCGGGCTTCAACGCTCACGAAGAAAATGGCGTGTCGGCTTTCGAAGAGATCACGGAGCAGTCGTTCCCAGGCAAGTGGAAGATCATCTATTTCTACCCGAAGGATTTCACGTTCGTGTGCCCGACGGAAATCGTCGAGTTCGGCAAGCTGATCAAGGATTTCGACGAGCGCGATGCCGTGTTGCTGGGCGGCAGCGTGGACAATGAATTCGTGAAGTTGGCATGGCGCCGTGAGCACAAAGACCTGAGCAAGCTGAACCACTACTCGTTTGGCGACGTCAAGGGCGAGTTGATCGACCAGCTCGGCGTGCGCGACAAGGAAGCGGGCGTGGCACTGCGCGCAACCTTCATCGTCGATCCGGACAACACGATCCAGCACGTGTCGGTCAACAACCTGAACGTCGGCCGTAACCCGGAAGAAGTGCTGCGTATTCTGGACGGCCTGCAAACGGACGAACTGTGCCCATGCAACCGCGCAGTCGGCGGCGCAACGCTGTAAGCATTGCAGGTGAAAAGCCCGCTAAGCTTGAAAGAGCCAGCGGGCTTTTTTATCGACAATTCGATAGGAGATATCAATGGAATTCTTATCTTCGATTAAGGCACTCGTGCCTGACTATGCCAAGGACATCCGGCTTAACCTGGATGGGACGATTGCGCGGTCCTCGCTTGAAGGGAATGACGCGGTTGGGGTTGCGCTGGCGGCTGCATTTGCCGCGAAGAGTACGGTTATTGTCGATGCGATTCGTAACGCGGGAGTTTTGTCTCCTGAGGAGACGAATGGCGCGCTGACTGCCGCTGCGTTGATGGGGATGAATAATGTCTGGTATCCCTACGTCGAGATGACGGATAACGCTGATTTGAAATCGCAGCCGGCGCAGTTGAGGATGAATGCCTACGCTTCGCACGGCGGGGTGGATAAGCGACGGTTTGAGATGTATGCGCTGGCGGCTTCTATTATTGGTAAATGCCATTTTTGTGTGAAATCACATTTTGATACGCTGGTTGCTGAGGGGATGAGTTCTACTCAATTGCGGGATGTTGGCCGCATCGCGGCGGTGGTTAACGCTGCTGCGCAGGTTATTGCTGCTGAAGGTAAATAGTTGGTTTTTTTGCCTGTTTGGCGCTATTGGTTGTTCGCCTGTGGCGTTGGCCTTTTCTTTTTTTATTGGTTTATTAGCGTTCCCCCTGTGCGGGGGAGCACCTACTTTTCTTTGCCGCCGCAAAGAAAAGTAGGCAAAAGAAAGCGGCTCAAACCGCCAATTCTTAAGCGGGTCCCCCGGCTTGGAGGAGGCAGTGGAGCATCTGGAATCTGTGTTCTCGCACATTCAGCGCTTGTGACAAGGCAGTCATTCTTCCGGCGGCGCTGCGCGCGCCGCAGCGGTACTTCTTGAAACCGATGGGACGTACGCGCTTCCCGCGTCATTCGCCCCGCCTCGCACTGCGCGTTCGCCGAAACGGTCTGCCAGGGAAACCTGGGGCTTCGTTTGTGCGCGGTGGGAGCCATCGGCTTTGTCTCGGCGACGCGCCTGAATAGTGGAAGTGCAAGCCATTTCGCCTAACAAAACGCAACCGCGAGTTACGCTTGAACGACCGCTGACGCCGGAAGCGCCCCACGGTTTCGTGAAGTACCGCGTCGGCGCGCGCAGCGCCGCCGGAAGTATGACTGCCTTGTCACTCACGCGGAGTGTGCGAGAGCACGGATTCCAGATGCTCCACTGCCCCCTCCAAGCCAGGGGACCCGCTTAAGCGTTAGCGGTTTGAGCCGCTTTCTTTTGCCTACTTTTCTTTGCGGCGGCAAAGAAAAGTAGGTGCTCCCCCGCACAGGGGGAACGCTAATAGACCAATAAAAAAAGAAAATGCCAACGCCGTGGGCGTACAACCAAATACCACCGCCAAAGGTAAAATAACAAACTCAATTCTTGATTAACAAAACAACGGCTTGGGCTTCAATGCCCTCCCCTCGTCCAAGGTAACCCAGCTTCTCATTAGTCTTGGCCTTAACATTAACCCGCTCAACCGGCAGGTTAAGATCCGCAGCAATATTAGTCCGCATCCCCTCAATATGAGTAGCAAGCTTAGGCGCCTGAGCCACAACACTGCTATCGACATTAGCAATAGAAAACCCAGCCGCCGCCACACGAGCAAAACACTCCCGAAGCAAAACCCGACTATCCGCGCCAGCGAACCTGGCATCAGTATCGGAGAAATGCCGCCCGATATCCCCCATCGCGGCAGCGCCAAAAATAGCATCAGTAATAGCATGCAACAGCACATCCGCATCCGAATGCCCGAGCAGCCCGCGCTCATAAGGAATCGTCACGCCGCCGATAATCAACGGACGCCCCGGCACCAGCGCATGCACGTCATACCCCTGCCCAATCCTGAAATCCATATGCGTCAAGTCCGCTCATTAAAATTGAAATCGTCGATCAGGAAGCCGGCGGCCGGCAAAGAATCGCCTCGGCCAGATCGAAGTCTTCCGGATAAGTGACCTTGAAATTGCGCAAGCTACCCTGCACCAGCTTCGGCGCGTGCCCAAGCCACTCGATCGCGCTCGCCTCATCGGTCAAATCGTGACCGTCCGCCTGCGCCCGCAGAATCGCTTCACGCAACATGCCGATTCGGAACATCTGCGGCGTCTGCGCTTGCCATAAACCATCGCGTGCCTCGGTCCGGGCAATCCGCCCATCGGATGACCCGGCATCGATCCGTTTTAACGTATCCGCCACCGGCAGCGCCATGATGCCGCCCACTGCATCGTCTTTCAGCGCGCCAATCAGCGTGCGGATCAAGGACGGCGTAATGCCCGGCCTTGCCGCGTCGTGCACCAGCACCCAATCGTCGTCGTGGGCGCCGAATTCGGCCAGCGCGTGCAGTCCGTTCAACACCGACGCCTGGCGCGAAGCCCCGCCGGAACGGCGCACGGCGAAACGCAAGCCGCTGAAACGGCGGGCGTCGAAGTGCTGGTCGTCAGGTGCAATCACGACCAGCGTTTGCGCAAACTCACTGCACGCGTCGAAAGCGGCCAGCGAGTAATGCAACATGTCGCGGCCGGCAACGGTGCGATACTGTTTGGGCATCGCGGCGCCGGAACGGCTGCCGGTGCCTGCGCACGGAATCAGGGCAAATAGGCGGGAAGTCACGAGTGCGGATGCCGCGAAGTCAAAGTAAACAACGGATTTTATAATAGGTCCTTCGCATCCACGCCCCGACACGCGTAAACTTGCCGATCACGTGTGAGCCCGAGGCCGCCTTTTCTCTTCTATGCCAGACATCGCCGCATCATCGCAGTACTCCCCGCCCGTCGCGCTCGTCAAGGCCGGCCAGCGTTTCGCCTTCGACGGCACGCACGGCTCGTCCGATGCGCTGCTGATTGCCCGCTACCACCTCGCCTACCGCGAGAAGGTGCCGCTATTGGCGGTCGTCTGCGAAAGCGCCGTCGACGCGCAGCGCCTGTCGCAGGAAATCGGCTTTTTTGCGCCCGAGGCACGCGTGCGTTTGCTGCCCGACTGGGAAACGCTGCCTTACGACACCTTCTCGCCTCACCAGGACCTGGTGTCCGAGCGCCTCGCCACGCTGCACGATCTCGGCGAGGGCCGCTGCGACATCCTGCTGGTACCCGCCACCACCGCGCTGTACCGGATGCCGCCCGCGTCGTTCATGGCCGGCTACACGTTCTCGTTCTCGCAAGGCGAGCGCCTCGACGAAGCCAGACTCAAAGCGCAATTGACGCTCGCCGGCTACGAACACGTGAGCCAGGTGGTGCGTCCCGGCGAATACTGCGTGCGCGGCTCGCTGCTCGATCTCTATCCGATGGGCTCGCCGCTGCCGTACCGGATCGACCTGTTCGACGACCAGGTCGACTCGATCCGCGCGTTCGACCCTGACACGCAGCGCAGCCTCTATCCGGTGAAAGACGTGCGTCTGCTGCCGGGCCGCGAATTCCCATTCGACGAAGCCGCCCGCACTGCCTTCCGCAGCCGCTGGCGCGAAACCTTCGAGGGCGACCCGAGCCGCGCGTCGATCTATAAGGACATCGGCAACGGCGTGCCGTCGGCGGGCATCGAATACTATCTGCCGCTCTTTTTCGACGACACCGCCACGCTGTTCCATTACCTTCCCGAGGGCGCGCAACTGGCGTTCGTCGGCGATCTGGACGCGGCGATCAAGCGCTTCACCAACGACACGAAGCAGCGCTACAACTTCCTGTCGCACGATCGCGACCGGCCGATTCTGGAGCCGCAGCGCCTGTTCCTGTCGGACGAAGATTTCTTTACCTTCGCCAAGCCGTTCGCGCGGCTCGTGCTGCCCATCAACGCGGGCGGCGGCTGGTCCATGCCGTTACCGAACCTCGCGATCGACCGCCATGCCGACGATCCGGTCTCGGCCTTGCGCGCGTATCTCGACACCACGCCGAACCGCGTGCTATTCGCGGCCGAATCCGCCGGCCGTCGCGAAACGCTGCTGCAACTGCTCGCCGACAATCATCTGAAACCCGCATCGAGCGACAGCTTCCAGAACTGGCTCATCGGCGACGCGCGTTTTTCGCTAGGTGTCGCGCCGCTCGCCAACGGCTTTGCCGTGCCGCTCGACGGCATCGCGATCATCACCGAAACCGAGCTATACGGACCGCTCGCGCGCCGCGCGGGGCGCCGCCGCCAGGAACAGGCGAGCAACGTCGATTCGATGGTGCGCGACCTGTCCGAGCTGAAGGTCGGCGATCCGGTCGTGCATTCGCAGCACGGCATCGGCCGCTATATGGGCCTCGTCACCATGGATCTCGGCGAAGGCGAAACCGAGTTCCTGCACCTCGAATATGCCGCGGAAAGCAAACTGTACGTGCCGGTCGCGCAATTGCACGTGATCTCGCGCTACAGCGGCGCCGATCCGGAAAGCGCGCCCTTGCACTCGCTCGGCTCCGGGCAGTGGGAAAAGGCCAAACGTAAAGCCGCGCAGCAGATTCGCGACACCGCCGCCGAGCTGCTGAACCTGTACGCACGTCGCGCCGCACGCGAAGGCCACGCGTTCGCACTCGAACCGAAAGATTACGTGAAGTTCGCCGAGAGCTTCGGCTTCGAGGAAACACCGGATCAGGCCGCGGCCATCGCCGCCGTGATCGGCGACATGACGAGCGGCAAGCCGATGGATCGCCTCGTTTGCGGCGACGTCGGCTTCGGCAAGACCGAAGTCGCGTTGCGCGCGGCGTTCATCGCGGTGATGGGCGGCAAGCAGGTCGCGCTGCTCTCGCCCACCACGCTGCTCGCCGAACAGCACACGCAAACCTTCAGCGATCGCTTCTCCGATTGGCCGGTGCGCATCGCCGAACTGTCGCGCTTCAAGTCGACCAGGGAAATCAACGCGGCGATCCAGCAGATCAACGAAGGCAGCGTCGATATCGTGATCGGCACGCACAAGCTGCTGTCGTCGGATGTGCAGTTCAAGCGTCTGGGGCTCGTGATCATCGACGAGGAGCACCGCTTCGGCGTGCGTCAGAAAGAAGCGCTGAAGGCACTCAGAGCCGAAGTGGACGTGCTGACGCTCACCGCCACGCCGATTCCGCGTACCCTCGGCATGGCGCTCGAAGGCTTGCGCGATTTCTCGGTGATCGCTACCGCGCCGCAAAAGCGCCTCGCGATCAAGACCTTCGTGCGCCGCGAGGAAGAGAGCGTGATCCGCGAAGCCATGCTGCGCGAACTGAAGCGCGGCGGCCAGGTGTACTTCCTGCATAACGAAGTCGAGACGATCGAGAATCGCCGGCAGATGCTCGAAGCGCTGGTGCCCGAAGCGCGGATCGCGGTCGCGCATGGCCAGATGCACGAGCGGGAACTCGAACGCGTGATGCGTGACTTCGTCGCGCAACGCGCCAACGTGCTGTTGTGCACGACGATTATCGAAACCGGTATCGACGTGCCGAGCGCCAACACGATTCTGATTCACCGCTCCGACAAGTTCGGTCTCGCGCAATTGCATCAGCTGCGTGGCCGCGTGGGCCGCTCGCATCACCAGGCGTATTCGTATCTGCTGGTGCACGATCCGCAAGGTTTGACGAAGCAGGCGCAGCGCCGGCTCGAAGCGATTCAGCAGATGGAGGAACTCGGTTCGGGCTTCTATCTCGCGATGCACGACCTCGAAATTCGCGGCACGGGCGAAGTGCTCGGCGACAAGCAATCGGGCGAGATTCAGGAGATCGGTTTCCAGCTCTATACCGACATGCTGAACGACGCCGTGAAGGCGCTCAAGGAAGGCAAGGAGCCCGACCTTACCGCCCCGCTTGCCGCAACCACCGAGATCAACTTGCACGCGCCGGCGATTCTGCCCGCGGACTATTGCGGCGACGTGCAGGAACGTCTGTCGCTCTACAAGCGCCTCGCGAACTGCGAACACAACGATTCGATCGACGGCATCCAGGAAGAGTTGATCGACCGCTTCGGCAAGTTGCCGCCGCAAGCGCATGCGCTGGTGGAGACGCATCGTCTGCGGCTGGCGGCGAAGCCGCTCGGGATTTCGAAGATCGATGCGGGCGAGGCCGTGATCGGTTTGCAATTCATCCCCAATCCGCCGATCGACGCGATGCGGATCATCGAGATGGTCCAGAAGCATAAGCACATCAAGCTCGCGGGCCAGGACAAGTTGCGTATCGAAACGCGCAGCCCTGATCTGGCCGTTCGCGTCGCGACGGTGAAAGAAACCTTGCGCGCGCTCGGAGCGCCCAGCCGTGGCACGGCCACCGCTGCTGCCGCGCGATAGGGCGTCATAGCGTTCGATCGCGCGCAAAAGAGGCGCCACGCCTAGCCGTTTCACGTTCATGCTGCGGTGCGCAAAACGCGCGCCGCAGCATACGGCTGCGGTTTTTTTGGGTATGATCGAAAGACTCAAATGCTGGAGTCTTGCTATGTCTCACGTCGCTGAATCAGCGCAGTCCTCGCAAACGGCCGCCTCCGCATCAAATGCCTCCTCGCCTGTTTCGCTTCCCTGGGTCACCCGCCTCGTGTCGATGGACACGGTGAGCCGTAATCCGAATCTCGGTCTGATCGAAACCGTGCGCGACGAACTTCGCGCCGTCGGTATCGAAGCGACGCTCACCCACGACGACAGCGGCAAATGGGCCAACCTGTTCGCGACGATTCCCGCGCACGATGGCGAGACCAACGGCGGCGTGGTGCTGTCGGGTCACACGGATGTCGTGCCGGTCGACGGCCAGCAATGGGACAGCGATCCGTTCAAGCCGGAAATTCGCGGCGACAAACTATACGGGCGCGGCACCTGCGACATGAAAGGCTTCATCGGCGCAGCGCTCGCGCTGGTCCCCGAGATGCAGCGCGCCAGGCTCGCGAAGCCGATTCACCTCGCGCTTTCGTTCGATGAAGAAGTGGGTTGCGCCGGCGCCCCGCTGCTGATTGCAGACCTGATGAAGCGCGGCGTGAAGCCGGACGGCTGCATCGTCGGCGAGCCGACCAGCATGCGCCCGATCGTCGCGCACAAGGGCATCAACGCATATCAATGCTGCGTGCGCGGCCAGGCCGCCCATTCGTCGCTGACGCCAAAGGGCTTGAACGCAATCGAATACGCCGCGCGCCTGATCTGCTACATCCGCGATATGGCCGACCAGTTCCGCGAACAAGGTCCGTTCGACGGGCTGTACGACGTGCCCTTCACCACCGCGCAAACCAGCACCATCGCCGGCGGCAATGCGATCAACACGGTGCCGGCCGAGTGCCGCTTCCAGTTCGAATTCCGCAATCTGCCCACGCTCGATCCCGAACCGATCTTCGCGCGCATCGAACAATACGCTCGCGAAACGCTGCTGCCGAAAATGTTGCGCGAGCATCCATTGGCGGCCATCGAGATCACTAAAATCGCCGCAGCGCCCGGGCTCGATTCGTCTGAACAGGCGGCCATCACGCAACTCGTGCGGGCGTTGACCGCCGACCAGGACAAACGCAAGGTGGCGTACGGCACGGAGGCCGGGCTGTTCTCACTGGCAGGCATTCCCAGCATCGTGTGCGGGCCTGGCAACATCGAGCAGGCGCACAAGGCGAACGAATTCGTCACGCTCGATCAGCTTGTCGCTTGCGAGCGCTTCCTGCAAAAATTCATTCGCAGCATGTCGGTCGACGCCCCGAAGGAAGTCCCCTTGGGAGACGCACACGCGCACTGAAACCGAGCGGCTCGACAAGAGTCCTACGCATATCGACAAAAACCACGCCCACGCCATGTCAACCGCCACGCCGCAACACACCGACCATACGATCGACGGCGAGCCGATCCCTACGCTCGACGACATCGCCACGCAGCATTTTGCGTTGGCGCCGTGGGTCACGCGAACGCCGGTGTTCGACCGGCTCGACTTTCCGTCGCTGGAAGGCACCGTGGTGAACTTCAAGTTCGAACTGCTGCAAGCAGGCGGCAGCTTCAAGGCCCGTGGCGCGTTCACCAACCTGCTGGCGCTCGACGAAGCGCAACGCAGCGCGGGTGTCACTTGCGTATCGGGCGGCAATCATGCGGTGGCGGTCGCCTATGCGGCGATGCGTCTTGGCGTCAGCGCAAAGGTGGTGTTGTTCCGCGCGGCCAATCCAGCGCGTGTCGCGTTGTGCCGGCAGTACCGTGCCGAGATCGTGTTCGCGGAAAACCTCGCCGAAGCGTTCGAACTGGTGCGCCGTATCGAGGCTGAGGAGGGCCGCTACTTCGTGCATCCGTTCAACGGCTATCGCACGGTGCTGGGCTCGGCCACACTCGGCTACGAATGGACCACGCAAACGCCCGACCTCCAGGCGGTGATCGTGCCGATCGGCGGCGGCGGTCTCGCCGCCGGCGTCGCCACGGCAATGCGGCTCGCGAATCCGCGTGTGCATGTGTACGGCGTCGAACCCGAAGGATCGGATGCCATGGGCAAGAGCTTCGCCGCCAATCACACGGTCAAGATGGGGCCGATGCACAGCATCGCCGATTCCCTGATGGCGCCGCATACCGAGGAGTACAGCTACGAGCTATGCCGCCGGCACATCGACCAGCTCGTCACCGTATCGGACGATCAACTGCGCTCGGCCATGCTGATCTTGTTCGGACAACTTAAGCTGGCGGTCGAACCGGCCTGCGCGGCTGCAACGGCGGCGCTGCTCGGACCGCTGCGCGAAAAGCTGCAAGGCAAGCGTGTCGGCGTTCTGCTATGCGGCACCAACACTGACCCGGTCAGTTTTGCCGCACATATTGAACGGGCTCGCTCGCTGACGCCGGAGTCTCCGGTTTAATCCGATTTGACAATCCATAACGCCTTTCCCGGCCAAAAGACTAGCCTATCCTTATGAGGTTGGTATCATTCGAGGATCAATTTTCAAGGGGGAACCTCTATGAGCATGGTCAAGGAATTCAAGGAATTTGCCCTCAAGGGCAACGTGATGGATCTCGCGGTCGGTGTGATTATCGGCGGCGCTTTTTCCACCATCGTCAATTCGATTGTTAAAGACCTGATCATGCCGGTTGTCGGGGTTGCCACTGGCGGCCTCGATTTCTCCAACAAGTTCATCCGTCTGGGTAACATTCCCGCCAGCTTCAAAGGCAGCCCCGAGTCGTATAAAGACTTGCAGACGGCAGGCGTTGCCGTGTTCGGTTATGGCTCGTTTATCACCGTCCTGATCAACTTCATCATCCTCGCGTTAATCATTTTCCTGATGGTCAAGTTCATCAACAATTTGCGCAAGCCGGCTGAGGCCGCGCCGGCCGCACCGGCCGAGCCGTCGGAAGATGTGCTGCTACTGCGCGAAATCCGCGATTCCCTGAAAAACTCGCCGCGTTAAGCATTCGACCCCGCACATAAGCCGGGTCCAATAAAAAGGCCTGTTGCGATTGACTCGCAGCAGGCCTTTTTTATCGTGCGCCCGACATACCCGGACGCAGCACGAAAATGTCCATCCGGTGCACTATTCGTCCTGATGCGCCTTCCGCTTCACCGCGCTTTCGATCATCGTTTCAAGCTGGCCGAAATTGACCGGCTTGGTCAAATGCAAAGTGAAACCGGCGCTCAGACAACGGCGCACGTCTTCGTCGGTGCCGAAGCCCGTCAACGCAATCGCGGGCACGTCCGAATGCTCGCGGAACGCCTTGATGAAATCGATGCCCGTGCCGTCGGGCAAACCCACGTCGCTGATCACCAGATCAAAGGTGCGCGCCTGAGTGGCGGCCAGCGCATCGTCCACGCGCCCGACCACCGTCACGTCATGTCCGAGACCGCGAATCAGCTGCGCCATCACCTCCGCGGTATCGAGGTGGTCCTCGATTAACAGAATGGTCAGGAGGCGGGCCGCATGTACTTCGGCCGGCGCGCTAACGAGGGGCGCTTCGGCAGGTTTCGCGGCGGTCGGCAGCGTGATCGTGAACGTCGCGCCGCAATGCGCGCCCGGGCTTTGCGCGATCACCGTGCCACCATGCACGTCGGTCAGCGCCTTGGTGATCGCAAGGCCGAGACCGAGCCCGCCGAACTGCCGCGTCATGTTCTGGTTGCCCTGCTCGAACGCGTTGAACAGCTTGCCGATCTGCTCCGGTTCGATGCCGATACCCGTGTCTTCAATCGAGATCTGCACGTGCATGCGTTCGTCGCGCGTGCGCACGTAGATATGGCCGCCGTCCGGCGTGAACTTGGCGGCGTTGCGAATCAGGTTCCACAGCATCTGTTGCAGCCGTGCACGGTCGGCCAGCACGTAATGGTGCTGCGCGTTCTTGTGCACATGCACGTCCTGCTGCTTGACCTGGATCTCGCTGCGAAACAGTTCGAGCACGCTGTCGAGCACGTCGTGCACGTCGACGGTTTCCAGCGATAGACGCAGCTTGCCGTTCGCCACCCGCGTGAGGTCGAGCAAGTCGTCGATCAGCCGCGCTTCGAGTTCGACGTTGCGGCGGATCATGCGCACGCTCGCGCGCGCCTGCTCGGGCAGATCCGCAATCATCTCCAGCACGCTGGCGCCGGCCAGCACCGGTGTGAGCGGCGTGCGCAATTCATGCGACAGCATCGCCAGAAAGCGGTCCTTCGCGCGGTTGGCCTCTTCGGCGGTCTGGCGGGCGGCCTGCTCCGACGCGAGCAGGCGTTCGCGCTCCTCGATTGCTTCACGCTGCGGATGAATGTCCGTGCAACTGCCGAACCATTTGCTGACGTTGCCGTCTGCGTCGCGCATGGCGACCGCACGGGCGTCGAACCAGCGATATTCGCCGTCGTGGCGGCGAATCCGCAGTTCGTGCCGATAATCGCCGGCGCCGCTCCTCACCGCCTTGAGCCAGGTGCCGCGAATTTCCTCGCGGTCGTCGGGATGCACGGCATCGAGCCACGCGAGGCCGTATGAACTGCTTTCGGCCAGCCCCGTGTAGTCGAACCACTGCTTCGACAGAAAATCACAATCGCCCTCGGCGTTGCAAGTCAGCACAAGGTGCGGCAACGCTTCCGACAAGGTCCGGTAATGCTGTTCGCGATCGCGCAGCAGCAAGGCTTCGTCCGAGGCTTTCTGCAAACGGACTTGCGACAGCACCCGCTCGACGGCTTCGGGCAGGTAATCGAGGTAGTCGCCGGATTTCGGCACCACGTCGGACACGCCCGCGCGCAACGCTTCGATCACGCGGGATTCGTCGGTGAAACCGGTCACGAGGATGGCGGGAATCCGCACGCCCTCGGCGCGCAAGCGGCGAAAGAAGTCGAGGCCGGTCTCCGGCCCGCTAAGCTGGTAGTCGAGCACCAGCAGGTCGGGAGAGCCCGCGGCGAGCCGCTCGCGGGCCGCCTCGACACCGGCGCAGATCGCCACACGGCAGCCGGCGCGCTCGAGCGACTTGCGCGCGAGCCGCAGAATGCCTTCGTCGTCGTCGACGACCAGCACATACGCGGCGGGCAGCGCGGATACTTCTGGGGTCATGCGCAATCTTCTTTGGCTAGGTCTGGTGTAGCGATGTTTGTCATGGGCGGCTTGCGGGCGCCCGCTATGAGACGCCCTTCATGACGCCGCCAGCCGATGACCGGGCGGCAGCTTGACCACCTGCAGGAAAAAGCCCAGCCGCCGCACCGCTTCGATGAACGCATCGTACTCGACCGGCTTGGTGATATAGACGTTGCAGCCGAGTTCGTAGCAGCGCGCGATTTCGCGTGGATCGTCGGTCGTGGTCAGGACGATGACCGGCACTGCGGCGGTCTGCGGCGAATCCTTCAAACGCCGCAACACTTCGAAACCATCGACGCGCGGCATCTTCAGGTCCAGCAGCACGACGAAATTCGTCAGATCTTCGCGTGGCGGATAGGGACTCGCGGCGGGGTCGGCCGGCGCCGGGCCGAAAAAATAATCGAGCGCTTGCTGACCGTCGCGAAAACGCACGAAACCGTTCGAAATGCCGGCGCGGCGCAAATTGCGCTCGACGAGCGTTGCGTGGCCGTCGTCGTCTTCGATCAGCACGATGCTGACCGTCTCCCCGTGACTCATATGCCCTCCATACCGGCGATTCGTTTATGCATAATGCTTCTAAGTATCCCCACTATTGCCCCGGCTGCCGATCTCAATTCGATAACACTTTAATGGCGCGCCGGCTGTTCCGGCAGCACGACGAAAAAGGTCGACCCCGCGCCTTCCGCCGACTCCACCCAAACCCGGCCGCCGTGTCGCTCCACCATGCGCCGCACCACCGCAAGCCCGATGCCCTCGCCGCCAGCGATGTCACCGTGCAGCCGCTGAAACGCGCGAAACACCTTCGACATATACGCGGCCGGAATTCCAAGTCCGTTATCGCGCACGTAATAGGTGCGGGTGCGCAGCACACCCGGCTCCCTTTCTTCCACCGGTTCCGGCTCCAGCGCGCCGATCTCGATGCGCCCGTGACGCACCGGGTCGAGATAGTTAAGCGCGTTGCCGATCAGGTTGCTGAAAATCTGTTCGATCGCGCCCGGGTCGCCCCACACGGGCGGCAACTCACGCACGGTGACCACCGCCGCGCGCTGCTTGATCGTGCCCTGCAGCGCATCGACCACCCGATCCACCACCCGCCCGACGCTCACGCGCTGCCACTGATATTCGAGCCGGCCGGCGCGCGAAATGCGCAGCAACGCGTCGATGATCGCCGCGGCCCGCGTCACCGCGGTACGCAGATATTGCAAGGACTCCCGCACGTCGCCGTCGAGAATATGCACCATGCGTCGATGCTCGCCTTGCGGCAAATCGGCCGCCTCGACGGTGCTGTGCAGTTCGTCGCACGACACCTGTAACTCTTTCGAAAAACCTTGCAGATTCACCAGTGGCGAGCGCAGATCGTGCGACACGCTATAGATGAACATTTCGTTGTCTTGTGTTTCCTGGCGCAACTCCTCGTTGACGCCTGCGAGTTCCTGTGCGCGCGCCTGGAGCCGCGCTTTCAGCATGGCCTGCTCGCGTTCCGCTTCGCGCAAACGGACGCCCGTCTGATGAAGCACCGCATCGAGCGCGGCGATTTCGTCGTCGCCGGAGAGCGGCGCCGCAAGCGGCCGCCCGTTACCCAGACGCTCGGCGTTACCGGTCAACACTTCCAACCGCCGGCCGATGCTGCGCGCAAACACCACGGCGGTGGCCGCCCAGATCAGCATCGAGCCGATCACCGCGGCGATCAGCGCATATTGCTGGCGCTCGCGGCGCCGCGTGAGGGATGCGCCGCGCTCCGCGTCGAGCCGTGACGCCTCGCTGCCGAACGCAGCAAGCTCGTCGCGGAACAGCGCGATCTGCTGAGGCAGCGCACCGCCTTCCAGCGCGGCGAACGAATTCAGACTGCGCCCCGCATGCAGCGCCTGCGAGACCGCGGCGCTCTGCGCGCGATACGCTTCGATCGCCTGTTGCATCTGGCGCACGCGCCGGACTTGCTGCGGCGTATCGGCGACCAGCGCCTCGAGATGCGCAAGCCGGTCGCCGAGCTCGACCCACACTGTATGCCGGTCAATAAACAATGGATCGCCGACGACCATACCCGTGCGCACCCGCGCGGCCTGACGCAGCAGCGGATCGACGATGGCCGACGACTGATAGAGGATCTGCTTGCTGTTGGCGACCCACTGCGCGGCCTGCGCCGTTTGCTCCTGGGTATCGAAGACGACGCCCAGAAGCGCCAGCTCGACCACGCACGGCACTGCAATCAGCAGCAGACCCTTGGTGAAAAGTTTCATGTTCGCCCAATGGGTCACTCAGGCCCCGGCGGCACGCGAGGACAGTTTGCAGCCTGGCCATGCTGCCGGGCCGCGGTGCTGGCGGGCACGGCGCGGCGCAGCCGGACGGGCCATTATCGACGCGAATGTGAGATATTTCAACGTAGCGGCAAGATGCGCCCGCCCACATAAAAATGACTTTTTTATTGATCACATGTGTTTTTTCGGCGGCGCGTGCGTCTATGATGGAGACAGATGTGCTGGGAAGCGAAAGCGCGCGGCGAGGCGATTCGGCATGATTCGTGCTGGAGGCGGTGTGACGACGCGGTCGTCGAATCACCGTGAATCCAGCCTTGTCGTATGCTATAAAAGATCGACGTGCGGCGCGCGAAGCCGGGAGTGGTCGCATGAGGACGCTGCGTTTCTTGCAATTCTTTTTCAGGCGAATTTTTATGTCCTTCCCGAAAAAGCGTAGACGCGCGAAGGTGGACGGCGATGAGTCGTTCCTCGCGGTGCTGCGGCATTTCAAACCATTCGGTCAGCTCGACACCAAGATTGCGCGCGCTCGCGCGCAGGACGAACCGGTGCTCTATGCGCACGTGTTGCCAGGGCTCGATGTTCTTTTGTGCAGCGTGCGAGGAGCGCAGCCGCCTTATCCGGCGCCCGCTGAATTGCGGCGGCGTTGTATCGAGTCCATTACCAATGCGTTGGAACAGCCGCTCGATGGGCTGGAGAACGGCGGGTATTGGTATGAGGCCGATGGGTTTGGGTTTTTGGTCTTTGCCAGCCGGGCGAGAGGGAAGATCCTGACGGAGTTCGGCGCCACCCGGATTGGTGGCGCCCGGAGGGGGGTCCGGCGGCAGGATGCCGCTGGAGATGCCGCTCCGCGGTCTTTGAGGTAAGGTTTTTTGCCTTTGCCGTCGCCAAAGGCAAAAACCTCAACTCCCTTTATATTCAGCCGCATTAGCCGGCGCCGCGACAGCCGGCTTCTTACCGCCCGCAGCAGCGGAAGAACCAGACTTATTACCCGTCACCCCGTCCAATGAAATAGCAGCCTTAGGCATCTGCTTCTGCCCCGGCGGCGGCGCAGTCGGCACCTGCCTTACCTGCGACAGCAACTGATTACAAGCCAACGGCTTACTATTGCTAGGCGCGAGCAATGGAATCAACGCCGCAAACGGATTGATCAACCCAAGCCCAATAACGGCACCGCCCCTCAATGCCAACGCGGTAGCATTCACCCCGACATGGGGATCCTTGAAAGTCCCCTTCACATACAACGGCGAGCGCAGCGAAAACACGCGGAAACCCTTGGTATGCGGATGCACGCCAAGGTTCATCGATTCGTCGCGGAAATTCACGTCGCCGTCGATGTCGATCACCGCATCGTCCGTATCGAGCGCGAAGACGCGCGAATCAAGCACGCCGTTGGTCGCGACAAAATCGGCCACGGCGCAGTTGATCTTCACGTCGCGATTGCCAAACAGCTTTTCGTAGACAACGTTCGCCACGTTCAGGCCGGCCGCCTCCATCAACAGGCGGCTCACCGTACCGTCGGTAATCAGCGCCTTCACCTCGCCGTTCGAAGTCGCGGCCAACGCCGCCGGCGAATTGCCGGTCGCGCTCAGCGACGCGTCGCCGTTGATCTCGCCAAGCGCGCTTTGCATCGTCTTGACGTTCGGAAACAGTTGCTTGAGCTTCAGATGACGCGCCGATGTGGCGAAGCGCCCCTTGAGCGGCGCCGTGCTGCCGTCCAGATGAATGTCGGATGCCAGCGTGCCGCCGGCCACGCCGAACTTCAACGGCTCCAGCGACAGCACGCCGTCGGTCAGGATAACGTGCGTGTACAGATCGGTGATCGGCAGGTTCACGTCCTTGACGATGCGGCGGCCCGTGAACTTCACGTCGGCGTCGATCGCCTTCCAGCGGTCGGTGCGGAATTCTTCGACCGGCAGCGCCTTGTTGCCGGGCTGTCGCGTCGTGTCGCCGCGCCTGGCTTTGCTGGCGTTCGAGTCCGCGCCGATCACCGGGGCCAGATCGGCGAACTGCAACAGGTGCGATACCAACTCCCCCTCCAGCAGCGGACGCGGCTCGCGCGCCGTATAGGTCAGCGAACCATTCAGATCGCTACCGCCTACCCGGCCAGTAAAGTTTTCATACCTGAAGACGCTGCCGCCAGCCTTGAACTGACCGACAAGACGGCCCTCGGTCGCATAGGGCGGCGTCTCCGGCAAGGTCACACCGGTCAGCGAATAGAGCCGCGCCATGCTGTTGCCTTGCAGCCAGAAGCGCAGATCGACCGCGGCAAGGTGTGCCGGATCGGTAATCGTGCCAACCAGGCCGACATGCAGATCGCCGGTCTTGACATCGGCCTGCACCGGGAATGGCCGGTTCGCATCCTGTAACGCCAGCACACCGCCGAACTTGCCGCTGCCCGACAGCGGCGTCTTGTTGTAGGTGCCCTTGATGGTCCAGCCAATCGCATACGGCGCAATCGCCGGCTTGGCGCTGGCCGCCGCGCTCGTCCCGCCAGCGGCCGATGCCGATGCCGATGCCGCCGCCGAAGCCGCTGCTGCCTCGGACGCCGCCGCGGCGCTCGCCTGCGCGGCAAGCTTGCTCGCGCCCGCTTTGCCAACCACCTCCGCCGACGCGTTGCGCGATGCCTCTTCCTGCTGCTTCATCGCCTCGCCGATCGGAATCGGCTGGCCGAGCGTATCGATGACGGCCTGCATCTCGATCTTCTTCTGCTGGTCCGACAGCGCGACATTGCCCTTCGCAAACGCGATGTCGTGCAGATCGAGCTTCCATTCCGAAGGCCCTGTCGAAGCGGGTAAATTGAAGGTCCAGTTATTGCGTCCGTCGAGCAGGCGCTCCAGGTCGACCGAAGGATTCACAAGGTTGATCGCGGGAATCACGATGTCGTGGGCGAGCAGCGGCAGTACCTTGACCTCGAAGTCGATCTCGTCGAGCGTCGCGAAGTGCGACTGTTTGCTCCACTCGGGATTGCCCACCGTGATGTTGGCCGCCGAGAAGCGCGGCCAAGGCACCCAGCTATGCCAACCGGTCTCGCCCACCGGCTGTCGCCACCCTACTTTCAGATCGCCGGTGATCGCGAACGGCCGGCCGATCGCCTGCGTGACTTTGTCGTCGACCCACGGCCGAGCCCGGTTCCAGTCAAAGGTCAGAATAAAAATCGACAGCGCAGCAATCAGAACGACGACGATCCCCACCAGCCATGCGATGATTTTTCCGATCCGTCTTCCAATTGTGCTCGACACTGCCATGAAGGGCTCCGAGGTTTCTTCGTTGTATATTTGACCGCACGTATCGTGCCAGATAGTTGTCGTTTTATCATGCCGCACAACTCAAGTGAACGTTGCATGCGATGGGAATGTCGCGGCGGCGTCAGGGCCACGCCCGGAAAAATGCAAAACCCCACCACAACGCCGCTCATGAACGATGTTCCTTTAGTCCTTGCCGACGGCATCGCCCGGCGCGATGCGCTGCGTGGGCAAAGCCTCCTGCAGCCGACCCATTTCGCCTTGCAGACTGGCGACCGGGTCGCGGTCACCGGGCCGTCGGGGTCAGGCAAAAGCGTGTTTCTGCGCGCGCTGGCCCTGCTCGATCCACTCGATGCAGGACGCATCATGTGGCACGGCGCGCCGGTCGCGCGCGCCGCGATTCCCCGTTACCGCCGCAACGTCGCGTATATCCGGCAACGGCCCGCGCTCCTCGACGGCAGCGTCGAAGACAATCTGCGCTATCCGTTCGAGCTGCGAACCTATCGCGATGTCCGTTTCGACCGGGCGCGTGCGGCGAGCCTCGCCGCTCAGGCCGGGCGCGGCGGCGATTTCCTCGACAAGCGCGCGAGCGAACTTTCCGGCGGCGAGGCGCAGATCACCGCGCTGATCCGTGTCTTGCAACTGGCGCCCGAAGTCCTGCTGCTCGACGAGCCGACCGCATCGCTCGACCCGGAATCGTCGCGTGCGATCGAGGGCCTGGTGCACGCGTGGTTCGATGCCGATCCAGGCGGGCATGCATCGGTGTGGGTGTCGCACGATCCGGCGCAGGCCGTGCGCATGAGCGAGCGGCATCTGACGATGCGCGCGGGTGTGCTCGACGAATCAACCGTGACGCAGGCTCATCAGGAGTCCGGCCAATGACATTGCAAAACCTGAGCCTCTGGGACGTGGCGATTGCTGCGTTACTGATTGTCGTGAACGGCGTGGTCTCGGTGGCCCTCAAGCTGGACCTCGAGCGCACGCTGGCGTGGGCGGCAGCGCGAACCGTGCTGCAGTTGCTGGCGATCGGCTATGTGCTTGGCTGGGTGTTCCGCTATGACCGCTGGTTCGTGGTACTGCCGTTGATGATCGTGATGACGCTGATCGCCGGCTTCGCGGGCGCGCAGCGCGGCATCCGCACCTATGCCGGGCAACGTGTGGACAGCGTGCTGTCGATCTGGGTCAGTTCGTGGCTGGTGGCGGCGGTCGGACTCTTCGTCGTGATTCGCATTCATCCATGGTACGAGCCGCAATATGCGATCCCGATCCTCGGCATGATCCTCGGCAATACGCTGACCGGCGTGTCGCTCGGCATCGAACGAATGACCGAGGAATTGACCGCGCGGCGCGACCGCGTCGACATGGCGCTCGCACTCGGCGCGACGCGTTGGGAAGCGGCGCAGGCACCGGCGCGGCAGGCCGTGCGCGCGGGCATGATGCCGACGCTGAATCAGATGGCGGTAGTCGGCGTGGTGAGTTTGCCCGGCATGATGACCGGCCAGGTGCTGGCCGGTCAGTCGCCGTTGCAGGCGGTGCGCTATCAGATTGTGATCATGTTTCTGATCGCGGCATCGTCGGCGTTGGGGACGGTGGGCGCGGTGCTGCTGACCTACCGGCGGCTCTTCTCGGCCGAGCATCGGTTTCTGGGCGCGCGGCTGTTGGAGCGGCCGGCCGCGCAGCGTTGACTACCCTCCGCGCGCATCACTCAACGCTTCGCCGAGACCGCCACCTGGGTGCCATCGGTGAGCGTCAGCGTCTTCGTAGTGCCGTTGGTCGGCATCGTAAAGCGCAGAATCTGGCTGACGCGCACGTCGTTCGGACACTTGAGCGTTTTACCGGCGTTCGTCACCGTCTTGACGCCGTGCGGCGTCTGCGCCTGGAAGCTCAGTTGCACGGTCGCGGTGCCGTCACCGGCAACCACAGGGGCAAAGCGGATCTGCGTCTGACGAATCATCGCGCCGTTGGTATCGACCGGCAGCGATGCATAATTCGGACAGGTGTCAGCCGCGGGGACCGGCCCACCCGGCGGCACGGTCTTCCACGTGAAGTCATCCGATTCGCCGGAGCGGATCGTGCGCGTTTCCTGTGAATTGCCGAACTGTTTCGACGTGACGCGGACTGTATAGCGGATCGGACCATCGGTGGCGGACTGCGACGTGACCGTAATCGGCGTGGCCGCGCGGGCCACCGGCACGAGCACGCCGGGCGCCAACGCGCAGGCGAGGGAAGCGACAAGCGAAACGGCGGAAAGTCTGAAGCTCATACTGTCACCTCGTTGTTGTGCCGCTGCGGGCTCGCTTAAGCACTACTGCCTGACTCGAGCCTGATGGCGACCGGCCGGGCGAACCACGAGACACGCAACTGTTTTAGCATGATGCGCTACCAGTCTAACGCCAAGCGGCCATGCGCGCGCTTCATACGAATCGGGTGTTAACCCGCTTGCGGTGACGCGTTTTCTGCGTGTGCGATTCGCCCCTGCGCAACGCCACGACCTCGCGTGAGGTCCTATCCGAAAGACACATGGCCGGCAACGCATCTGCGAGGCCGGCCATGCTCCGTCGTCGGACTATGCGCGGCTTAGAAACCCGTCAGCACCAGCTTGCCGATCGCGCGCCCTTGTTCGAGCAGTTGATGCGCGCGGCGCAGGTTTTCGGCGTTGATCTTGCCGAGATCCTGACCGACTGTCGTGCGCAACGTGCCCGCATCGACCAGACGCGCTACTTCGGTCAGCAGCTTATGCTGCTCGATCATGTCGGGCGTGCCGAACATCGAACGCGTAAACATGAACTCCCAATGGAACGCGCCGCTTTTCGCCTTCAACAGTTCGACCGGGACCGGCTTGCTGTTTTCGACGATCGTGCAAATGCCGCCCTGCGGTTTGACGACTTCGGCCGCCGCCGGGAAGTGCCTGTCGGTGTCGTTGAACACCAGCACGTAATCGACCTGGTCGATGCCGATCTTCTTCAACTGCGCGGGCATATCGCCGAAGTGATCGATGATGTGATCCGCGCCCAACGCCGTCGCCCACTTCGCCGATTCGGGACGCGAGGCGGTCGCGATCACGTTCAGCTTCGCGAGTTGCTTCGCCAGTTGGATTCCGATCGAGCCGACCCCGCCCGCACCGCCGATGATCAGCACCGTGCGGCCCTCGTGCGCGCCTTGCGGCGACACGCCGAGGCGATCGAACAGCGCTTCCCACGCGGTGATCGCGGTCAACGGCAAAGCGGCCGCGTGGGTGAAATCGAGCGACGCCGGCTTGCGCCCGACGATGCGCTCATCGACCAGATGGAACTCGCTATTGGCGCCCGGCCGCGTGATGCTGCCGGCATAAAACACCGGATCGCCGACCTTGAAGAGCGTGACGTCCGGCCCGGCCGCCACCACCGTACCGGCCGCGTCCCAGCCAAGTATGCGCGGCGTTTTCTCGACGGTGTCTTTCGGGGCGCGCACTTTGGTGTCGACCGGATTGACCGAGATCGCTTCGACCTTCACCAGCAGGTCACGGCCGGTGGCTTCGGGTTTCTGGATGGCGACATCGATCAACGCTTCGGCTTGATCGATCGGCAAATAACGATAGAGACCGACTGCTTTCATCACAACTCCTGTTTGTTCAGATTGGGTTGAAGGACTGGCGAACCCGGCGGGTGGCGTCTGGTGCGCCTCACTGCCGACGCAACGCCGCCGTCGATCACCTTGACGTCATCGTAAGCCGGTTCTTATTCTCATAAAACCGCCATAATGACTGAAACATCATTTTGAATTTCAGAAGAATGAATCGCCCTGCCCATTCCGCGTCACCCATGCTCCACGACCGGGAGCGCCTCGATCTGCTCGACGTCGCGTTGTTTGTCCGGGCGGCCTTGCTGGCCAATCTGTCGGCGGCCGGGCGCGAATTCGGCTTGTCGGCGGCGGTGGCAAGCTCGCGGATCGCGCAACTGGAAAAGCTGCTCGGCGCGCGCATGCTGCACCGGACCACGCGCCGTATCAGTCTCACCCAGGACGGCGAAGTGTTCATGATGCGCGCCCAGACGCTGCTCGATGCGGCCGCCGCCGCGCGCGCCTCGGTCGGTCGCGCCCAGGCCGAACCGCAGGGCCGCTTGCGGGTGTCGATGCCGTCGTCGTTCGGGCGGCAGCACGTGTCACCGGTGATCGGCGAATTCTTGCGCCGCTATCCCGGCGTGAGCGTCGATTTGCGGCTGACCGATCAACTGGTCGATCTGGTCGATGCGGGCATCGACATGGCGATCCGGATCGGCGTGTTGAAGGATTCGTCGCTGGTGGCGCGGCGTCTCGCGACAAACCGCCGTGTGATCTGCGCGGCGCCTGCCTATCTCGCCGCGCGCGGCACGCCGCATCATCCTTCGGATCTGACACAGCACGAATGCATGATCCTCTCGGACCAGCGCGACTGGGCGTTCGTGACGCCCGCCGGTCCGCTCGATGTGCGTGTGAGCGGGCGTCTCGTCACCGACAACGGCGAAGTGATTCGCGACGCGCTCCTGGCCGGTTTCGGCATCGCGCTCAAATCGACATGGGACGTTGCGCCATATCTGCGCAGCGGCGAACTGGTCAGCGTGCTCGACACCTATCCGCTCGCGGAGAAGGTCGCAATCTGGGCGGTCTATCCGAGCCGCGCGTTCGTGCCGCCCAGGACGCTGGCTTTCATCGAGTTCCTTGCCGAGCATTTCGGCGATCCGCCGTATTGGGATGCGGCGACCGACTGAGGCGCGGAAGCACAATGCACCGGCGTGCGGCTATCCGGTTTCCCTTTCAGGCGGCCGCGCGTCGTTTGCGCGCCGCTGAAGCGGTCTTGCCGCCGCTGCCGCTGCCGCCGCTGCGGGGCGTGCTCACCGCGCGCGGTTTCTTGCGAGCCGGTGCGGTGGCTTCCGCGTCATCTTCATCGTCTGCCGTACTTTTGCGCGCGCCCACCGCCGGCTTGCCTTTGCCGCGGCCGAGGCTGCGCTTGAGCAGGTCGGACAAATCGAGAATATCGGCGGATTGACGCGACGCCTGTGGCGCTTCGATCTCGGAGATTTCCTCGGTCTTGCCTGCGCGGATCTTGCGGTCGACCAGCGCCATGATGTCATCGCGGAACGTGTCGTGGTACTTCGCCGGGTCCCACGTGTCGCTCATGTCGTCGATCAGCTTTTTCGCCATCTCGAGCTCGCGCGCGGTGATGCCGGCTTTCTTCGGATCGTCGACCGGCAGCTTGAATTCGTCGAAGTCGCGCACTTCGGCGGCCCAGCGCAGCGTATTCAACGCCAGCACCGGACCAACCGGGACCAAGGCCGCGAGATGCTGCTTGTTATGCAGCACAACGCTCGCCACACCTACTTTGCCCGACGACTTCATCGCCTCGCGCAGCAGCGCATACACCTTTTCGCCCTTGCGATCCGGCGTGAGGAAGTACGGTGTGTCGAGATAAAGAAACGAGATCTCGGGCGCATCGACGAATGCGAGGATATCGACCGTCTGCGTGGACTCGGGATTCGCCGCGCGGATCTCCTCATCGGACAGCACGACGTACTTGTCCTTTTCGTACTCGAACCCGCGCACGATGTTCTCGCGCGCGACCTCTTTGCCGGTGCGCTTGTTGATCTGCTTATAGCCGACCGGATCGATCGAGCGCTTGTCGAGCAGATTGAAACCGACCTTTTCCGAGTGCGTCGCCGGGTACAGTTGCACCGGTATATGGACGAGGCCGAAGCTGATTGCGCCCTTCCAGATCATGTGTGCCATCGTGCGCCCCAAAGTCCCTCATCCTTGGGGTGAAGCAGCAAGCGTGCCACGCGGTTCCGCGCGGCAGGCGGCGTGACGGCGTACTTGCCGCTCAAGGCATCGGCTGTAAGTCTTGCGCCATGTCGGCAAAAGATGCGGCGTGCCGGCTCGTCGGCGGCGGCAGGGTGCCGACGTTTCGAACAGTTGCGATGTCGCGCTCAGCTCGTCGGGTCGATCTCGACCGTCACCGAGGCGAAACCGCGAAACCGCACGCGCCCGCCACGAGTCGGTTCGCCGTCGAGGCGATAAGCGGGAAAACGCTGCACAAAGCGCCCGATAGCGATCCGCGCCTCGAGTCGCGCGAGCGACAACCCCGCGCATTGATGAATGCCGAAGCCAAACGCCAGATGCCGGTTCGGATCGCGGCGGATGTCGAAGCGATCCGGTTCGGCGAACTGGTCCGGGTCGCGATTGGCCGCGCCGATGCACAACGTGACGGGCGTGCCGCGCGCCACCGCAACACCGCCGATCTCCGTATCCACGGTCGTCATCCGATTGCCGAGCTGATTCGAACTCTCGAAGCGCAAGCACTCTTCAATCGCCGACTCGATCAGCGACGGTTCGTGCAACATCGCGGCGCGCTGCTCCGGCCATTGGGTCAGTGTGACGAGGCCGTTGCCGATCAGATTGGTGGTCGTCTCATGACCGGCATTCAGAATGAAGATGCAGTTTTGCAGCAGTTCCGTTTCCGACAATTGCTCGCCGCCCTCTTCGCCCTGGATCAGGCGCGTCAGCACGTCATGCTGCGGATCGCCGGGTTCACGCCGGCGCCGCGCCACCAGGTCCTGCAAATAGCCGACGAATTCGCTGACCGCGCGGTTGCCGCGTTCGAACTGCGCGTCGCTCAGCGACGGCTCGAGCGCGCCGAGAATCGCCAGCGACCAGCCGCGCAACGGCTCGCGCTCCGCATGCGGCACGTCCAGCAGATTGCCGATGATCTCGACCGGAATCGCCGACGCGAATTCGCCGATCAGGTCGATCCGGCCGCGCCCGGCGGCGGCATCGAGCAAGCCGTCGACGAGGCGGACCAGGCCCGGCTCCATCGCCGCGATCGCGCGCGCCGTCAGCGCGCCGGCGATCAGTTTGCGCACCCGCGTATGCCGCGGCGGATCGTTGAAGACGAGACTGGTCGTGTGATGCGTGTAGAGCGGCGAATCGCCATATTTCGGCCCGAATTCGACAGTCTTGTCGGAACTGAAAGTTTTGGGGTCGCGGTAAACCGCCTGCACGTCGCGAAAACGCGTCAGAAAGAGCGATCCGTCCGGCATGCGCTTGATGGGCTCATGCGTACGCAGCGCGTGGTAGACCGGGTAAGGGTCGGTGTAGAAAGCCGGGCTCAGGTGGCGCAGATCGAAGTCGCGCGCAAGGGTGAGCGCGTCGGTGGCGGTCGCCGGGGTCATCGGTTGTCTCCGTAGTGATGCGCCTCGTGGCTGATCCAATGCATGCGGTATGCCGTGCGCCGCCGGGTGGACACAATCGGTTCGATGAGCGCAATGGATGCAGGGGCGTCGTTCGATGCGCCAGTATGAACCGGCCGCCTGACGGTTGCACGCGGGCTGCATGGCGCCGAACCGTTACAATAGCGGGATTTTCCGCGCGCGCCGCGCGCCCGTCCCTTCCTGCGTCACTGCGCCGTCAATGAACCTCGTCATCCAAAGCCCCGCGCCCCTGTCCGCCGACCATCATAAAACGCTCATTGCGCTCGCACGCGGCTCGCACGGCAGCGTCATCGACGCGAACGCGATTCGCATCGCCGACGCCGCCGTTTCGCAGCGCGCCGATCTGGAGGTCTATTGCGGCACCCATCAACTGGACTACGCGTTTGTCGAAGCAGGCCGCCAGTTGCGCGATTTCGGGCTGGTCGCGATGGACATGGATTCGACGCTGATCACGATCGAGTGCATCGACGAAATCGCCGACTTCTGCGGGCTGAAAGCCGAAGTGGCCGCGATCACTGAAGCGTCGATGCGCGGTGAAATCAAGGACTTCAATGAAAGCTTGACACGCCGCGTGGCTCTGCTCAAAGGACTCGACGCCAGCGCGCTCGACCGCGTTTATGAAGAGCGGCTGCAGCTCTCGCCGGGCGCGCAACGGATGCTGGCCGGCGCGAAGGCTGCGGGATTGAAAGCGCTGCTGGTGTCTGGCGGATTCACGTTCTTCACCGAAAAACTGAAGGCTCGGCTTGGTCTGGATTTCACGCGCGCCAACACGCTCGAAATCGTGGACGGGAAGTTGACCGGCAAGGTGAGCGGCGAGATCGTCAACGCTGACGTGAAGGCACGCACGCTGCGCGAAACGTGTGCCCAACTGGGCATCGAACCGGCCCGCGCGATCGCCATCGGCGACGGTTCGAACGATCTGAAGATGATGGGTGCGGCGGGCCTATCCGTCGCGTTCCGTGCGAAGCCGGTGGTGCGCGAAGCCGCTAGCGTCGCCTTCAACCATGTCGGGCTGGATGGGTTGTTGCGGCTGTTTTAATGCACCGGCGATGCGCCGGCAGGCAGAGCGCGACGCCGGCGCACGCCTCGGACTCACCTGGTGTGCGACGCTATGACAAACGCGGTGGTCACGAAGACCAGACAGGAGAAAAACACGCCGCCCGCCCACCAGCACATCCGATCGAAGCCTTGCTCGGACGCGAAAAATTTGACTAGCTTTTTCATGTTGCCTCCTTTAGCGGGAGCAGTATAAATGCTCCACTATCTAAAAAAACTCGATGAGGTGAACATGTAGTGCTACGAATAAAATCGCGGCAACGGCCGCCGCAGAAATCGACCCAACGATTGCTCCACGGCACCAGTACTCGCCAACAAGCACGCTCTGTTTTGTGCCCGTCCTGCTACTGGATCGAAGATCGTACGAAGCAAGCGACATCGACATCACAAGGATCGAGCAGGAAAACGCCAACACGCAGAATCCAACAATGGCGAACGCCAAGGTCGGCACCTCGCCACGCCCCCTCTCCAACGCTGTCACTGCCTCATATCGTAGCGTCTAGATCCGGCGTCGACCATTCGGCCGAATGGTTAGGCTTACTGGTTACATTGACAAAGAGAAAAACCCACCGGAACCGTGTCCCGATAGGCTTGCATGACAGATTGCCGAAACGTTCAGGCGTTCAACCCAGCGCCGCCAGGCTGTGCTCGATATCCGCGCGCAAATCGGCTTCCTCTTCCAGGCCGATATAAAACCGTACCAGCGTGCCGCGGTGCGGCCACTGCGCTGCGCTGCGCATCGACGCGACGTCGTACGGCATCGCGAGACTGTGCGCGCCGCCCCAACTCCAGCCGAGCGAAAACAGTTCCAGCGACTCGCAGAACGTATCGATTTGCACCGCGCTGTAACGTTCGTCGAACACCACGGAAAATAGACCGCCCGCGCCCGTGAAGTCGCGCTTGAAGAATTCATGCCCCGGACAATCGGACAGCGCCGGGTGCAATACCGCGGCGATTTCCGGCCGCGTCTTCAGCCATTTGGCAAGGCCAAGCGCCGCGCGGTCATGCTGTTCGAAGCGCAGTTGCATGGTCGGCAGACTGCGCAGAATCAGCGAACAGTCGTCCGAGGACACACCGATGCCCATGCGCATGCGCGCAGCCTTCAGCTTCAGATGCAACTCGCGGTTGACGGTAATGGTCGCGCCCATCAGCACGTCTCCACCACCCGACTGGTACTTGGTCAGCGCCTGCACCGAGATATCGACGCCGTGGTCGAACGGCCGGAACCCGAGCCCCGCCGACCACGTATTGTCGATGGCCGTGACGACGTTGCGCGCTTGCGCCGCGGCGGTGATCGCGGGCACGTCGGCCACTTCCATCGTGACCGAGCCGGGCGCTTCCAGCCAGATCAAACGCGTATTCGGCTGGATCAGATCGGCGATGCCCGCGCCGATCATCGGATCGTAGTAACGCACCGTGATGCCGAAATCGCGTGCCAGCCAGTCACCATGATCGCGGTTCGGCGAGTAGACGTTATCGGGAATCAACACGTCGTCGCCTGCCTTGACGAGGCCGAAGTACACGTTCGAAATCGACGACAGCCCCGACGGTTGCAACAACGCGTGATTGCCGCCTTCGATGGTGGCGAGCCGCTGCGCCAGCGCGAGCGAAGTCGGCGTGGCGTGCAGGCCGTAGCGCCATTGCGCGTCGTTTTTCCAGTCGAGCGCGCGCATCGTCGCGAGATCGGGGAACACGACCGTCGAAGCCCGCATAACCGGCATCGAAAACGACTCGAAGCCCGGCGTGAGCTGATCCTCGGCGCGCACGATGCGGGTTTGCAGCCCGCGTTTGAGTTTGGATTGGGTCATGGTGAACGTAGATAAGAACCGGACGGAAACGAATCGAGACGCAGATCGAGCGCGGATCTGCCACGCGCCGCACATGCAAGAGTAGACGAGCCGGCGGGATTTCGCTTTACCGACGGCTCTCGGGCTGTCAGGCCCGTTCGGCAGCCAGCTTCACTCGCCGGTTTGCAGGTTGCTCACCCCGCCCACGGCATGACCGCCACCGGCCGCCGAAGCCGGTGCAGCGGCGCCGGTGGCGCCTGCGGATGGCTGCGGCGTCGGCGCGGCCTTACTCTCAGGGCCAGCAGCCGTAGCAGCCGGCACGGCCTGCCCCGCTGCCAGCGGCTTCAGATCGAACGCCAGCGGGCTGGAATCGTCGACGTTCATCCGTTCGCCCGTGACCGAACCATCGGCGGCGAACTTGCCGACCCAATTCCCGGTGATATGCGTGCCGTCGTTCGATTCTTCGACTTCGAGCACATCGCCGTCGCGGTCGCCGGCGATCAGGATCACTTCGCCGGTATCGGTGTACTGATACTCGCCGTGCACGCCGGCCGGATCGTCGGTTTTCGCGCCGAGCCGCAGCACGATCTGACGCGAGCCCAGCATACCGGCGTAGCGCGGGAACTTCGCGAATTCGGGGCTCGGCTTGAGCGGCAACTGAATCGGCGGCGGCGCCGCCAATTCCTTTACCGCGTCGCTTTCCGCCCATGCCTGCGCCGGCATCAACGCCGCCGCGCCGGCACACAGCAGTGCGGCGACGCTCATGACTGCCCAACCGCGCCGACGCACCGCACCCTTCATCGCTTTCAGTTCCCGCATCCGTTTCCTTCCTTGTTGCCCGATACCTGCTTGCCTGCCCGATACGCGTTCGCTGCCCGGCCTCAGATCCGTTCGAAGATCGCCGCGATGCCCTGGCCGCCGCCGATACACATCGTCACCAGCGCATACCGGCCACCAACCCGCTGCAATTCATACAGCGCCTTGACGGTAATCAGCGCGCCGGTCGCGCCGATCGGGTGACCGAGCGAAATGCCCGAGCCGTTCGGATTGACCTTCGCGGGATCGAGGCCGAGTTCCTTGCTGACCGCGCACGCCTGAGCGGCAAACGCTTCGTTCGCTTCGATCACGTCGAGATCGGCGACCGTCAGGCCGGCGCGCTCGAGCGCCTTGCGCGTCGCCGGCACCGGGCCGATGCCCATGTATGCCGGATCGACGCCGGCATGCGCGTACGAAACCAGCCGCGCCAGCGGCTTGATGCCGCGCTGTTCGGCGACGCTGCGCTCCATCAGCACGACTGCCGCGGCGGCGTCGTTGATGCCCGACGCGTTGCCGGCCGTCACCGTGCCGTTTTCCTTGGCGAACACCGGCTTGAGCTTCGAAAAATCTTCCACAGTCGCATTCATGCGTGCGTGCTCGTCCGTATCGAACACGACGTCGCCCTTCTTCGACGGGATCGTGATCGGCAGGATCTGTTCCCTGAAAAAGCCGCTCGTGATCGCATTAGCCGCGCGACGATGCGATTCGAGCGCGAGCGCATCCTGTGTTTCACGCGAGATGTCGTATTTGCGCGCGACGTTCTCGGCGGTCACACCCATATGGATCGACTGGAACGGGTCGTTCAGCGCACCCACCATCATGTCGACGAGACGCGCATCGCCCATGCGCTGACCGAAGCGCGCGGCGGGCATCGAGTACGGCGCGCGGCTCATGTTTTCCGCGCCGCCGCCGATCGCGATATCGGCGTCGCCCAGCAGCACGCTTTGCGCGGCCGACACGATCGCCTGCAAGCCCGAGCCGCACAGGCGGTTCACGGTCAACGCGGGCGCGTGTTGTGCGACTCCGCCGTTGATCGCGGCCACGCGCGCCAGATACATGTCTTTCGGTTCGGTATGGACGACGTTGCCGAACACCACATGGCCGACTTCGTCGCCCGACACGTTCGCACGCGCCAACGCTTCACGCACCACGCGGGCCCCGAGATCGGTCGGCGGAAAATCCTTCAGGCTGCCGCCAAAGTCGCCGATTGCCGTACGCACACCGCTTACCACCACTACGTCCCGTTGCATCGCTCGCTCCTCTTTAGTCTCATCAAGATGATCTTGCCTTGGCGGGCCGCGCGTCGCAGCGCGTCGCGATCAGCCCGCCAGGATGTGTTCGACCGTCGCCCGCGAAGGGATCGGCGCGACGGCGCCGTAACCTTGCGTCGACAGCGCGGCGGCGACGTTCGCATAGCGCGCCGCTTCGAATGGGTCGTCGCCGGCCACCATGCGCGCGATGAACGCGCCGCCGAAGCAGTCGCCCGCGCCGGTCGCGTCGACCGCGTCGACGGCGTGGCCCGGCACGACGCGCCGCTCATTGGGCGTCGCGATGTACGAGCCTTCCTTGCCGAGCTTGAGCGCGACCACGCGAGGGCCGCGCGACAGCAGGAAATCGACGATCTCGTCGCGACCGGTCAGGCCGGTGAGTTCGGTCACGTCGTCCCAGCTCGGCAAACAGATGTCGGTCTGGCGGATCGCTTCGAGCATCACCGCGCGCGCCCGGCCGAGCGGCCACAGCTTCAAGCGCAGGTTGGTATCGAAGCTCACGCGCACGCCGTTGGCACGCGCATGTTCGATCGCGGCGAGCGCTGCATCGCAGGCGCTCAGGCTGATTGCCAGGCTGATGCCGGACAGATGCACGAACTGGGCAGCGGCAATCGCCTCGAGTGGCAGATCGTGCGGCGCGTAGCGGCTCGCGGCAGAGCCGGCGCGCAAATAGTCGAACGCGTGGCCGCTGGGACCGTGCGAGACGAAATACACGCCGGTCGATGCGTGCTCATCGACACGCACGAGCGACGTATCCACCTGCTCGCGCTCCCACAGATCGATCAGCAAACGCCCGAAATGATCGCTGCCGACTGCCGAGACGAAACCGGTCCTCGCGCCCTGCCGCGCCGCCGCGATACAGAAGTTCGACGTATCGCCGCCGAAGCCTTGCAGGTAGTTCGGTTGATCCTTCGCCGACTGGTTGAATTCGATCATCGCCTCGCCGAGCGCGAGGATTTCCGGGGGCCGGCCTACCGGGGGCCGGCCTACCGGGGGCCGGCCATCCGGCGGCCGGCCATCCGGCTTACGAGTCGTGCTCACCGTCATGCTTAAACCTCGCCCCACAGGTCGTGGCCGTCGGCGCCGGTGATCTTCACCGACACGAAATCGCCGGCCTTGTAACGCCTGGACGCCTTGGCGGCGGGCGCGACGTACACGACGCCGTCGATCTCCGGCGCGTCCGCCGCGGTGCGGCCGATGCCGCCGTCGGCGTTGATCTCGTCGACCAGCACCTTCAACGTCTTACCGACCTTCTTCGCGATGCGCCTGGCCGACACTTCTTCGGCCACTTCCATGAAACGCGCCCGGCGTTCCTCACGCACTTCGTCCGGCAACGCGCCGTCCAGTTCATTGGCAGTAGCGCCTTCGACCGGCGAGTATGCAAAGCAGCCAACCCGATCCAGTTCCGCCTCGCGGATGAAATCGAGCAGCGTCTGGAACTGTGCTTCGGTCTCGCCCGGGAAACCGGCGATGAAGGTGCTGCGAATCGTCAGATCGGGACATATTTCGCGCCATGCCTTCACGCGCTCCATCACCTTCTCGGCGTTGGCCGGACGCTTCATGCGCTTCAGCACTTCCGGATGGGCGTGCTGGAACGGCACGTCGAGATACGGCAGCACATGGCCCTTGTACGGACCTTCGGCCATCATCGGAATCACTTCGTCGACGCTCGGGTACGGATACACGTAATGCAAACGCACCCAGGCGCCATATTGCGCGGCCAGCTCGCCCAGCGCGCCGACCAGATCGGTCATGCGTGTCTTGATCGGCTTGCCGTTCCAGAAACCCGTACGGTATTTGACGTCGACGCCGTAGGCGCTGGTGTCCTGCGAAATGACCAGCAACTCCTTCACGCCCGACTTGAACAGGTTCTCCGCTTCGAGCATCACTTCAGCGACCGGACGCGACACGAGGTCGCCGCGCATCGACGGGATGATGCAGAACGTGCAGCGGTGGTTGCAGCCTTCGGAAATTTTCAGGTACGCGTAGTGGCGCGGCGTAAGCTTCACGCCCGCGGCTGGCACCAGATCGACGAACGGATCGTGCGGCTTCGGCAGATGGTTGTGCACCGCCTGCATCACTTCACCGACCGCGTGCGGGCCGGTCACGGCCAGCACCTTCGGATGCACTTCTTCGATCAGCCCCGTGCCGCTCGCGCTCTTCTTCGCGCCGAGACAGCCGGTGACGATCACCTTGCCGTTTTCGTGGAGCGCTTCGCCGATCGCGTCGAGGCTTTCCTGCACGGCTTCGTCGATGAAGCCGCAGGTGTTGACGACCACGAGGTCCGCGCCGTCATACGTGCCGGAGATCTCATAGCCCTCGGCACGCAACTGCGTGATGATCTGCTCGGAGTCGACAAGCGCTTTAGGGCAGCCGAGGCTGACCATGCCGATTTTGGGCGCAGAACAGCCATTAGCGGTTGATTGTAAAGGGTTTTTCAACTTTCATGTCCGTTTTTTCGCTGGCAAGCCGCCAAGCGATACATAAACTTTGCCATTCTACCCGTATGGCAAAGGGCAACTGCCCTTCTGGTCCGGAAATTGTCCTCAGCGCTGTAGCTGGAGGAAGTCTGACGGGCGCGCACGTTCACCGCTCCGCCGTCCTTCAAGGACCCGATGGACTGCAAGCCGGGATTCAGATTTGACGGGGGCACACCATAAGAGAGCGCGAGAAATTCCTGCTTGCGGGCGTAATCTTCGGCCACTTAATACCGCAAGAAGACAGAGACTACGCCATACGTCTGCTGCAACAGCGAGGCAGCACAATGACGCTATGCGAAGCCAAGGGTAGCGACCAGCACTACCTCCTAGACATCGTGTCGCTTGGCGACCTGCCGCCCGCCAAACACATTTCCTGAACCCAGCGCAAGGCGGGCTTTATGTTCCTGCAAGGCGTGGGCGTCAGCAACGCTGGCGGTATATGTTCTTACGCCTTCGGGCAGCCGATGCGCGGTTGAATTGCGCAGGACCGACTACTAGAATACATGCGTTGGCGTGCCGTCCTTCTCGAGCTCTTCCTGGGCTCTTCCTGTCTGTAACGCCACGGCCACCGGCACGCTGAAGAGGGTCTTAAACAAGGGTGCTACGGCTAGAAGCCGTCGGTATGCCGTCTTAACACGACAAGCGCGCCAACTCGACGTCCCCGAAGGTGTCTCCATGACCAACGCACGCGCCAGTCTCGAGAAGGTTGAGCGGGTCGCCGCTGTGATTCTCGCCTTTTTTGCCGGCTCAAGCGCTCTCGCGCAAACCTCTCCCATGCCGCCTCATGGCCCCTCGGGGTCGTCCGCCATACCGAACATGCCGCCCGCCAGTGCGCTCGATGGATCGCCGGTGAGCCAGCAGAATTTCGTGAACGGCCACCTTCCGCCGAGCGTCCCTGGCGGTCAGGGTCCGACGCTGACGGCGAACGCGCCATACCAGGCGCCTGCGGCTGTGAGCGCCGCGACACGGGCCCGGACACCCGGAGCAGCGGCTGCCTCGTCCTTCACGGCGACCGACTGGCCTACGTTCGGCATGGACATGCAGCGGACCGGGAACAATCCCGTCGAGACCGTGCTTAGCCCGACCAGTGTGCGCAAGGGCTTGGTGACGCACTGGGCGACGGATCTTGGCGGCGCCGTCCTGACTCAGCCGACATTGGCTGCAGGCGTGAACATCAACGGCAAGTTGACCGATGTCGTCTATGCGGCGACGCTGCTGGGGACCACGTTCGCGCTGGACGCTTCCACCGGGGCCATCATCTGGCAACAAAGCGTGCCTCCCGTGCAAACCAACTGCGAGGACTTGGCCTTGTCGGGCGGCAACGCCGGTTTCATCGGGACTCCCACCATCGACCGTTCCACCAACCGGCTATATATCGTGAGCGGCAGAGGCTACCTGCACGCATACGATCTCGCAACCGGCGCGGATACGCCCGGCTTCAACCTGCCTATTCCCGACGCGGCGAATTTCTGGCCGAGGACGTTCGTCTACGGCAGCCCTGCGATCATCGGCACCTCACTATACGTCGCGACGGCCGGCAACCCCTGCGATATCCGGCCGTACCACGGACAGGTCGTCCACGTATCGACCAGCACCCCGCCGACGATTCTGGAACGCTGGTACCCGACCGGGGCGAACGGGCCGGAAGGGGGCGGGATCTGGGGTGCGGGAGGCGTATCAATCCCGCCTGACGGGACGGTCGTCTACGCGCTGACGGGAAACGCTTTCGCCAATCCGGAAAATGCCGGGTTCGCAGAACACGTCGTCAAGCTCACCCCGACGCTGGCGGCGGCCGCGTCCAACTCGCCGCTCGCTCCCACCGCCGCTGTGCCAGACGTGGACTTCGGTGCGACGGCGGTGCTGTTCCAGCGTCCCGGCTGCCCAACGATGCTCGCGGCCTACCAAAAGAGCGGCAACCTGTTCATCTATAACCGGGCCACCATCCAGCAGTCGGGGCCCATCCAGACGTTGGCGATTGCCAAGAGTTCGAGTGCCGGCGTCAACATCGGCCAGCCTGCGTTCGATCCGGTGTTGAACCAGCTTTACATCGTGGCGCCCTCCGACTCACCCGTCGGGTTCAACAACCACGGGCTCCTCGCGCTGGCCGTCGGCAGCAACTGTTCCATCAGCGTTGCCTGGCAGCAGCCGGTCGGCGCAAACGCGACGACGAACAACCCGGCCATTTCGCCCATTGTCGCAAACGGCGTTGTGTACTACGCCGATGGCGTCGCAAGCCAGGTGTTGGCCTTGGACGCAACAACCGGAAACATACTCTGGAGCACCGATAGCCTTGCGCCGGTTGACCGGATCACCGGAGGCATCTTCGCATCGCCGACCGTCGTGAACGGACAACTGTTCGTTGCGGGCGGCAGCGATCACAAGATTCACGCATTCGGCCTATAGCGAATACCGCCCGCCACGACCGCGGCCGTTACCCGCGCGGCGACGACCGCAGTAAGCCGGCAACACTGAGCAATCCTTCGGAAGAACCCTGTGAGCTGCACAAACCAGCGTGGATTTAAGCCTGCCTCACAGCGAGCTTTTGTCGGGCCCTGCACCCGGTGCAATGGGAGAGCCGCTACGCCGCTGACCTGCGGCGCGACAGCGCCAACATGCTTGTAGATGGTTGCTCGGCCAATGCCGTAGCGTTTCGCCACGTCGGTAACGCGCACGTCCGGATCGCGCAATACTGCCTTGTGCGTCCACAAAGGCAGCTCGCCCAATGTCATCCGCCGACATATTCCGCCCGATTGATAAAGCGACGAGCGAACCGGCGACGCTCGCCATCCTCGACAAAGTTGCCAACGTCCTCGATGCCGGCCCGAGCGTCTCGATCGCTTGTCCAGAGCTTTGCCTATTTTCGGACGCGCGACGCGTGCCGCGCACCAATCTCCACACGTTTGTGGCACAAGGCTTTCAGCCCGATCGGCCACATCCAGCGACACAGTATATTTTCATTGCTTTAAGGGCAGCCGAGGCTGACGAAACCGACCTTCGGAACGGAAGGCGTCGGCACGGCGGGGGTAGAGATCTGCGACATAGGATGGGTCCGGCGTATAGCGGTGACGATGGCGACTAATGGGGGCCGTGCGACAGGAACTACGGGTCAAAGGGTCACAAAACCCCTACCCCGGCAAAACGCCCCGCGCACGCAACCCTTCATTGTACCGCGCCGGCGGTCCTCCACCTGCGCCCTCGCCGCCAACGCTGCTTGCGCCGTTACTTCTTCTCCGGCTCCGGATTGCTTTGCGGATTTTCAGACGGATTTGCCGGCGCATTGGCCGCATTCACCGGGCCGCCCGGCGTAAACGGGAAGGTGCTGAACATGGACTTCGCCTGGTTCTGCATCTGCTCCTGCATCTGCACGAACATGTTCTTCGACTGCTCGATGTAGCTGGTCATCATGCCCTGCATCATCGGCGCCTGCATGTTCATGAATTGCGACCAGACTTCGGGATTCATCGCTTTGCCTTCGTACAGGTTCTTCGACTGGTCGGCGAGCTTCGCCTGAATGTCGATGAACGCCTGGATATTCTTTTCCAGATACGTGCCCATCATGCCCTGCATCGCATGCCCGTAGAAACGGATGATCTGCGAGAGCATCGACGAGGAGAACATCGGCAAGCCGCCGCTCTCCTCTTCGAGGATGATCTGCAACAGGATGGCGCGCGTCAGGTCCTCGTTGCTCTTCGCATCGATGACCTTGAAATCCTCCTGATCCAGCACGAGCTGCTTGACGTCCGTCAGCGTGATGTACGTGCTTGTCTCGGTGTCGTAGAGCCGACGATTCGGATATTTCTTGATCAGTCGTTCGGCTGTTTTCTTTGTAGTAGTAGTCATGTGACGCCTTTGAGCGCGAGTTGAGCGCGGAAACGGCGCCCTGTCGATTACGCAATCGGGTTATCGCGCAATCGAGACGCCGCCGGAACCATCTGAGCTAAAGCACGCCGCCTTTGTGAGCGGCGCACTCGTGACTCAGCCCATATGCAAGCCGCCATTCAGCGAAAAATCGGCGCCCGTGGAGAAACCCGATTCGTCCGACGCGAGCCATGCCACGATCGAGCCGATTTCGTCCGGCTGGCCGAGACGACGCACCGGAATCGTCGCGACGATCTTTTCCAGCACGTCCGGGCGAATCGACTTGACCATATCGGTGCCGATGTAGCCCGGCGACACGGTGTTCACCGTCACGCCCTTGGTGGCCACTTCCTGCGCCAGCGACATCGTGAAGCCGTGAATCCCGGCTTTCGCGGTCGAATAGTTGGTCTGGCCGAACTGGCCTTTCTGCCCGTTCACCGACGAAATGTTGATAACCCGGCCAAAACCACGCTCGACCATGCCGTCGATCACCTGCTTGGTGACGTTGAAGAGGCTGGTCAGGTTGGTGTCGATCACCGCCGTCCAGTCTTCGTGCGTCATCTTGCGGAACACGACGTCGCGCGTGATGCCGGCGTTGTTCACCAGCACATCGACCTCGCCGACTTCGGCCTTGACCTTGTCGAACGCGGCCTTGGTCGACTCCCAGTCGCCGACGTTGCCTTCGGACGCGATGAAGTCGAAGCCCAGCGCCTTCTGCTCTTCGAGCCACTTCACGCGGCGCGGCGAGTTCGGGCCGCAGCCTGCGACCACCTTGAAGCCTTCTTTGTGCAGCCGCTGGCAAATGCTCGTGCCGATGCCGCCCATCCCGCCCGTTACGTACGCAATTCGCTGTGTCATAAACTAGACTCCATTGTCGTTTTCGAGGCGCCGACCGGCTGCCCCATTCCTCGCCTTGTGCTTCATCTCCGCTGCCGCCGGGCGACCGGCCGGCGAGGCCACTGCTCGCCGCGCGCCGCCTGTTGTCACGAGGCGCGCGGCAACCCTGCTTTACCGCCTTAAGCGCGCTCGAGCGCCAGCGCCACACCCATGCCGCCGCCGATACACAGCGACGCCAAACCCTTCTTCGCATCGCGTTTCTGCATTTCGTGCAGCAGCGTGACGAGAATCCGGCAACCGGACGCGCCAATCGGATGGCCGATCGCGATCGCGCCGCCGTTCACGTTGACCTTCGACGTGTCCCAGCCCATTTGCTTGTGCACGGCGAGCGCCTGCGCGGCAAACGCTTCGTTGATTTCCATCAGGTCGAGATCGGCCGGCGCCCAGCCGGCGCGTTCCAGGCAACGGCGCGAAGCCGGCACCGGGCCCATGCCCATCACCTTCGGATCGACGCCTGCGTTGGCGTAGGCCTTGATGCGCGCGAGCGGCGTGAGGCCGAGCGCTTCGGCTTTCTTCGCCGACATCACGATCACCGCCGCCGCGCCGTCGTTCAGACCCGACGCATTCGCCGCCGTCACCGTGCCTTCCTTCGAGAACGCCGGCTTCAGGCTCGCCAGCGATTCGGCCGTCACGCCATGACGCACGAATTCATCCGTGGCGAAACGCAGCGGCTCGCCCTTACGTTGCGGAATGTCGACCGGCACGATTTCGTCATTGAAGCGGCCCGACTTCTGCGCGGCTTCCGCCTTGTTCTGCGACAGCGCCGCGAACGCGTCCTGCTGCTCGCGCGTGATGCCGTATTCCTTGGCGACGTTTTCCGCCGTCACACCCATGTGGTACTGGTTGTACACATCCCACAGGCCGTCGACGATCATCGAGTCGATCAGCTTCGCATCGCCCATGCGGAAACCGTCGCGCGAACCCGGCAGAACGTGCGGCGCCGCGCTCATGTTTTCCTGACCGCCGGCGATCACGATGTCGGCGTCACCCGCGATGATCGCGTTGGCTGCCAGCATCACGGCCTTCAGACCCGAGCCGCACACCTTGTTGATCGTCATGCCGGGTATGACCGAGGGCAGCCCTGCCTTGATCAGCGACTGACGCGCCGGGTTCTGACCGGAGCCGGCCGTCAGCACCTGCCCCAAGATCACTTCGCTCACCTGCTCGGGCTTCAGACCGGCCCGCTCGAGAACGGCGCGAATTACCGTGGCGCCGAGATCGGGCGCGGCGATCTTCGCCAGCGACCCACCGAATTTACCCACTGCCGTACGGGCGGCCGATACGATCACAACATCAGTCATTTCCATATCCTCCGGGCACGTCGGTCAATTGCACCGCAGCCCGTCAAGTTAAAAATCTCGTTGCTCTTGCGCTCTCGCCCAATCAGGCGCTCATTCAGACCATCCAGCGAAGCGCGCCATGAAATTTCCGCCGTGAAATCTCCGCTGTGAGATCTCACACCACACCACTACTCGCGCTGCCGCACATAACGCCCCGGCGCCGGCTCGATGACCGGGAATTCGGCCGAGCCAGGTTTGGCGCGCGGCTTCACTTTCTTGCCGCCGTACTGATCGAGCCAGCTGGTCCATTCGGGCCACCAGCTGCCGGGTACCTCGGCGGCCTGATCCAGCCACTCGTCCGGGCTTTCAGGCAGCGTCCTGACGTCGCCTTCCAGCACCCAGTAACTGCGTTTTTTCTTCGCTGGCGGATTGATCACGCCCGCGATATGGCCCGACGCGCCGAGCACGAACTTTAGCGGCCCGCTCAGCAACGGCACGGATGCATACGCGGTTTGCCACGGCACGATATGGTCTTCGCGCGAACCGTAGATGAAGGTGGGCACGTCGATCTTCGACAGGTCGATCGGTTCGCCGCACGTGGTCAACGCGCCCGGCTCGCGCAGGCGATTCTCGAGATACGTATTGCGCAGATACCAGACGTACATCGGACCCGGCAGATTGGTCGAATCGCTGTTCCAGTACAGCAGATCGAACGGCACCGGCGTGCGCCCTTTGAGGTAGTTGTCGACGACGTAGTTCCACACCAGATCGTTCGGCCGCAGGAACGAGAACGCGTTGGCGAACTCGATGCCGCGCATCAGCCCCGGCGCGCTGCCATTCTTGCCGCCGATGGTCTGCTCGCGCATCTGCACATGCGCTTCGTCGACGAAGATGTCGAGTACGCCCGTGTCCGAGAAGTCGAGCATCGCGGTGAGCAAGGTCATCGACGCAGCCGGATGTTCGCCGCGCGCGGCCGCCACCGCCAGCGCCGCAGCCAGCATCGTACCGCCCACACAAAAACCGAGCGTATTGATCTGCTCGCGGTCGCTGATCTTGCGCACCGTATCGATCGCGGTGAGCACGCCCTCGCCGATGTAGTCGTCCCACGTTTTATGCGCAATGGATGCATCCGCGTTGCGCCACGAAATCAGGAACACCTGATGACCCGAATCGAGTCCGTGCGCGACCAGCGAGTTTTCCGGCTGCAGATCGA
The DNA here is from genome assembly GCF_046535245.1 of Paraburkholderia sp. SIMBA_030. NCBI lineage: Bacteria > Pseudomonadati > Pseudomonadota > Betaproteobacteria > Burkholderiales > Burkholderiaceae > Paraburkholderia > Paraburkholderia sp. SIMBA_030. Next base: position 172,549 of record NZ_JAWRXB010000004.1, read on the forward strand.
GAATGTAGAACTTGTTGATGCAAGGCGGCACGATCAACAACGGCCGTTCGCGCACGGTGGCCGTACGCGGCTTGTACTGGATCAACTGAATCAGGTCGTTTTCGAATACCACCGAGCCTTCGGTGTTCGCGAGATTCTCGCCGACCACGAAACGCGACTCGTCAGTCTGCGAAATTTTGCCGCGCTGCAAGTCGCCGAGCAGGTTCATCACACCCTGCCGCAAGCTCTCGCCCTGGCTATCGAGCAAGGTTTTTTGCGCTTCGGGATTCAAGGCGAAGAAGTTGCTCGGCGACGCCGCCGCGGTCCACTGCTGCACCGCGAAGCGAATGCGTTCGCGCATCTTCGGTTCGGTTTCGAGCGCGTCGACCATTTCCTGCAGATAGCGCGCGTTCAACAGATACCATGCGGCGGTGAACGCATAGGCCGGCGTCGCGCTCCACGCGTCGGAACTGAAGCGGCGGTCTTTGAGTTCGGGGAACTTCATGGTCGAGGTCGCTGCCTGCTGGATCAGCTCCATCGCCTCGCGGGAATAATCGGCGTGCAGCTTGTGCAAACGCTCCGACGGAATCGCCGCGCTTGGGACATTGAGCCCTGCGAATGACGGCAACGGCGGCATAGATGCGGCCATCTTGCTGAAGTCGGGCATGCCGGGAAACGATGGCATCTGCGGTATCTGCATCGGCATTTGCGGCATTGAGAAAGGCGCACCATCGGCGCCGGGCGGCGTGCCGAGCGAACGCCATGCGTTCATCCAGGCGTCGAATAACTGCTGCATGCCGGCGGCGGAAGTTGCGCCGCTCGTACCGGCCTGCTGCATATGCTCCGTCGAGGAGTCCGTGCTACGGGAAGCTGAGGAATGTGATGCTGCCATACCTGCTTTTTGACCGGTAAGTCCTTGCGGACGGGTTGAGAGGCAGGTTTTGCGCACGTGGGCGATTGCTCGCGACCTCGTCACGCCCTGTCCCTTGTACGAGGAGCTGGGAGGAACATTCTTGCTCCCCATTGCAAGGCATGTCAATGCTTGTTCCTGATTTTGCCGCAGTGCGATATTTATTTAATTATCGTTTTCCCTGTGTAGCAGATCGCGCTTTTGGCACACGCCTCAAAAAAACAGATTCGCCGAAAAAAGCACCTGTACGGCATACGCTTATGTGCGCTTATCCATTCATGCGCCAATGCTTTTCGCGGCAGATTTACGCATGTCCGACGAATTCCGGCAGTGCAGCAAAAAAACCGCTGCGCCTCCGCACAAACCCTCATACGCGTCTCCGTAGACATGCGCTGCGTTCGCTAACGCACGCGTGGCTGCACTGCACTGGAGACTGCCACGCCCGCCACGCGGTGCGCTCGCTAATCCGCGATCGTCTGCGCCTGATCGTCCAGCCAGATCAGCGCGGCCATGCGGCCTGTTTCGCGATCGCGGCGATAGGAATAGAAACGCTCACGTTGCGTAACCGTACAAAGGTCGCCGCCGACAATCCGGGTGACGCCGAGCCGCTGCAAACGCAAGCGCGCGAGCGCCGCCAGATTGGCCAGATACTTGCCTGCGTTTTGCGGATGCGGAACGAACGCATCCGCAGTGGCGTCACGTTGTGCACCGTCAACACCGTTCATGAAGGCGTCACGCACGTCTGCACCGACCTCGAAAGCATCGGGTCCAATCGCCGGACCGAGGTAGGCATAGAGCGAAGCTGCCTCGACGCCCGCGAGACCGGCGACGCGCTGCGCCGTCTGCTCGACGATGCCTGCCGCGAGGCCTCGCCACCCCGCATGAGCCGCGCCGACCGCGCGGCCCGCTTCATCGCACAACAACACCGGCATGCAATCGGCAACCATCACGACGCATACCGTGCCGGGCCGATCGGTCACGCTGGCATCGGCCCGCGTCGGCGCGCCGCTCGCGCGAGCTTGCGCGAGTACGTCTTCCGCTCGCACGATAGCGGCACCGTGAATCTGCTCCAGCCAGGCGGCCTCGCCGACACCCGCCAACGCCAGAAGGCGCGCGCGGTTGGTTGCGAGCGCAGCTGGATTGTCGCCAGCCTTCATGCCGAGGTTCAAACCGCCCGGCTGATCCATGCCGTCAACCCAACGGCCGAACGGCGGCTGGCTCACGCCGCCGTTGCGCGTCGTGACGAGCGCGCGCACGCGTGGCGATACGTTCCATGCGGGCTGTACAACATCTGCAAATGTCAGCTCGGGCAAGCTCATGCGGGGTCGTCCTCGTCGTGTTCATCGGCTTCGCCGTCGTGGCCGGGTGCGGCGTCTTCATCGGCGTCTTCGTCGAGCGACGCGACGTAGTCTTCGTCCTCATAGTACGTCTCGTCGAACTCGCCGGCGTCGTCGCGCCCCAAGCCGAGCGCAGCCGACAGCACCGCCATGTCTTCCGGCACATCCGCGCGCCATTGCATCGTCCGGCCGGTTTGCGGATGGATCAGGCCGAGGCGCCACGCATGCAGCGCCTGGCGCGCGAAACCGTCGGGCAGCGGCGTGACCGAGCGCTTGCCGCGCGCGCGCCCATACACCGGGTCGCCGAGCAGCGGATGGCCGATGTGCGCGCAATGCACACGAATCTGATGGGTGCGGCCGGTTTCCAGGTCGCAATGAATCGCGGTGACCGGCTGACGCTGCCAGATCGCCGTATCGACGCGCCGGAAATGCGTGCGCGCGGGCTTGCCCGATGCGCTCGTGACCACCGCCATGCGCGTGCGTTCGCGCGGGTCGCGGCCGATCGGCGCGTCGATCGTGCCCTCTTCAGGCATGTTGCCCCACACCAGCGCGAGATACCGGCGCTTGACCGTGCGCGCCTGCAGTTGACGCACCAGATCGGTCTGCGCCTCGAGCGTGCGCGCGACCACCATCAAGCCCGAGGTTTCCTTGTCGAGCCGGTGCACGATGCCCGCCCGCGGCAGGCCCGCGGCGGCGTCGCCGTAGCGGTACAGCAGTCCGTTCAGCACGGTGCCGCTCCAGTTGCCGGCGGCCGGATGCACGACCATGCCGGCCGGCTTGTTGATGACCACCAGCGTATCGTCCTCGTAGACGATCTCGAGCGGCACCGGCTCGGGCGTGAACGCGAGTTGTTCGGGCAGCAGATCGGGCACGAGCTCGATGGTCGCGCCGAGCGGCACCGGCTGGCGGATCTTCGCCGGCTTGCCGTCGATGCGCACGCGCTCGGCCTCGATCCAGCTTTGCAGCCGGTTGCGCGAGAACTCGGGAAACACTCGGGCGAGCACCTTGTCGAGGCGTTCGCCGGCCAGTTCGTCGGGCACGGCGACGCTGCGCGGCGATTCGTCCGCCACGCGGCTGGCCACGGTCGGCACCATGGCTGGCATGCCGGCGGCGGCGAGCGCGTCGCTGCCGAGATCGTCGTCGAGCGAATCGACGCCCAACGCGTCGGAGGGGTCAGCGCTTACGCTATAATCTTCGTTGCTATTCCCGGCGCCGGTAGCGGTACCTGGAGTATTTGAGCGGGTCATTGAGTCTGGGTCACCTGGACGTAAAGCTAGACTGGAAAATGCGAGCCTTGAACACCATCACTAAAGCGGCGATCAATTTGGCGGCCATCAAGAAGGCGGCCTGGAAAGTGGCCGGATACATTGCGTGTGCCGCAGCCGTCGCCGTTGTTGCGGCTTGTCACGGCCTGCCGGAAAAGACCGACGAAACGGCTACGTGGAACAACAACAAATTATATACGGAGGCGAACGACGCTCTGTCCGGTGGTGACTTCGGCAAGTGCGCCAAGTATTTCGAGATGCTGGAGGGCCGCGATCCGTTCGGTCACTTCGCCCAGCAAGCGCAGATCAACGTCGCGTATTGCAACTGGAAAGACAACGAAAACGCCGCCGCGGACCAGGCAATCGACCGCTTCATCCAGCTGCATCCGGATCACCCGGACATCGCTTACGCGTACTACCTGAAGGGCATGATCCACTTCAACGACGACCTCGGTCTGTTTGGCCGCTTCTCTGGCCAGGACATGAGCGAGCGCGATCCGAAGTCGCTGCGCGAGTCGTATGACGCGTTCAAGGTCGTGGTCGACAAGTATCCGAACAGCAAGTACGCGCCGGACGCCGCGCAACGCATGCGTTACATCGTGAACGCGCTGGCGTCGCACGAAGTCCACGCGGCGGACTACTACTACCGCCGTGGCGCCTATGTCGCCGCGATCAACCGCGCGCAACTGGCGCTGAAGGAATACAAGAACGCGCCGGCGATCGAAGACGCGCTGCACATCATGATGCTGTCGTACGAGAAGCTGAATCAGCCGCAACTGGCTGACGACACCAAGCGCGTGCTGGCCGGCACCTTCCCCGACAGCCCGTTTATCACCGGGCATGCAAGGCCGGGCAAGGAAAAGTCGTGGTGGCAGTTCTAAGGCACGCCACGCTCTGAAAATAAAAACGCCACGACTTCGGTCGTGGCGTTTTTGTTTGTGCAGACTGAGCCTGCGGACCCCGCTTCTGGCTTCAGGCCCCTCGCTTCAAGCCCGCTCGAACAAAGCAATCGACTCCACATGCGACGTATGCGGGAACATGTTCACCACGCCCGCGCCCACCAGCCGATAGCCCGCCTCATGCACCAGCAGACCGGCATCGCGTGCGAGCGTCGCCGGATTGCACGACACGTAGACAATCCGCGTGGGCAGCGGTCCATTGCCGCTCTGCGCGATCTCGGCCAGCGCCTTCGCCACCGCCTGCGCGCCTTCGCGCGGCGGGTCGACGAGGAATTTGTCGAAGTGGCCGAGCGCACGCATGTCGTCGGCGGTGACTTCGAACAGATTGCGGCACGCGAACGACGTGTGCCCCGCGACGCCGTTCAGTTCGGCATTGGCCAGTGCGCGCGAGGTCAGCACGTCGCTACCTTCGATGCCGACCACTTCCCTCGAAATTCGCGCGAGCGGCAGCGTGAAGTTGCCAATCCCGCAGAACAGGTCGAGCACGCGATCCGTACGCGCCGGCGCCAGCAGCCGCAGCGCGCGGCTCACCAGCACGCGGTTGATCTGATGGTTCACCTGGGTGAAATCGGTCGGCTTGAACGGCATCCGGATGTTGTACTCCGGCAGCGTGTAGTCGAGCTGCGCGTCGAGCGGATAGAACGGCGTAACCGTCTCCGGGCCGCCGGGTTGCAACCAGAACTGCACCTTGTGCTCGTCGGCGAAATCGCGCAGCACCTTCTCGTCGGCCTCGGTGATCGGTTCGAGGTTGCGCACCACCAGCGCCGTGACCGACGAGCCGACCGCGAGTTCGAACTGCGGCATGCGGTCGTAGATCGACAGCTGGCGGACCATGAAACGCAGCGGCATCAGCATCGCCGACACATGCGGCGGCAACACCTCGCAAGTCTTCATATCGGCGATATAGCTGCTTTTCTTCTCGTGAAAGCCAATGCGCATGCCGCCTTTTTCCGGCAGGTAGCGCACCGCCAGACGCGCGCGATACCGATAGCCCCACGCCGGCCCGTGAATCGGCCGGAACACGGTCTCCGGACGTAGCTTCGCAAGATGCTGGAGATTGTCTTCGAGCACGCGCTGCTTGACCGCAACCTGTGCGCGGATGTCGAGATGCTGCATCGAACAGCCGCCACAGATGCTGAAGTACGTGCATTTCGGCGTGGTGCGGAGCACGCTTTCGCGCAGCACCTCGACGACCTCAGCCTGCTCGAATTTCGGCTTGCTGCGGTGAGTCGAGTAGCTGACGCGCTCACCGGGCAATGCGCCTTCGACGAAAATGACCTTGCCCGGCGTGCCGTCTTCGCTCTCGATGCGGCCGACGCCGCGCGCTTCCATATCGAGCGAGACAATTTCGATGATCGGCTCATTGCCGGTAACGACGGGGGCTCGCACCGGAGCGGGCGCCTTCTGGCGCTTCGGCGAGCGACGATGGGGGGCAGTTCGGGACACCTGCAACTTCCTGACAAACTTGGGGGAAAGGCGAGATTGTAGACGAACCTCCGCTCTTGCCAACGATTTGGCGCGGCGGCGCGATGGCCAGAGCGTGTACTGGGCGCCTCGCGCTCCCGGTTAGCGTACGGCGAACCGCTTCGCCATAGGCCTAGTTATCGAACGCGGCCAGATACTCGGCCCATTGCGGCGCCGCTTCCAGCGCGAGCGCGTTTTTTACCAGCGTGATCTCGTCAGCATACTCTTCGGCGGAAAACGCGCCGCGGATCAACTGGAAGCGGCAATACAGCAGATACGTATTGACGACGTCGGTCTCGCAATAATTGCGAATTTCCTCGATACGGCCGTCCTGATACGCGTGCCACACCTGGCTGCCGTCCATGCCCATCTTGCCGGGAAAGCCGCACATCCTGGCGAGCGCGTCGAGCGGCGCATTGGCGCGCGCCTGATACATCGCCAGCACGTCCATCAGATCCGTGTGACGCGCATGGTAGCGGCTGATGTAGTTGTTCCACTTGAACTCGCGATCGTCCTCGCCGAGATCCCAGAAACGGGAGGCCGGAATACCGTTGACCAGCGCGCGGTAATTCAGCACCGGCAAGTCGAAACCGCCGCCGTTCCACGACACCAGTTGCGGCGTGTATTTCTCGATCACGCGATAAAACGACTGCACCAGCGCGGCCTCACCGTCTTCCAGCGTGCCGAGCGAGCGCACCCGGAAACCGTTGTTGTCGCGAAATACACAGGAAATCGCCGCGACCCGTTGCAGGTGGTGAGGCAGGAAATCGCTGCCGGTCTTCTCGCGGCGCGCGGCGAACGCGTGCTCGGCGACTTCGGCGTCGCTCAGCGTGGCGGGCAAATCTTCGAGGCGGCGAATGCCGGCGACATCGGGAATCGTCTCGATGTCGAAAACCAGGATCGGTGTCATTGAATTAGAGAACGGCGTCCTTGCGCACACCGTTGGAGGCAAAGAAGCGCTTCAACCGCACCAGCGCTTCCTGCTGGATCTGGCGCACACGCTCGCGCGTGAGGCCCATTTCATCGGCCAGCTCTTCGAGCGTGGCCGGCTCGATGTGGTTCAGCCCGAACCGGCGCTCGATCACATGACGATGCTTGTCCGACAGCCGCGCGAGCCAGGCGCGCGTCAGCGTTTCCAGCTCGCGGTGCTGCACCTCGGCGTCCGGCGACTGGCTCTGATCGTCGGACAGCAGATCGAGCAGGCTGCTCGCCGGGTCCAGGTCGAGCGGCGCGTCGAGCGATGCGGTGTGCTCGTTCAGCGCGAGGATGTCGGTCACTTCGTCGGTGGTCTTGCCGGTCAGATAGGCAATGTCGTCGATGCTGGCGTCGCGGCGCTCGGCCGCCTCGCCCGAATTCATCGAATTTTTTTCCAGGTGGCGCTTGGCGCGCAGCACCTGGTTCAGTTCGCGGATCACATGCACCGGCAGACGCACGGTGCGCGCCTGGTTCATGATCGCACGCTCGATGCTCTGGCGAATCCACCAGGTGGCATACGTCGAAAAACGGAAGCCGCGTGTGGGATCGAATTTCTCGATCGCGTGCATCAGGCCGAGGTTGCCCTCTTCGATCAGATCGAGCAGCGGCACGCCGCGATTGAGGTAGCCCTTCGCGATGCTGACGACGAGCCGCAAATTACGCTCGATCATCACCTGCCGCGCCTCGAACTCGCCCGCCTTGGCAAGGCGCGAATACTTCTGCTCTTCTTCGACGGTCAGAAGCGGCTTGACACTGATGCGGTTCAGGTAATGCTGAATCGTGTCGGCCGTCAACTCGGCTTGCAGCAGCGCACGGAAATCGTCCGCGTCCGGCACGGCTTCGCTCACGCTTTCGCGCGTGTCGCCGGCTTCTTCCGCACCGCCCTGGCGTTCGTCGAGATCGCGCTCTTCCACGATCTCTTCTTCGACTTCCGAAGCGCCGCCTTCGTCCACCATCGCGGACGTGGCACGGCTGATCGTCTCAGACTCGGCTTGCGGCGGACGGCGCTTCGATTTCGGCATGGTCGTATCGCTTATTGCGGCGGCAAGTACTTCAGTGGGTCGACAGGTTTACCCTGCCGGCGAACTTCGAAATGCAACATCACGCGGTCGGAATCGCTATTGCCCATCTCAGCGATCTTCTGCCCTTTGGTCACCGCATCCCCCTCTTTTACCATCAAAGCACGGTTGTGTGCATACGCGGTGAGATAAGTTGCGTCATGCTTGATGATAATGAGATTGCCGTAACCACGCAGCCCATTTCCGGCATAAACCACGCGGCCATCCGCCGAAGCCTTGACCGCGTCGCCGGACGCGCCGCCGATATTGACGCCCTTGTTGGTCGAGTCGTTGAAGGTGCCGAGCAGCGGACCACGCACCGGCCAGGCGAACGCGACGTTGCCGGACGCGCCGGCCGTCGAGTCGCTCGCGGCGCCTGCGTTGGCCGGCGGCGTCAGCGAAGCGGTATTCGAACCTGAACCATAAATAGGCGGCGCTGCCGCTGCGCCCGTCGACGGTGCCGTGCTGCTGAGCGGCGCACTCTGCACCGCGCCGCCACTGCCGATCGGCGCGGTCGTCACGCCCGGCGTCAATGCGGCGGTGTTAGCGCCCGGCGGCACTACGCGCAACAACTGGTCGACTTCGATCTGGTTCGGGTTGGTGAGATTGTTCCACACCGAAATATCGCGGTAATTCTGGCCGTTCTCGAGCGCAATCCGATACAGCGTATCGCCCGGCTTCACACGGTAGTAACCGGGCGGCGGCGGTCCGAGCGGCACGGCCGGCTGCTGCGCGGCTTGCGTGCCGAGCGCGCCGCCACCAGAGCGATCGACGACGGGCGCCTGATCGAGCCGGGAAGCACAGGCCGTCATCAACAGGGACAAGGCGAGCACGCACACGCTACGCTGGGTTACGGTCATAGGGGCATTCAATCTGGTTCTTAGCATCGCGCGCAACATACTCATCGGTGTCAAATCACTCCGGATTTTAAGGGTACAAAGAAAACGCGATCAAGCCGCGACTCGCGCCATTGCGCGGGTCCGAGGCGCTCGACCAGAGTCAGTACCTGGTTCTGGCCGTCCTGCGAGCCGACTGGTGCAACCAGACGGCCGCCGATCGCGAGTTGTTCAAGCAATGCTTGCGGTACGTCGAGCCCAGCCGCGGCGATCACGATCGCATCGAACGGCGCCGCCGACGGCAGCCCAAGGCGGCCGTCGCCATAGTGCAGCCGGATGTTCGGAATGCGCAGCGGACGCAAGTTTGTCTTCGCGCGTTCGGACAGCGGTTTGATGCGTTCGATCGAATAGACTTCCCGTGCGACCTGGCTCAGCACCGCCGCCTGATAACCGCAACCGGTACCGATTTCGAGCACGTTGTTCAGCGCGCGGCCCGCCGCGGCCAACTCGATCATCCGGGCGACTACCGAAGGCTTGGAAATCGTCTGGTGATGACCGATCGGCAGCGCGGCATCTTCATAGGCCTGGGCCGCGAGACCCGGGTCGACGAACATGTGGCGCGGCACCACCGACATCGCGTTCAACACGCGCTGATCGGTCACGCCATTCGCTCGCAGGCGTTCGACCATCCGTTCGCGAACCCGTTCCGAAGTCAGCGCCAATGCACCGTTCAAAGCGACGTTCGGTGCGGCAGCGCGCTCGCTGGGTTTGGCAGCGGGCTTGGCCGGCAGCGCCGGTTTTGGCGCGGCGGCTTTCGCCTGGAGTTTGGGTTGTGGCTGGGCCTGGGGCTTAACCTGGGGCTTAACCTGGGGCTTAACCTGGGTCGTTAGCTGGGTCGTTAGCTGGGCCGCCACCGGGGTTTTTACCTGGGGCTTCGCTTGCTGCTGAGCCTGCGCTCCAGTCTGCAGCTTTGCCTGAGGCTTTGTTTGAGGCTTGACCATGGAGCCGGACGGCGAGCTCTTCGCTGGTTGCTGGCGTGCATTCAGCGCCGCGCTCGCGGCGAGTGCCGCCGCGCGCACGTCGCCCGGACGCCCTTCGGGCCGGCGCGGTTCGCGCACCAGGTCCTCGAGGCCGAGCGGAAAGCGCTTTGCGCGCTCGCCAGTCATGAAGCTTCGCTGCCGGCACGCGCCCAATCGCGCGCAGCGGACAGCATTTGCGTGTGGGTCAGGTCGAGCTGCAACGGCGTGATCGACACATGGCCGTTGGCGATAGCGTGAAAATCGGTGCCTTCGCTGGCGTCGCGCGCGCTGCCCGAGGGGCCGATCCAGTAGATCGGTTCGCCGCGCGGATTGGTCTGGCGGATCACCGGCTGCGAAGGATGGCGCTTGCCCAGGCGCGTGATCTGCCAGCTGCCGAGTTGCTCGTATGGCAGGTTCGGAATATTGACGTTCAGCAGCGGATGCCCCGGCAGCGGATGCTCCAGGTAATGCGCAACGATTTCCGCGGCAACGCGGGTTGCATCTTCGAGATGCAACCAGTCCTTGTCGACCAGCGAGAACGCGATGGCGGGCACGCCGAACATGATGCCTTCAGTGGCGGCGGCGACGGTGCCCGAATAGAGCGTGTCCTCGCCCATGTTCTGGCCGTTGTTGATGCCCGACACGACGAGGTCCGGCGTGTGGTCAAGCATGCCGGTCAGCGCGATGTGCACCGAATCGGTGGGCGTGCCGTTCACATAATAGAAACCGTTCGCCGAGCGCAGCACAGAGAGCGGCCGCGACAGCGTCAATGAATTGGACGCGCCGCTGCAGTTCTGCTCGGGGGCCATCACGGTGACGTCCGCGATCGGCTTGAGCGCTTCGTAAAGCGCGGCAAGACCAGGCGCCATATAACCGTCGTCATTGCTGATTAGGATTCGCATGCGGCGATTGTAACCGAGGAAAGAAGACGCGCGGACGACACGGCGGGCAGCGTGCGCGACGCATGCAAAGCGCACGCGTCGAGCATCCGGCGGGTCAGTAGCGGAGACGTATGAAACAATAAAAACGCACGGTCGTGCGGCTTGCTTTACACTCAGAATACTTGCGACACCCCGAAGGAAGCCCCTTCGGGGACCCTGATCGATATGGAGACACGATGCGCGCGATTCGCTGCAATCAGTATGGGCCACCGGAGAGCCTGGTCGTCGAAAATCTGCCGGACCTCGAGCCGCCGCCCGGTCACGTCGTGATCGACGTCGAAGCCGCGGCCGTCAATTTTCCCGATGTGTTGATCATCGAGAACAAATACCAGTTCAAACCACCCCTGCCCTTTACGCCTGGCTCCGAAGTGGCGGGTATCGTGCGCGCGGTCGGCGCGGATGTCACCCAGTTCAAGCCAGGTTCGCGGGTGGCCGCGTTCACTGGCTCGGGCGGATTCGCCGAGCAGGCGGTGGCGCCCGTTGCGGCGTGCGTGCCGCTTGCCGATGGCGTCGAATTCGAACTGGCGGCAGCGTTCACGCTGGCCTATGGCACGTCGCACCATGCGGTGGTCGATCGCGGTGCACTGAAGGCCGGCGAAACGATGCTGGTTTTAGGCGCGGCAGGCGGCGTCGGGCTGGCGGCAGTCGAAATCGGCAAGGCGCTCGGCGCGCGCGTGATCGCGGCGGCGTCGAGCGACGAAAAGCTCGCCATCTGTGTGAAGCACGGCGCCGACGCCACCATCAACTACAGCACCGAAGACCTGCGCGAACGCATCAAGACCCTCACTGACGGCAAAGGTCCGGACGTGATCTACGATCCCGTAGGCGGCGTGTACGCGGAACCGGCGTTTCGCAGCATCGGCTGGCGTGGGCGCTATCTGGTGGTGGGCTTCGCCAACGGCGAGATTCCCAGGCTGCCGCTCAATCTGACGCTGCTCAAAGGCGCGAGCATCGTCGGCGTATTCTGGGGCGACTTCGCGAAGCGCGAGCCGCAACACAATCACGCCGCGTTCGAGCAAATGGTCGGCTGGATCGGCGAAGGCAAGCTCAAGCCGTACGTATCGGCGCGCTATTCGCTCGAAGACACCGGCCGGGCTTTGCGCGATATGGCAGAGCGCCGGGTGATCGGCAAGGTGGTGATTACGCCCTAGCCGCGGCGCGCTCACGAAGCGCTTGCGGGAAACGTCAAATGAAAAAGCGCGCGGTTTTCGGACCGCGCGCTTTTTTCTGGGCCACAGGCTTGCGTTAGAGCTTTTCCGTCTCACCCGTTTTCGGCTGCCATTTCATCAGACGCCGTTCGCCGATCCCGACGATGCCGTCGAGGATCAGCGCAAACGCGGTCAGCACCAGAATCCCGGCGAACACGGTATTGATATCGAACGTGCCTTCGGCCTGCAAAATCAGATAACCGACGCCACGCGCCGAGCCGAGGTACTCGCCGACCACCGAGCCGACGAACGCCAGCCCCACCGAGGTATGCAGGCTCGAAAACACCCAGCTCATCGCGCTCGGCAGATACACGAAGCGCAGCAACTGCTTGCGGTTCGCGCCGAGCATGCGCGCGTTGGCGAGCACGACCGGGCTGACTTCTTTCACGCCCTGGTAAACATTGAAGAACACGATAAAGAACACCAGCGTGACGCCCAGCGCGACCTTCGACCAGATTCCAAGGCCAAACCATACGCCGAAGATCGGCGCGAGAATCACCCGCGGCATCGAATTGGCAGCCTTGATATATGGGTCGAACAGCGCGCTCGCGAGCGGCGACAACGCCAGCCACAGGCCGACGCCCAGCCCCAGCGCGGTGCCGAGCGCAAACGCCAGCACGGTTTCGACCAGCGTGATCCACAGATGCAGATAGATCTCGCCGCCCGTGAACCATTCCCAGATTCGCTGCAGTACCTTCTGCGGCTCGCCGAAGAAGAACGCGGCTTTATTCGGATCGTCGAAATAGAACGCCGGCAGCAGCGTCGGGCTGGTCAGCACGTACCAGAGCACGAAGCACAGCACGAGCAGCAACCACTGCCAGATCACCAGGTTCGCCCGGTTCGGGCGCAACGTCTTCCACATGGGTCGATTGCCTTACACGGTTAATTGACGCAACGGCGAGACTGCGAGACGCACTGCAAAACTCAACTGCAAAACTCAACTGCAAGACGCAACTGCGGACGCAACCGGGCGGACACGGTCAGACAGCCGTGAGTTGCTGCTGATAGCCCTTGAGCACTTCATCGCGCAACACGCTCCAGATCTGCGCGTGCAATTCGACGAAACGCGGATGCGCGCGAATTTCGGCGACGTCGCGTGGACGCGGCAAATCGATCGTGAATTCGCCGATCGGATGCGTGCCCGGCCCGGCCGAGAGCACCACCACGCGATCGGACATCGCAATCGCCTCATCCAGATCGTGCGTGATGAACAGCACCGCTTTGCGTTTGGCCGCCCACAAGTCGAGCAATTCGTTTTCCATCAGCTGACGCGTCTGGATATCGAGCGCGGAAAACGGCTCGTCCATCAGAATGATGTCGGGGTCGAGAATCAGCGTCTGCGCCATCGCGACGCGCTTGCGCATGCCGCCGGACAGTTGATGTGGATAGCGGTCGCCGAAACCGCCGAGGCCGACGCGCTTGAGCCACTCGTCAGCCTTGCTGCGCGCGTCGGCCGGCGGTACGCCCTGGAATGCGAGGCCCGCCATCACGTTGTCGATCGCCGAGCGCCATGGCATCAGCGCATCGGCCTGAAACATGTAGCCGGCGCGCCGGTTGATGCCTTTGAGCGGCTCGCCGAACACGTTGACCGTGCCTGAAGACGGGTCCAGCAAACCAGCGCCGACATTCAGCAAGGTCGACTTGCCGCAGCCGGTCGGGCCGACGACCGAGACGAATTCGCCCGGCGCGATCCGCAAGGTGGTGTCCTTGACCGCCGTGTAGCGCTGCGCGCGGCTATCGCGCGCGGCAAACGTGCAGGTGATGTTCTCGAGCGCCAGGGCGGCAACGGTCATCGTTCGACTCGCTTCGAAGATCGGTTTCGGTTTGTCTGGGTTTGTCTGGGTTTGTCTTGTGTCGTGACTGCGGTGATCAAGGTGTCGCGGCCGCTCTTGACCCCGCCTTTGACCCTGCAGGCACAGGCTACGCCTTGACAGTGGCCAACGCTTTCTTGACGAAGTCGTTGGTCCACGCCTTCGACAGATCGATCGGCTTGCCTTGCACCGCCGGGTCGAATGCCTGCAAGGTTTTCAGCGATGTCGCCGGGCCGTCGGCCGGCATCAACCCATCCGGCGACATCGCCTCCTTCACGTGCTGCCACGCGTCCAGATACACCGCGCGGTCGCCGAGCAGATAGCCTTCCGGCACCGTGTTGATCAGCTCGCTGCCGGTGGCCGTTTGCAGCCATTTGAGCGCATGCACCATCGCGTTGGTCAGCGCCTGGATGGTGTTCGGATTCTTCGTGATGAAGCTCTGCGACGCGTACAGGCACCCTGCCGGCATGTCGCCGCCGAACACGCTGCGCGTATCGGTCAGCGTACGCGTGTCCGACACGATGCGAATGTCGCCGGTCCGCTCGAGCTTGGTCATCACGGGGTCGAGATTGGCGATCGCGTCGATCTGGCCCGACTGCAGTGCGGCAATCGCGCCCGCGCCGGCGCCGACACCGATGAACGCAACGTCTTTCGCGGTCAACCCGGCTTTCGCCAGCACGAAGCTCGCCATGATCGCGGTCGACGAACCCGGCGCGGTCACGCCGATTTTCTTGCCCTTCAGATCGGCGATCGACTTGTAGTTCGGCAGCGCCTTCTTCGACACGGCGAGCACGATCTGCGGCGCGCGCCCTTGCAGCACGAATTCACGGAACAACTGCTTCTGCGCTTGCAGCAGCAAGGTGTGTTCGAACGCGCCGGAGACCACATCCGCGCTGCCGCCGACCGCCGCCTTCAGCGCTTGCGAGCCGCCGGCGAAATCGGAGATTTCGACTTCAAGTCCTTCGTCCTTGAAGTAATTGCGGCGCTCGGCAATGGTCAGCGGCAAGTAATAGAACAGATTCTTGCCGCCGACGGCGATCGCCACCTTCGTGGTTTCGGGTTTGCCCTGTGCGAAAGCAAGCGGCGTGGCGGCGAAAGTAGCGCCCGCGAGCGCTGCAGTTCCGGCAAGGAAGGTTCTGCGTTGCATGGTCCGTAGTCTCCGACTTTTGTTGTCCGGTTTTTTGTCTTTTGCCGCGGCGCCCGTAGGCGCCGCGCTTGCGTCTGTTTGTGTCTCTGCGGTGCGGTGCGCAGGAAACAGCCGTGAATCGAGCGCGGCGCAAGTTCCGAACCGCGCGTGCTCTCAGACTATCTGTTGCGCATGCAACCGTGCAATGTGGTCTGCATCATAACCTAGCGATTGCAGGACTTCATCGGTATGTTCACCCAGTTCCGGGCCGAGCCAGCGGGTTTCGCCGGGCGTTTCCGAGAGCTTCGGCGTGACCGACGGCAGCGCGATTTCCCGGCCGTCCTGCCATTTGAAGCGCTGGATCATCTGACGCGCCATGAACTGCGGATCGGTGAACATGTCGGCGACGCTATAGATGCGGCCGACCGGCACGTCGGCGGCATTCAGCACGGCGAGCGCTTCGTCGATGGTGCGCGTGGCGAGCCACGCGGCAATCGCGCCGTCGATTTCCCGGGTGCGCGGCACGCGGCCGTCGTTGTGCGCTAACGCGGGATCGTTCGCCAGGTCCTCACGCTCGATTGCCAGCATCAGCCGCTTGAAAATCGGATCGCTATTGCCACCGATCACGATGCTGCCGTCGCGGCACGGATAAGTGTTCGACGGCACGATGCCCGGCAGCGACGCGCCGGTGCGCTCACGCACCATGCCGTACACACCGTATTCGGGCACTACGCTTTCCATCATGTTGAACACGGCCTCGTACAGTGCGACGTCGACGACCTGCCCCTTGCCGCCGTTCACCTGCTTGTGATGCAGCGCCATCAACGCGCCGATCACGCCGTGCAGCGCCGCGATCGAGTCACCGATCGAAATGCCGATGCGCGGCGGCGGCAAATCCGGATAGCCCGTGATATGGCGCAAGCCGCCCATCGATTCGGCGATCGCGCCGAAGCCCGGCCGGTCGCGATACGGCCCGGTCTGGCCGTAGCCGGACAGACGCACCATTACGAGCCCGGGATTCTCCGCGGACAAAACGTCATAGCCGAGCCCGAGCTTCTCGAGCAAACCCGGCCGGAAATTCTCGACGACGATATCCGCTTCTTTTGCGAGACGCCGCACGATCTCCTTACCCTCTTCGGCTTTCAGATTGATCGTGACGGATTTCTTGTTGCGCGCCTGCACGGCCCACCACAGCGACGTGCCGCCGACTTCCGGGTAGAGCTTGCGCCATTTGCGCAGCGGATCGCCGCCTTTGGGATCTTCGATCTTGACGACGTCGGCGCCGAATTCGCCGAGAAAGCGCGCGGCGAACGGGCCGGCGATCAGGGTGCCGAGTTCGAGCACCTTGACGCCTGCGAGCGGGCCTGTGGGCGCGGCGGCAGTTGCGCTTGAGTCGGGGGTGGCGCTCATGTGTCTCCTTTCTTCTGTTCTGGCGGGCTCGCGCAGGGCCGCGTGCAGTTCGTCGATGCGGCGAGCGCGGCAAGCGCTTCGCGCTACATCGAGCGCCGGTCGAGCATCGCGCGGGCGATCGTGCCGGCGTCGACGTATTCGAGTTCGCCGCCCACCGGCACGCCGCGCGCGAGGCGCGTCACGGCAAGTCCGCGTGCCTTGAGCGTTTGCCCGAGGTAATGCGCGGTGGCCTCGCCTTCGTTGGTGAAATTGGTTGCAAGCACGACTTCCTTGACGACGCCATCCGACGCGCGCTTCACGAGCCGATCGAAATGGATCTCCTTCGGGCCGATGCCGTCGAGCGGACTGAGCCGACCCATCAGCACGAAATAGAGGCCGCGATAGGTCATCGTCTGTTCGAGCATGATCTGGTCGGCGGGCGTCTCGACGACGCACAGCAGCGTAGGATCGCGCTCGGGATCGAGGCAGACCTCGCAGATTTGCGCTTCGGTAAAAGTATTGCACTTCTCGCAGTGCTGCAGATGTTCAGTCGCGAACAGCAGCGAGCGCCCGAGTTTTTCGGCGCCGTCGCGGTCGTGCTGCATCAGGTGGTACGCCATGCGTTGCGCGGACTTCGGCCCGACACCGGGCAGTGCGCGCAGCGCTTCGACGAGCGCCGACAAGGCGGAAGGTTGTTTCATGCGGATCGACGGCGTCGAAGTGGGGGTTGCCCTGTAGGCGGGTAGCGATGCGGCTCTATCAGCGCGCAAGCGGATCAGGCAGGCGCTTGACTGACGAACTGCGACGCGCGGTGTCGAACCGGGACAAGCATGGAACGAACGTGACTCGTGCGTTGCCGCGGACACCGCGGCAACGGCAGCCGCGGCACTCGGTCCGTATTGCAGCGGCAGCGTTCAGAACGGCAGTTTGAAGCCCGGCGGCAGCGGCAGGCCCGAGGTCATGCCGCCCATCTTTTCCTGGGCGGTGGCCTCGGCCTTGCGCACGGCGTCGTTGAATGCAGCGGCGATGAGGTCCTCCAGCATGTCCTTGTCGTCGGCGAGCAGGCTCGGATCGATCGAAACGCGGCGCACGTCGTTCTTGCAGGTCATCGTCACCTTGACGAGGCCCGCGCCCGACTGCCCCTCGACTTCGATCTGCGCGAGTTGCTCCTGCATCTTCTTCATGTTTTCCTGCATCTGCTGGGCCTGCTTCATCAGCCCGGCGAGTTGGCCTTTCATCATGGACATGCTCCTTCTTGATAGCGTGAAATCCGGAAATCGGGTGCGCCACAAGGCGCGGCGAATCAGTGGGCGGATGGCGCGCCGTTCGGGCCGGCGTCCTGCGTAATCGGGCGGATCGAGCCGGGCACGATGCTCGCGCCGAACTCGCGGATCAGCGATTGCACGAACGGATCGGCGCCGATCTCGCGCTCCGCTTCCTGCTGACGCTGGGCGCGCATCGCGGCGTCGTGCGCGGCGGCGGTCCGGCGCGCCGGACCGACTTCGACCAGCACTTCGACGTTCTGGCCGAGCTTTTCGGCGAGCGCGGTTTTCAGTTTAGCGACCTGCGAGGCTTCCGCGTACTGCGGCACCGGCACGTTCAACTTGAGCGTGCTGCCTTCGAGCGCCATCAGTTCGCTGTTGAACGCAAGCTGATACGAAATGCCTTTGAGCGGCAAATCGACGGCGAGCGCGGGCCAGTCGCCCTTGAAGCCCAGCGGGTCGAGCGGCACGGCGGGCGGCAGCGGGCGTTTGTCCACTACCGGCGCGGGAGCGGACGGACTCGCAGCGTTGACCCGGACGTCGTCCGGGCCGCTGTCGAACACGGGCACGTAATTGTCTTCGGGCAGGCCGTAATAGCCTTCATCCGCAGCCGAGAGCGGCATGTACTCGTCGGGCGGGATGTCGTCCCACGGCGGGATCGACGCGCCGTTCTGCTCCGCGTTGCTGCGTTGCGCCTGCGGTGAGAGCGCGCGCGCGGCGTCCGGCTGCGCGCGGCGCGGGGCGCCCGGCGTAGGCACGGGCACGACGACGCGCGGCGCGGCAGGTTTCGGTGCGGCCGCAGCAGCGGGCCTGGCGGCTGACGCGGCGGCGGCGCGGCCACGGTCCGACGAAACTTTCAGTCCGGCGCTGCGCAATACGTTGAGCGCGTCGCTAGCGCCGCCTGCGCGGCGCGACGGGGCGTCCGCGGCGGGCGGCGGTACGGCCGCCGGGACTTCCTCAACGCGTGCCGTCGCGGCATCGGCCGGTGCGGCTTGCGATTGTGCGGGCGCGGCATCGACGCGGCTGGCCGCGGCGGGCGGTTCGTCAGTTTCGCCGTCCGATGCGGGTGATTCGTTGACGACGGACGCAGTGGCTCGTTCGTCTTGCACGGTTGCTGCGTCACCAACGGCTGGCGCCGGAGTTTCGCTCGTCTCCGCGACCGTTTCGATCGCGCTCGGCGCCGGGCTCTCGCCCTGTTCGGCGGCCGGCTGGGAGGGCGATTCCGGCGCTACGCCGGACGATGCTTCGAGCGCGGGCGCGCCGCTTTGCGGCGTCTGGGAAGCGGATTCGCTCGCGGCGGGCGTTAACTCCGTCGAAGCCGTTGCATTAGCAGCTTCCGGTTGCGCCTGGTTGTTGGCTTCGGCCTCAACAGGCCAGACATCAGCCGCTGCCTTTGGCGCTTCGGCTACGTTCGCGTTTTCCACCGCGGGCTTTTCCGACGCAACAGCCACCGCAGGCTCGGCGCGCTTCGCTCCGGTCGCCTCGGCAGCGTGCGGCTCGCGCACCGCCAGCGCGGCAGCATTCGCCACTGGCGCTGCGGAAATCGACCCAGCTTGCTGCGCAACCGCTTCTGCCGAACGCGCCGCCGGCGCACGCGCGGACACCGCAGCCTGAGACGCGGCCACCGCCGGCGTGCCGGCGCGTTTAGCTCCGTTCGAATTCGACGATCCCGCTGCACGGCCCGAACCCGCCGCCCCGCCGCCGCCGGTCGGCGCCGGCTCGAACGCCAGCATGCGCAACAGCGTCATCGTGAAGCCGGCGTATTCGTCAGGAGCGAGACCCAGCTCGCTTCGGCCGATCGTCGCGATCTGATAGAACAACTGCACCTGCTCGGCACTCAGCGCTTCTGCAAAACGACGCAAATCGCCCGCTTCCGGCCACTCGTCCAGCACCGACGACGGCGCGAATTGCGCCCACGCGATCCGGTGCAGCAAGCTCGCCAGATCCTGCAGCGCCGTCGAAAACGACAGGCTGCGCAGCGCCATCTCGTCCGCGACCGCCAGCACCGCGGCACCGTCGCCGTCGGCAAGTGCATCGAGCAGACGGATCAGATAGCTTTGATCGAGCGCGCCGAGCATGCCGCGCACCGCATCTTCATTGACCTGATTGGCCGAATAGGCGATCGCCTGATCGGTTAGCGAGAGCGCGTCGCGCATCGAACCGTCGGCCGCGCGCGCGAGCAGGCGCAACGCCTGGGCGTCGAACGGCACGTGCTCTTCGCCGAGAATATGTTCGAGGTGCGAGACGATATGCCCGGCCGGCATCTGCTTCAGATTGAACTGCAGACAGCGCGACAGCACCGTGACCGGAATCTTCTGCGGATCGGTGGTGGCCAGGATGAACTTGACGTGCGACGGCGGCTCTTCCAGCGTCTTCAACATCGCGTTGAAGGCGTGATTGGTCAGCATGTGCACTTCGTCGATCATGTAGACCTTGAAGCGCGCGTCGACCGGCGCATACACCGCGCGCTCCAGCAGCGCGGCCATTTCGTCGACGCCGCGATTACTCGCCGCGTCCATCTCGACATAATCGACAAAGCGGCCTTCGTCGATCTCGCGACACGCGCGGCACACGCCGCACGGCGTCGAGGTCACGCCGGTTTCGCAATTCAGCGCCTTGGCGAAGATCCGCGACAGCGTGGTTTTGCCAACGCCGCGGGTGCCGGTAAACAGATAGGCATGATGCAGACGGCCACCGTCGAGCGCGTGCGTGAGCGCGCGCACCACGTGCTCCTGTCCGACGAGCGAAGCAAAATCCTTCGGCCGCCATTTGCGTGCGAGAACTTGATAGGTCATGCGGAAATTGTATCAGTAACGATGGCACGCCAAACCGAATCGACGGCGCGCAAACGCATGTTGCCGTGCCATTGAAATTGGCTAACGAACCGATAGAAAAAAATAGATGCGCCGCGCGAAATCCACGCCGACAGACAGCAGAGGGGCTCGAAAGAACGACGGGGGAGTAAAACGGAAGTGAAGCGGGAGAAAAGGAAGGTGACGAGCCCGACCCTCGGCACTGGTGGAAAACGGCTGTGGCTGCTTCGTTCCCGACCTGACCAGGTTGACCATCCCTCCATGCGAGGAGGCCCGTCACGAAACATTGTATCACCGCTTGGCCCGCCGCGCGACTGTTAATACGACCAAAGCACGTTCGGCGCGTCGAATCAGGAGCCCGGGATCATATAGGCAGCACGGCAGGCAACGCCTGTCAGAGGCACTTGTGTTTGCGCACCGAGCCACCAGATAAGGTGCGTAGCAGTGAATGAAACAGCGTGGCACTTCACCGGCAGCCGTTGGCCCCACTGCCCTTGATGAGTACTATCACCACCGGCAACGCATAGCGAATTAAGCTAAACTGCCGTACGGATGACCCGCAAACGCGAGCTTTCCGCACATTCCGGAAATGGTCCCACGACTGTTCAGGCGTGTGTCGGCAAGGTGCAGATTGCGGCAAAGCGAACGGAAGTTTCCTTAGGTTTTGGTGTATCGTGGCGAGCAATTCAGGCGGGCCTCGAACCGATAGAGGTATTCATACAATGAGCGAACAAATCAAGCATATTAGCGACGCATCGTTCGAACAGGACGTCGTTAAATCCGATAAACCCGTGCTGCTCGATTTCTGGGCTGAATGGTGCGGTCCGTGCAAGATGATCGCGCCGATCCTCGACGAAGTCGCGAAGGATTACGCCGATCGCCTGCAAATCGCCAAGATCAACGTCGACGAACATCAATCGACGCCGGTCAAGTTCGGCGTGCGCGGCATCCCGACGCTGATCCTCTTCAAGAACGGCGCAGTCGCCGCGCAGAAGGTCGGCGCATTGTCGAAGTCGCAACTCACCGCGTTCCTCGACGGCAACCTGTAAAGCGGTCGCTTTAGCGCGTGCTGAAACCTCGGCGCGCTGCCACGAGCGTGTTGTCAGCCGGCAACACGCTCAATAAGAAAGATGCCATGCTGTCGCACTGGCGGAAATTAGCGTGTGCTATGCTAGAATCCGCAAAACGTCGAAAAGACGTGTAAGTCCTTGAGCGGTTCCGCTCACTCTCCTCCCAGATTTCATTTCGTCGCACCTTCTCCTGCGGGTTCTCCGTATGCATTTATCCGAGCTTAAGACTCTGCACGTGTCCGAATTGATCGAGATGGCCAATGGCCTCGAGATCGAAAGTGCGAACCGCCTGCGCAAGCAGGAATTGATGTTTGCCATTCTAAAAAAACGAGCCAAAACGGGCGACACGATCTTCGGCGACGGCACGCTCGAAGTGCTGCCGGACGGCTTCGGCTTCCTGCGTTCGCCGGAAACCTCCTATCTCGCCAGCACGGACGATATTTACATCAGCCCGTCGCAAATCCGCCGCTTCAACCTGCATACGGGCGACACGATCGAAGGCGAAGTGCGCACGCCGAAAGACGGCGAACGCTATTTCGCGCTGGTGAAGGTGGACAAGGTCAACGGCCAGCCGCCGGAAGCCTCGAAGCACAAGATCATGTTCGAAAACCTGACGCCGCTGCACCCGAACAAGGTGCTGCTGCTCGAGCGCGAAATGCGTGGCGAAGAAAACGTCACGGGCCGCATCATCGATATGATCGCGCCGATCGGCAAAGGCCAGCGCGGCCTGCTGGTCGCCTCGCCGAAGTCGGGCAAGACCGTCATGCTGCAGCACATCGCTCACGCGATCAAGCAGAACCACCCGGATGTCGTGCTGTTCGTGCTGCTGATCGACGAACGACCGGAAGAAGTGACCGAAATGCAGCGTTCGGTGGCCGGCGAAGTGATCGCCTCCACCTTCGACGAACCGGCTGCGCGTCACGTGCAAGTCGCCGAAATGGTGATCGAAAAAGCCAAGCGCCTCGTCGAAATGAAGAACGACGTGGTGATTCTGCTCGACTCGATCACACGTCTCGCGCGTGCGTACAACACGGTCGTGCCTGCCTCGGGCAAGGTGCTGACGGGCGGTGTCGACGCGAACGCGCTGCAACGTCCGAAGCGCTTCTTCGGCGCCGCGCGCAATATCGAAGAAGGGGGCTCGCTCACCATCATCGGCACGGCGCTGATCGAAACCGGCAGCCGCATGGACGACGTGATCTACGAAGAATTCAAGGGCACCGGCAACATGGAAGTGCACCTGGAGCGCCGTCTTGCTGAAAAGCGCGTCTACCCGTCGATTAACCTGAACAAGTCCGGCACACGCCGCGAAGAACTGCTGATCAAGCCCGAGGTTCTGCAAAAGATCTGGGTGCTGCGCAAGTTCATTCACGACATGGACGAAGTCGAGTCGATGGAATTTCTGCTCGACAAGATTCGCCAGACGAAGAGCAACTCCGAGTTCTTCGACATGATGCGCCGTGGCGGCGGCAGCTAAGGCCTCGCCCCCAAAGCCGTATCTCGCAAGAAAGCCGCTCGCCACAAGCGAGCGGCTTTTTTTCGCCTGAAAGAAACGCGCAACAGCGCGGCAGGATATACGTGAACGTACACGTTGCACTATAATGCGAGCAGTCTGCCATGCCCCTCACCGCTTATGTCGAAGGACTCACCCGCCCCGCTGACCGTACGCGACGCCGCTGAACGCCTTGGCGTCACGCCGCGCACGCTGAAATATTACGAGGAGCGCGGCCTCGTCTCGCCCACGCGCAGCGAGGGCCGCTACCGGCTTTACGACGAGGAAGACCTCAAGCGCTTCGGTCGGATTCTGCGTCTGCGTTCGCTCGGTTTCTCGCTGCACGGCATCACGGAAATGCTCAAACGCCCGCTCGAAGCGGTCGACGGCGGCCACCGCTACTCCAACGAATCGCTGCAGCAGATCCGCGACGCCATCGCGCAACAGGTCGACGCTCTTGACGCGCGCATCGAGACGATGCGCCGTGAACTCAAGGAAGCGCAAAGGCTTAGGGCCGAACTGAGCCCCGATCTGGACTACCTCGAACGACGCCTCGCCGGCGAGAATGCCGGCGCACTGCTGGAGCTGCGCCGCAACGCGCTCGCCAAGGCCGGGAGGACGAACACGCCGCCGGCCGCGAAGCGCACCAGAAAGCCGGGCGAACCCGCATGAGTGCAACGTCGCCCCGCGTAGCTTTGTTTAGCGTCGAAAAACTGCGCGGCGATTTTTTCCCCTGGGTGCTGGCCGTCGTCACCGGGCTCGACTATTTCGACAACGCGATCTTTTCCTTCTTCACCAGCTACATCGCCGGCGGCATCAATGCGTCGCCCGACGAACTCGTGTGGGCGTCGAGCGCGTACGCGATTGCGGCAGTGCTCGGCATCCTTCAGCAGCAATGGTGGGTCGAACGCTTTGGTTACCGACGCTACGTGACCGGCTGCATGCTGCTCTATTGCGCCGGCGCGGTCGCCGCCGCGCTGTGCGAGTCGTCGATCGAACTCGCGTTCGCGCGCGGCTTTCAAGGCTACTTTATCGGCCCGATGATGGGCACCTGCCGCATCCTGATCCAGATGAGCTTTACGCCGCAGCAACGGCCGGCTGCGACGCGCGCGTTTCTCATACTGATCGTGTTGGGCAGTGCGCTCGCGCCGTTGATCGGCGGCCAGCTGGTCGCGCATTTCGACTGGCGCGCGCTGTTCGCCTGCACCGCACCGGTGGGCCTGCTGTTCGCCGTGTTGGCGATGCTCGCCCTGCCCGACTCGGGCAATCGCCTGCCCGAGGAACGCGGTTCAGCGCATTTCTGGCCGTACATCATCTTTGCGTTTGCGCAAGGCGCGCTGCAAATCGTGATGCAGCAAGTGCGCTTCCAGTTGTTCAGCGCGTCGCCGGGACTGATTCTTCTAACGGTCGCCGGGATCGTCGCGCTGGCCTGGTTTGCATATCATCAATGGCATCACCCGGCGCCGCTCGTGCGCCTGCACGCGCTGC
The DNA here is from genome assembly GCF_046535245.1 of Paraburkholderia sp. SIMBA_030. Taxonomy (NCBI): domain Bacteria; kingdom Pseudomonadati; phylum Pseudomonadota; class Betaproteobacteria; order Burkholderiales; family Burkholderiaceae; genus Paraburkholderia; species Paraburkholderia sp. SIMBA_030. Next base: position 196,948 of record NZ_JAWRXB010000004.1, read on the forward strand.
GCGAAAAGGTCTTCCAGGTTGGGCTCGTGCTGTACATGTTCTACTACTACGTCTCGACCGTTTTCAGCTATCTGATCTCGCGCTTTCTCGAAAGCGGTCTCGGCTATCCGGTCGAAAACACCGGGCAACTGGTCGGCGTCACGTCGCTGATTTCGGCGAGCGCGCTGTTCATCTATCTACGTTATGCGAAGCTGCTGCCACGCAAGAAGTGGATCATCGTGCCGGGCTTCGCGGTGGCCGCGTTCGCCGCGGCGTGGATGACGCGCATGTCGCCGGGCGTCGGTGAGGCGACGCTGATCGTGCCGCTGTTGCTACGCGGTCTACTGCTGCTGTTCATCGTGCTGCCGGTCGCCAATCTGACGTTTAAAATCTTCGCTATCGAAGAATTCACGCACGGCTACCGGTTGAAAAACATCGTGCGGCAACTGACGATCTCGTTTGCGACGGCCTCGGTGATCATCGTCGAGCAGCATCGGCAGGCGCTGCATCAAACGCGGCTCGCGGAGTTCGTGAATCCGTACAATCCAGCCTTTCAGGGTTCGCTTGCCGCGCTGACCAACAGCTTTGCCGCCGCCGGACGCTCACCGTCCGAAGCGCACTCGCTCGCGGTGGTGGAAATCAGCCGGACGGTCATGCAGCAGGCAAGCTTTTTGACATCGCTGGACGGTTTTTACTTCCTGATCGGCATAGCGATATGCGGCGGCATTTTTGCCGCGTGGCAAAAACAGATCGACTAGGGGTTTCATCAAGCCATGCTTTCGAAACTCACTCAATGGCTCGGCACGCGCCGCCGCGACCGCGCGCTGCGCGAGTACGCAATCGACGACGCGCTCTGGCAGGCCACGCTCGACGGCCTGCCGTTCCTCGCGCACCTCGACGCACCGGATCTCGTGCGCCTGCGCGAACTGGCGAGCCTGTTCATCGCGCAAAAGGAATTCTCTACCGCGCATGAACTGGAGTTGACGGATGCAATGACCGTTGCGATCGCCGCGCAAGCTTCGTTGCCGGTGCTGAACCTGAGCCTCGACCTGTACCGCGGCTGGGTCGGCGTGATCGTCTATCCGGGCGAGTTCGTGATCCGCAAAACGGTCGAGGACGAAGACGGCGTGGTGCACGAAGTCGAACACGACGCGAGCGGCGAAGCGTGGGAAGGCGGGCCGGTGGTGCTGTCGTGGGAAGACGCGCAGATCACCGACAGCGCGGACGCCTATAACGTCGTGATTCACGAATTCGCGCACAAAATCGACATGCTGACCGGCGAAGCGGACGGCCATCCGCCGCTGCTGCGCCGCTGGCACGCGCCGCTCGACACACAGGTGTGGGCGGACGTCTTCGACCATGCATACGACCACTTCTGCGCCAAAGTCGACGCGGTGCCGGAGCGCCGCTGGGCGCGCTTCGAGCGCGATTCGCTGATCGATCCTTATGCGGCCGATCATCCATCGGAATTTTTTGCCGTTTGCAGCGAGGCACTGTTCGTCAAGCCGCAGGCGTTCGAGGCCGAGTACCCGGAACTGTACCGGCTGCTGGCCCGTTATTACCGCCAGGACCCGGCGCGCGTCGGCGTGGCGTTCACGCCCGCCTGACGCTTGCCCGACATCCGTGCGAGCCCGTCCGGTAACGGCCGCAGGGCAATCCCGGCAATCAGGGCAAGCTGGTAAAAAGCTGGCAGAAAGGTCGTCAAGCGACTGATTTTCTGGCATAATCGCCGTTTTTCGACCCTAGGCAAGTGGCTCGCGCCAAGATGCTGTTCGTGATGCTTCGCGACTGCACGCGGGTTGGCTACCGCCAGATTAAAGGAAAGACCATGAAAGAAGGTATTCACCCCGATTACCGCGAAGTCCTGTTCATCGATATGTCGAACGACTTCAAGTTTGTGACGCGCTCGACCATCCAGACGCGTGAAACCGCCGAATTCAACGGCAAGACCTACCCGCTCGCCAAGATCGAAGTGTCGTCGGAATCGCATCCGTTCTACACCGGCCAACAAAAGATCATGGACACGGCTGGCCGCGTCGAGAAGTTCAACAAGAAGTTCGGCTCGCGCGCTACCGGCAAGGCAGCAGCGAAGTAATACGCGCCTCGTCGCCGGCCATGGGCCAGCCACGAAGCAGCAGCAAAAAAGGGCAGCGCGAGCTGCCCTTTTTTGTCACCTCATAGCGGGCGCTTATATATAACGAACGCTGCCGCCCGTTCCGGCGGCATTGTTACCCGCACCCCAACGACGTTGCGGGCCGTTACCGGCCGTGACGCGCATCGCACGGCACGACTACAATGCCGGATGCTCCGAATCGGCCATTCCACCGGACATGCCGTCCGGTCCCGGCTGCACCGCTTATCCGATATCCACACACCGCATGAGACCTGCCGTTCGCCTCACCGCCTCTGCGACCAGTGCGTTGCCGCGCTGGCTGCTGCTGACCATCTGTATCGTCTACGCGTCGTTTGGCCTCTTCGGCCGCGATCCGTGGAAGAACGAGGACGCAGCCGGCTTCGGCGTCATGTGGACAATGGCCAACGGTGGCGCCCACGATTGGCTGCTGCCGAACCTGGTCGGCAAATACCTCACTGAAGACGGGCCGCTCGGCTACTGGCTCGGCGCAAGTGCAATCCGCGTGCTGGCGCCATGGGTCGACGCGAGCAACGCGTCGCGCGTGTTTACCGGCCTGCTGTTCTGCGCAGGCTGCGCGTTCGTCTGGTATGCCGCCTACCTGCTCGGGCGGCGCGCCGAGGTCCAGCCGTTCAAGTACGCGTTCGGCGGCGAGCCGGAACCGCGCGACTACGGCCGCACCCTCGCCGACGGCGCACTGCTGATTCTTCTCGCATGCTTCGGTCTCGCCGAACGCGGCCACGAGACCACCCCGCAACTGGCGCAATTCGTCGGCATCGCGATGCTCGTGTACGGGCTTGTGCGGATGATCGACAAGCCGATCCAGGGCGCGCTGGTCTGGGGTCTGGCGCTCGGACTGGTGACGCTCGCAAGCAGTCCGGTGCTGGTCGGCGCCTTGTTGCTCGGCACGCTGGCGATGACGTTGATCGTGCGCGAGGCGCGCTCGCGCTGGCTGCTGCTGGCCGGCTTGCCGGTCGCGCTGGCGCTGTCGGTCGCGTGGCCGATCGCCGCACTCGCAGCATTTCCCGACGACGCCGTCTGGTACCTGAATCAATGGGTGCACGTGAGCGTGAGCTCGTTCGCCGGGCCGCCCGGCTCGGTGGCGAAATACGCGCTGAAAAACCTGCCGCTGTTCTCGTGGCCGGCGTGGCCGCTGGCGATCTGGGCATGGTTCAGCTGGTCGGGCCTGCGGCGCGCGCCGCACGTGGCCATTCCGCTGTCGGTGATCGGGCCGCTGCTGGTGCTCGTCGTGCTGCAGAGCCATCAGTCGAACCGGCTTTACATGCTGCTGCTGCCGCCGCTCGCGGTGCTGGCCACGTTCGCGCTGCCCACGCTCAAACGCGGGGCGATCAACGCGATCGACTGGTTCGCACTGTTGAGCTTCACGATACTCGGCAGCTTCGTCTGGCTGGTGTACGTGGCCGGGCTGACCGGCTTTCCGCATCCGCTCGCACGTAATCTCGCGCGGCTCGCGCCGGGTTTTGCGCCGCAATTCAAGATTCTGTCGTTCGTGTGCGCGGTCGCCGTGACGATATGCTGGTTCGTGCTGGTGCGGTGGCGTCTCGCGCGTCATCCGAAAGTCTTGTGGCGCAGCGTGGTGCTCTCGAGTGCCGGCACGACGCTGATGTGGGTGCTGCTGATGACCCTGTGGCTGCCGGTGGTCAACTACAGCCGGACCTATAAGGACGTCGCCGAACAGATTGCGAGCCATCTGCCGGAGGACTACACCTGCATCTCGCCGGTGCGCCTCGGCAATGCGCAGATCGCGACCTTCGCCTATTTCGGCGACATGCACTTCTCGTTCAACGAGGATTGCGACGTGATCCTGCGCCAGGACACCCAGGATTTCGGCGAGCCGAGCGCGATGTCGGACTTCGTCTGGAAGCTGGTTTGGGAAGGCCGCCGCGTGGCCGACCGTGACGAGCGCTTCCGTTTGTACGTGCGCATCGACCGTCCGAAGCCGCCGGTCATCAAACGCCGCAACTGGCACAAGTAGCCGGACTGAGCATGTTCACCGACGTACGGAAAATCGCCGGGCTCGCATGGCCCGTGCTGATCGGCCAACTGGCGATCATCGCCTTCGGAGTGATCGACACGGCGATGGTCGGCCGCTATTCGGCCGTCGATCTCGCCGCGCTCGGCCTCGGCTCGTCGATCTACATTTCCGTCTACATCGGCCTGACGGGCATTCTGACCGCGCTGCAACCCATCGCCGCGCAACTCTACGGCGCGCGCCGCTACGTCGAGATCGGCGAGGAAGTGCGCCAGGCGCTTTGGCTCGCGCTCGCGTTGACCGTGATCGGCTTTCTGATCCTCTATTTTCCGGAGCCGGTGCTGCGTCTTGCGCGCGTGCCTGAGGCGCTGCACGAGCGCACGGTCGCTTATCTGCGGATTCTGTCGTTCGGCTTGCCGGCGAGCCTCGCGTTTCGCGTCTACAGTTCGCTGACCAATGCCGTCGGCAAGCCGCGGCTGGTGATGATCCTGCAGATCGGCGCGCTGTTGCTCAAGTTTCCGCTCAACACGTGGTTCATTTTCGGCGGTTTCGGCGTGCCGGCGATGGGCGGCCCGGGTTGCGCGCTCGCCAGCATCGCGATCAACTGGGGGCTCGCGCTGGTCGGCATGCTGCTGTTGATGCGAATCGACGTGTTCGAGCCGTTTGCGATCTTCGCGCGCTTCTGCTGGCCGGTCTGGCGGCGCCAGGCAGCGCAGTTGCGGCTCGGCATTCCGATGGGCCTGTCGTATCTGATCGAAGTCACCTCGTACACGTTCATGGCGCTCTTCATCGCGCGCTTCGGCACGACGACGCTCGCCGGCCACCAGATCGCCGGCAACGTCGGCGCGGTGCTGTATATGACGCCGCTGTCGATCGGCATCGCCACATCGACGCTAGTCGCCCAGGCGCTCGGCGCGCATCGTCACGAAGCGGCGCGCACGCTGTCGCGGCACGGCATCATGATGGCCGTGACGATTGCTTTCTGTTACGGCGCGATCGTGCTGGTGCTGCGACCGTACGTGATCGAAGGCTATACGCCGAACGCGCAGGTGGCTGCCGCTGCGATGCCGTTGGTGCTGATCGTCGCGTGCTACCACCTGTTCGATGCGTTGCAGATCACCACCGCGTTCGTGCTGCGCGCCTACAAGGTGGCGATCGTGCCGACCGTGATCTATGCGATCGCGTTGTGGGGCGTGGGGCTGGGGGGCGGCTATCTGCTCGGCTTCAATGTGAGCGGCGCCATCCCCGAGTGGCTGACCGGCGCACGAGGGTTCTGGGTCGCAAACACCGCAAGTCTGGCGATTGCCGGCATCGGCTTGCTACTGTATTGGCGGATTGTCAGTAAGCGGTATTTGCGTGCCGGAGCGGTAGTTAGGGCGGATTCGGCGGCTTGACGCAAAAGGGATTGAGTCAAGATTGCGGAAACGCCCCTTCGTGGAAAACCCGGCTTTTACGCGCACCCCGCACGCGTTGTTCAAGTTGCTGGACGAAATCGACCGTTAGTTGCATTTGAGATCGAATAAAGAAGCGGCCGCAACTGGCAGCCGCTCTGCCCTACGCCGCCATCGTCAAGCCGCTTGCGCTTCGCTCAGCGCCAGATCGTGCCGTTCGAAAATCTCCCGAGCCGCGAACAGCGCGTTCAGCGCCGCCGGAAATCCCGCGTACAGCGCCATCTGCATGAACACCTCGACGATCTCTTCGCGCGTGCAACCGACGTTCAGCGCCGCCTCGATATGCACCTTCAACTGCGGCTGCGCGCAGCCGAGCGTCGCCAACGACGCAATCGTCGCGATCTCCCGCGCGCACAGATCGAGTTGCGGCCGGCTGTAAATGTCGCCGAAGCCGAATTCGATCAACAGGCGCCCGAAGTCCGGCGCGATCGGCGCGAGCGCGGCAATCACCTGCTCGCCCGCGGCGCCGTCGATTTCCTTCAGTTTGTTCCAGCCTTGGGTGTAGCGATCGTTTTTTGCGTGTTCCATGGTGAGTCCTTTTCCGAGTGCGATTGAGTTTTGTCGATCTGTCGTGTCGGATTGCTGTCAGCGGAGTGTCGCCCGGTGGAGCGCCGCCCAGCGGAGCGCCGCCCGGAGGAATCACGCTGGGCGGCATCCCGCTCAGCGACTTCGTAGTACGCGATCTTGTCGATAATCGCACCGAGATTGCTCTGCAACTCGGCGATCCGCGCCAGAACCGCATCCCGATGCGCCACCAGCATCTCGCGGCGCTCGCCCACTGTGGGCTGACCTTCTGCCCGCAGCGCGGCGAATGCCTGCATGCCGGCGATCGGCATGCCGGTCGCCTTCAGACGCATCAGGATCTGCAGCCAGTCGAGGTCGGCCGGCGAGTACAGACGATGCCCCGCCTGCGTCCGCCCGACCGCCCGAATCAGGCCGGCCTGTTCGTAGTAGCGCAGCGTATGCGTAGAGACGCCGATCGTTTCCGCGACCTGGCCGATGGTGAGTGCTTTCGACATTGTTGACATGACGGAACTCAGGTTAGGACTTCGAGTGCACTCTAAGTCAAGCGGATCGCGTTGTCATTCAGCGACGCGTTGATCGAAAAGCGCAATACGGCTTATTCGCGAGGCAAAAGGTTTAAATATTGTTCAAACAGATTTACTTGTCATGAATCGATCGGTATAAATCGTCCGCGCTAACAAATAAAGGGCGCGCAATTTGTCCTATGCTTAAGCGCAGCGCCTGCTGACAGGATGCGTCGCCCGTTCCCGGCTAACTTTTTTTGCCCTCAATGGAGTGCTTGCCATGCTGAAGAAGCTTCTAATGCTTTGCGTTGCTTTGGCTTTGTCGCTGTCGGCCGGATTTGCGGCGGCCGTCGAAGTGAATTCCGCCGATCAGGCCGCGCTCGAATCGGTAAAGGGTATTGGCCCGGTCCACGCGAAAGCGATTATCGAGGAACGCACCAGGAACGGCCCGTTCAAGGATGCTGACGATCTCGCCACCCGCGTCAAAGGTCTCGGCACCAAATCGGTGAGCAATCTCGAAGCGGCAGGTTTGACCGTCAACGGCTCGTCCACGCCGCCGACCGGCGCCAAGGCAGCCGCGAAGTCGACCAGCGCCGCGAGCACCAAGGCGGCACCGGCGGCTGCACCTGCTGCCACCACGCCGGCCGCGACACCGGCCCCGACGACGACTGCAGCGCCGGCCGAAGCGTCAGGCACGAAGGCATCGAAGTCGAAGAAGAAGAGCAAGGCTGCGGCGTCCGACGCGGCTGCTGCTTCGGCGCCGGCTACGGCGGCCGCGGCAAGCGCGCCGGCTGACGCGTCCGGCGCCAAGGCCTCGAAGAAAAAGGCCAAGAAGAGCAAGGCCGCATCGGCTGCCGCAGCCTCCGGCGCGTAATATTGCGGCTTGAGCTCCCGGCAGCGCGATGGTCGCGCGATGGCATCCGCCCCGCTGCCGCCCGCCTCGCCTCCCCAGCGCCGCGCAACCGCGCGGCGTTTCCACCCGCCGACCCGTCAAGCACGTGTCGGCATTCAAGAGAGTCCGTCATGAGCCTACTCGACACTATCGGTTCCCTGGTTGGCAAATCGCCCGAGGGCGGCGGCCAGCAAGCCCTGATTTCCGCCGCGCTCGAATTCGTCAACAACCAGCCGGGCGGCCTGAACGGCCTGATCAGCAGCTTCAAGGAAAAGGGTCTCGGCGACGTCGTTGCGTCGTGGGTCAGTAACGGTGAGAACCAGCCGATCGCACCGGATGCACTACAAAACGTGCTCGGCTCGGATGCGGTCGCCGGCCTCGCAGCAAAAGCCGGCGTGCAGCCGGATCAGGTCACGGGCCTCCTGTCGCAGATTCTGCCGCACGTCGTCAACGCAGCAACGCCGGAAGGCGAAGTGCCCGCCGAAGGCAAACTGAATTCGACGACCGTGCTCGGCGCACTCGGCGGCCTGTCGGCGCTGTTCGGCAAGGGCAACGCGTAAGCGGCCTCGTCCGGCACGCCGACCGCCCGTCAAAAGGCGAAAAAAAAGCGGCAACGAAGTCACCTTCGTTGCCGCTTTTGCTTTTTGGCAGCTGAGTTTGGCAGACGCATCGGGCAAGTTCGGCTCGTACCTCGACCGTTTCCTGCCCAACGTCCGCCGAACGCCTGTCGCTTAATGCACGACGCGCTCGAACACCAGCTTGCCGTCTTCCATTTCGACCGGAATCACATCCTTCGGACCGAACTTGCCGGCCAGAATCAGCTTCGCGACCGGGTTCTCGATCTCCTGCTGGATCGCGCGCTTCAACGGCCGCGCACCGAACAGCGGATCGTAGCCGACCTTGCCGACGTGCTCGAGCGCCGCATCCGACACCACCAGTTGCATGTCGAGCCTGGCGAGCCGTTCATGCAGACGTTGCAGCTGGATCCGCGCGATCGACTGGATATTCGAGCGATCGAGCGCATGAAACACCACGACGTCGTCGATCCGGTTGAGGAATTCGGGCCGGAAATGCAGCTTCACTTCTTCCCAGACCGCGTCCTTCACCGCTTCCTGCGGCTCGCCGACCATCGACTGGATAACCTGCGAACCGAGGTTCGACGTCATCACGATCACCGTGTTCTTGAAGTCCACGGTACGGCCCTGGCCATCGGTCATGCGGCCGTCGTCGAGCACTTGCAGCAGCACGTTGAACACGTCCGGATGCGCCTTCTCGATTTCGTCGAGCAGGATCACACTGTACGGCTTGCGGCGTACGGCTTCGGTCAGATAACCGCCTTCCTCGTAACCGACGTAGCCCGGCGGCGCGCCGATCAATCGCGCGACGCTATGCTTCTCCATGAATTCGCTCATGTCGATGCGGATCAGATGATCTTCCGAATCGAACAGGAACGCCGCCAACGCCTTGCACAACTCGGTCTTGCCTACACCGGTCGGCCCGAGGAACAGAAACGAGCCATACGGCCGGTTCGGATCCGCCAGACCCGCGCGCGAACGGCGGATCGCATCGGCCACCGCGCTGATCGCTTCGTCCTGACCGACCACGCGATCGTGCAGTTTTTCCTCGATCTGCAGCAGCTTTTCGCGCTCGCCCTGCATCATGCGCGACACCGGAATACCGGTCGAACGCGACACGACTTCAGCGATTTCCTCCGCGCCCACCTGCGTGCGCAACAGACGCGGCCGGGTCGGATTGTTCTGTTCCTTCGCTTCGGCCTGGGTCACTTCCTTCAACTGCGCTTCGAGACCCGGCAGCTTGCCGTATTGCAACTCGGCGACCTTCTCCAGCTTGCCTTCACGCTGCAAGCGGGTGATTTCCGCACGCGTTTTCTCGATCTCTTCCTTCAGTTGCGCGCTGCCCTGCACCGCCGCTTTTTCCGCGGTCCAGATTTCTTCGAGGTCCGAATAGTCGCGGTCCAGCCGCTCGATTTCTTCCTCGATCAATTGCAGACGCTTTTGCGACGCTTCGTCCTTTTCCTTCTTGACGGCTTCGCGTTCGATCTTCAACTGGATCAAACGACGGTCGAGCCGATCCATCTCTTCCGGCTTCGAGTCGATTTCCATCTTGATCTTCGAAGCCGCTTCGTCGATCAGGTCGATTGCCTTGTCCGGCAGGAAACGGTCCGTGATGTAGCGATGCGACAATTCAGCCGCCGCGACGATCGCCGGGTCGGTGATGTCGACGCCGTGATGCAGCTCGTACTTCTCCTGCAAACCGCGCAGGATCGCAATAGTCGCTTCCACCGTCGGTTCGTCGACCAGCACTTTCTGGAAACGGCGTTCGAGCGCGGCATCCTTTTCGATGTACTTGCGATATTCATCGAGCGTGGTGGCGCCGACGCAATGCAGCTCGCCGCGCGAGAGCGCAGGCTTGAGCATATTGCCCGCGTCCATTGCGCCTTCGGCCTTGCCGGCGCCGACCATAGTATGAATTTCGTCGATGAAGACGATGGTCTGGCCTTCGTCTTTCGCTATGTCGTTCAGTACGGCCTTCAGGCGCTCTTCGAACTCGCCGCGGTATTTAGCGCCTGCCAGCAAGGCTGCCATGTCCAAAGACAGCACGCGCTTGCCCTTGAGCGTTTCCGGCACCTCACCGTTGACGATCCGTTGCGCGAGGCCCTCGACGATCGCGGTCTTACCCACGCCCGGCTCGCCGATCAGCACCGGATTGTTCTTGGTGCGGCGTTGCAGGATCTGGATCGAACGGCGGATTTCGTCGTCGCGGCCGATCACAGGATCGAGCTTGCCGGCGCGTGCGCGCTCGGTCAGATCGACGGTGTACTTCTTCAGCGCTTCGCGCTGGCTTTCGGCGTCCTGACTATGCACTTGCGAGCCGCCGCGCACCGCGGCGATCGCGCTTTCGAGCGACTTGCGCGACAGGCCATGCTGACGCGCGAGGCGACCCGCCTCGCCCTTATCGTCGGCGACCGCAAGCAGGAACATTTCGCTCGCGATGAACGTGTCGTTGAGCTTTTGCGCTTCCTTGTCAGCCTGGTTCAGCAAGCCGGTCAGTTCGCGGCCGATCTGCACGTTGCCGTCGGTGCCCTGCACTTGCGGCAAGCGCGTCATCGCGTCGTTCAACGCGGTTTGCAGCGCCTGGACATGCACGCCGGCCCGCGAGAGCAGCGAGCGCGCCGAACCGTCCTGCTGGGCAATGAGCGCCGAGAGGACATGGGCCGGTTCGATGTATTGATTGTCGTGGCCGACGGCCAGACTCTGCGCATCGGCCAGCGCTTCCTGGAATTTAGTGGTGAGTTTGTCGATTCTCATCAAGCGACCTCCAATTTCGATTACCACCAAAATGAGGCGTTTAACGCAGGTTTCAAGCGCTTTTTTGCATCAGGCGACAACTATTTAACAATTGATGCGCGAGAACTGCCTCGCCGGTTTCAGGCAACCGGCGCCGCGCTGCCGCCAGCGGGCGTGGCCGGCGCGATCGGTATGATCGGAATCGCGCCGCTCAAGCTGAGCAACGCAGCCAGCGGACCGTGCGGCTGCGCGATTTCACCGATGGTATGGCGGTCGAGCTCGGCAAGGAATGCATGGCGTGCTGCTTCGAGCGCGCCTCTTATACGGCAATGCGGCGTGATGACACAGCCGCGACGCTCGCCATGCTCATCCGGGAAGCAGCCGACCAGTGCAAAGTCGCTTTCGGTGGCGCGCACAATTTCGCCGAGCGTCAGCGCGCTGGTCTGCTCGGCCATACGCAAACCGCCATTGCGCCCGCGCACGGTCTCGACCCAGCCGAGTTCGCCAAGCTGCTGCACGACCTTCATCAAATGGTTCTTGGAGATCCCGTACGCATCCGAGATATCCTGGATAGTCGATAACCCCTCGCCACGGACGGCGAGATACAACAGGACGCGCAGCGAATAGTCCGTATAGTCGGTCAGTCTCATAAGTGCAGGTACCACGATGAGCGCAAGCCGCGATCCGGGGGATAACCGCGTCGATGCAAGGGTTGCCGGGAACCGTCGCTCCGCCATAAGATGCAGGCGAAACACATCTTATTACTTTGCGTTGACTGGCGGTATTTGTCTTTCGGCAGTAATGGTAACGTTTCCCGCTTGGACCATTCGTACGAAAAGCGGGGCATTCGCGGCCTACTTCCTTCCGTTTCGACGCAATTTGAGGCCATTCGTGACGCTCTGCGGCGCCTCGTGGCGCACTGTGGCGATCCGAGACGAATGGCAGCCCCTTATGGAAATTGCATGAATCCGTCCTTCCCTGCGGCTCCGGTTGTCGAGCGCGCCGCCGATCCCACCGACGCGAATATCCGCGGCCTCGTCTACGGTTTTTACGACCGCGTGCGTGCCGATCCGCTGCTCGGTCCCGTATTCGAAGCGACACTGGCGGGCCGCTGGGACGACCATCTGCCGAAGATGTGCACGTTCTGGGCGAGCCTCGTGCTGGGGGCGAAGCAATACCGCGGCAATGTGCAGCAGGCACATCAACCGCTCGAGGGCGTCGAGCCGCAGCATTTCAGCCGCTGGCTGTATCTGTTCCTGGACACGGTGGAGTCGCGCTACGAACCGGCCGCGGCGATCCGCTTCATGGAACCTGCGCTGCGCATCGCGCAGAGTTTGCAGTTGAGCCGCTTCGGCTGGGATTACACGATTCCGGCAGAGCAGCAGGCGTTGCTGGAGCGCGTCGCGCCAAGGCGCCGTCCGCGCGACGACGAGTCGCATGATTCACCGGACCCGCACGGCTCGGCGCGGCCACGTGGCGAGCCGTTTCCGACCCGGATCATCGGCAAAATGCAGGACGATTGAGCAAGGCACGTGAAGTGCGTGAAGCGTATGAGGCGCGACCCTCGCCGAGCCCGAAAGGCGCGCGGGTTACTCAGCGGTCCGGTTGCCCGATTCGATGCCCCAACGGGCGAGCGCGGCATCGTCGGTGACGCGCGCATCGACCCAGCGTTCACCTTCCCCGGTCTTCTCTTTCTTCCAGAACGGCGCCTGGGTCTTGAGATAATCCATCACGAATTCACATGACGCGAAGGCGTCGCCGCGATGCGCGGCCGTGGTCGCCACCAGCACGATCTGGTCGAGCGGAAGGAGCTTGCCGACCCGATGCACGATCAGTACCTCGATCCCCGGCCAACGCTCGCGGGCGCTCACAACGATCGCCTCCAACGACTTCTCCGTCATGCCCGGATAGTGTTCGAGCTCCATCGTTTCGACCGTGCTGCCTTCGTTCAGATCGCGCACGGTGCCGACGAAACAGGCTACCGCGCCGATCTTCGGATTGCGCGCACGCAACGCGGCAACCTCGGCAGTGAGATCGAAGTCTTCTGTCTGGACGCGAACGGGCATCTCTGACTCCTGTGCGGTTTGGGCCTTAGCCGCCGGTGACGGGCGGAAAGAACGCGACTTCGCAACCTTCCGTGATACGCGTGCCGGCGTTGGTCATGACGTGGTTACACGCCATGCGCAACGCGCGGCCCTCGGCGAGGGTGTCGGCCCAAATGCCGCCGCGCACACGCAGCCATGCGCGCACGTCGCCGACCGTCGCGATGCCGTCGGGCAGTTCGACCGTCTCATCGGCCATCTCGAGCGCTTCGCGCACACTTGCAAAATATCTGAGTTGAATCTTCATCGGGACGCCAGCGGCCGTTGCCGGCCTTAGTTCAACAATTCGGAAAAGGGAATGAAGCGCACGGTCTCGCCGGCGCTGATCGCGTGATTCGGCGGATTGTCGATCAGGCCGTCGCCCCACACGGTCGAGGTCAGCACGGCCGAACTCTGATTCGGAAACAGATCGAGGCCGCCGGCTGGATTGACACGCGCGCGCAGGAATTCGTTGCGGCGGTCGGCCTTGTTCTGCGTAAAGTCGGCACGCAGCGACAATGCGCGCGGCGCGACCGTCTGCACACCGGCCAGACGCAGGACGAATGGCCGGACGAACAGCAGGAAAGTGACGAAACTCGACACCGGATTGCCCGGCAGACCGATGAAAAACGTTTCGCCGGCCGCGGCGGCATCCGCCTGCTGTGGCGCGCGGCGCACCGCGCCGAAGGCGAGCGGCTTGCCGGGTTTCATCGCGATCTGCCACATCGACAGGCGCCCTTCGGCCTCGACCGCCGGTTTCACGTGATCTTCCTCGCCCACCGACACGCCACCGCAGGTCAGAATCAGATCGTGCGCTTGTGCGGCTTCGCGTAATGTTGCGCGAGTTGCGTCGAGTTTGTCCGGAACGATTCCGTAGTCCGTGATCTCGCATCCGAGGTTTTCCAGCAGTCCGCGCAGCGTGAAACGATTCGAGTTGTAGATCGCGCCGGGTTTCAGCGGCTCGCCGGGCATGGTCAGTTCGTCTCCTGTGAAGAAAACCGCGACTTTTACGCGGCGGCGCACCTTCAATTCGGCGCAGCCGACTGACGCGGCTAGTCCCAGGGCTTGTGGTGTCAGGCGTGTGCCCGCGGGCAGGATGATCGAGCCGCTGCGGATGTCCGCGCCTTGGGGCGTGATCCATTCGCCCGGTTTGGGGCTGTGCAGGATCGTGACTTCGTCGCCGGTGATTTCGGTTTGCTCCTGTATCACGATTGCGTCGGCGCCCGGCGGCACCGTTGCGCCCGTGAAAATACGGGCTGCCGTGTTTGGTTTTAGCTCACTTGGCGCGTGGCCGGCTGGGATGCGTTGAGACACCGGCAGGCGGCGGTTGCCATGCGTCAGGTCGGCGGTGCTTACGGCGTAGCCGTCCATTGAGCTTGTGTTCATGGGCGGGACGTCTAGTGGCGAGATCACGTCTGCCGAAAGCACGCGGTTTAGCGCTTCCAGCGTGGCGGCTGACTCTGTTCCGACGATTGGGCGCGCGGCGCTGAGCAGTGTCGCCAGGGCGTCGGCAGTTGACAGCATCGGAGCGCGGGGCGTTGGGGTGGACATCTGGGTTCGAAGCCGCAGGTTAAAAGAATATTGTAGCGGTCGATGGGGACGGCCGGTGGCGGCCTGGAACATCCACCGCATCGAGCGCGATTCGTCGCGCTCGATGCTCATGGTTTTACGCGCCCGTGTTCGCCATCACGAAGTCCTTCACGCGCTGCACGTCTGCCGGCAGCACGTCGAAACGTTGCGGCAGCGATTCCAAACCCGCAAACGCGGCGGGACGTTCCGGCTCGCGCAGCAGCGCTTCGCGGATCGTTTCGCCAAACTTGATCGGCTGCGCCGTCTCCAGCACGATCATCGGAATGCCCGGTTGCAAATGCTCACGCGCGACCTTCAAGCCGTCGGCCGTGTGCGTGTCGATCATCGTGTCGTAACGTCCGAATACGTCGCGGATCACTTCCAGCCGATCCTCGTGGCTGCTGCGGCCCGACACGAAACCGAATTCCTTGACCCGCGCAAAGTCGCCGCTCGCCGCCAGGTCGAAGCCGCCCTTCTCCTCGACGTCGCGGAACAGTTGCAGCACCCGCGCCGGAGCGCGGCCCAGCAGGTCGAACACGAAACGCTCGAAGTTCGATGCCTTCGAAATGTCCATGCTCGGGCTGCTCGTGTGGTACGTCTCAGCCGCCTTGCGCACCCGGTAAATGCCCGTGCGGAAAAACTCGTCGAGTACGTCGTTTTCGTTTGTCGCCACCACCAGCTTCTCGATGGGCAACCCCATCATCCGTGCAATGTGGCCCGCGCAAACATTGCCGAAGTTGCCCGACGGCACGGTGAACGACACGCGCTCGTCATTCGACTTCGTCGCGGCAAAATAGCCCTTGAAGTAGTACACGACCTGCGCCACGACACGCGCCCAGTTAATCGAGTTGACCGTGCCGATCTTGTACTTCGCCTTGAACGCGTGATCGTTCGACACAGCCTTGACAATGTCCTGGCAGTCGTCGAACACGCCCTCGACCGCGAGGTTGAAAATGTTCGGGTCCTGCAAGCTGTACATCTGCGCGGTCTGGAACGCGCTCATCTTCTTGTGCGGCGACAGCATGAACACGCGAATGCCCTGCTTGCCGCGCATCGCGTACTCGGCAGCGCTGCCGGTGTCGCCCGAAGTCGCGCCGAGAATGTTCAGCGTTTCGCCGTGCCTGGCCAACGCGTATTCGAACAGGTTGCCGATCAACTGCATCGCCATGTCCTTGAACGCAAGCGTCGGTCCATTCGACAGTTCGAGCAGCGACAACGGCGCGCCGTTCTCGACGCCCAGCGTCTTGAGCGGCGTGATCTGTGCAGCGCTTTCGTCGTCGCGCACATTGCAGTAAGTCTCGGCCGTGTAGGTACGGCGCGTCAGCATGCGCAGGTCTTCGGCGGGAATGTCGTCGCTGAATTTCGACAGGATCTCGAACGCGAGATCCGCGTAAGGCAGCGTGCGCCAGCGCGTCAGTTCGTCAGCGCAAACGCGCGGGTATTCGGCGGGCAGGTACAGGCCGCCGTCTTTCGCGAGACCGCCCAGCAGGATGTCGGAAAACGTATGGCGCTCGCCGGCTCCGGCGCCGCGCGTGGAGAGGTAGTTCATATGTCGGCCTAGTTGAGCGCTTCCATGCGCAGCTTCGTGACTTGCGAGACCACGGTCTTCAGCGCTTCGATCGTTTTGATCGCGGCGTTGACGTTCTTTTCGACCGTCTCGTGGGTGATCAGGATGATGTCGGTTTCGCCCTTGCCGTTCGCGTCGACCTGCTCGGATTCCTTCTGCAGCAGCGCGTCGATCGAAATGCCGGTGTCCGCGAGAATGCGCGTGATGTCGGCCAGCACGCCGGTCACGTCAGCCACGCGCAAACGCAGGTAATAGCCGCTCGTCACTTCGTCGATCGGCAGGATCGGCGTGCTCGACAGGCTGTCCGGCTGGAACGCCAGATGCGGTACGCGATGTTCCGGATCGGCCGTGTGCAAACGCGTCACGTCGACCAGATCGGCGACCACCGCGGATGCCGTCGGCTCCGCGCCCGCGCCCTTGCCGTAGTACAGCGTCGTGCCCACTGCGTCGCCGTGCACGACGACCGCATTCATCGCGCCTTCCACGTTCGCCAGCAGGCGCTTTTCCGGAATCAGCGTCGGGTGAACGCGCAGCTCGATGCCCTTGTCCGTGCGGCGCGCGATGCCGAGCAGCTTGATGCGGTAGCCGAGTTCTTCGGCATATTTGATGTCGATCGCAGCAAGCTTGCTGATGCCTTCGACATAGGCGCGGTCGAACTGCACCGGCACGCCGAACGCGATCGCGCTCATGATTGTCGCCTTGTGGGCGGCGTCCACGCCTTCGATGTCGAAGGTCGGATCGGCTTCGGCGTAACCCAGCTCCTGCGCGGCCTTCAGCGCGGTCGCGAAGTCGAGCCCGCGATCGCGCATCTCCGACAGGATGTAGTTCGTCGTACCGTTGATGATGCCGGCGATGTACTGGATCCGATTGGCCGTCAGCCCTTCGCGCAGCGCCTTGATGATCGGAATGCCGCCCGCCACCGCCGCTTCGAACGACACCATCACGCCGTTGACGCGCGCCGCTTCGAAAATCTCCGTGCCGTGCACCGCGAGCAGCGCCTTGTTGGCGGTCACCACATGCTTGCCGTTGTTGATCGCGCGCAGGACGAGATCGCGCGCGACACCCGTGCCGCCGATCATTTCCGCAATGATATCGATCGACGGATCGTCGACCACCGCGTTGAAGTCATCGGTCAGCGCCACCGTGCCGGCCGCGCTGCCGAGCGCCGCGCTCGCTTTGGCGGGATTGCGCACGGCGATGCGCGCGATCTCGATACCGCGGCCCGCACGGCGTTTGATTTCTTCCTGATTGCGGCGCAGTACCGTGAAGGTGCCGCTGCCTACCGTGCCGAAGCCCAGCAGTCCAACTTTAATCGGTTCCATGCAGCGTGTGTTTTCGAGTAAGTGATTTAAAGGAAACGGGTGCCGGGACGGCGCGCGGCGCGCGCCGAATCCGCGTTAAGCCGTGTGGTGTTTGCGGTAGCCGTCGAGGAAGCGTGCGATCCGGTTGATCGAATCCGCGAGATCGTCCACGTTCGGCAGGAACACAACGCGGAAATGATCCGGCGTCTTCCAGTTGAAACCGGTGCCCTGCACGAGCAGCACGCGTTCTTCCAGCAACAGATCGAGGATGAACTGCTGGTCGTCCTGGATCGGATAAATCTTCGGGTCGAGGCGCGGGAACATGTAGAGCGCCGCTTCGGGCTTCACGCAACTTACGCCGGGGATGGCCGTCAACATGTCATACGCGAGTTCGCGCTGTTTGTACAGGCGGCCGCTCGGCACGATCAGGTCGTTGATGCTCTGATAGCCGCCGAGCGCGGTCTGGATCGCGTACTGGCCGGGCACATTCGGGCACAGGCGCATCGAGGCCAGAATGCCGAGCCCTTCGAAGTAATCTTTCGCGTGCCGGCGGTTCTCGCCGGTGAGACCCGAGATGAACATCCAGCCGGCGCGGTAGCCGCATGACCGGTAGCTCTTCGACAGGCTGTTGAACGTGACGGTGAGCACGTCTTCGGACAACGCCGCCATCGAGGTGTGCTTCTTGCCGTCGTAGACGATCTTGTCATAAACCTCGTCGGCGAAAATCACGAGGCCGTGCTGGCGCGCGATCTCGATCAGGCCGAGCAGCAGTTCGTCCGAATATAGCGCGCCAGTCGGGTTGTTCGGGTTGATCACGACGAGCGCGCGCGTGTTCGGCGTGATTTTCGCGCGGATGTCGTCGAGATCGGGCATCCAGCGGTTCGCTTCGTCGCAGATGTAATGCACCGGCGTGCCGCCCGACAGGCTCACGCCCGCGGTCCACAACGGATAGTCCGGGGCGGGCAGCAGCACTTCGTCGCCGTCGTTGAGCAGGCCCTGCATGGCCATCACGATCAGTTCGGATGCGCCGTTGCCGATATAGATGTCGTCGAGTTCGACGCCGTGCACACCCTTTTGCTGCGTGTAATGCATGATCGCCTTGCGCGCGGCGAACACCCCCTTGGAATCCGAGTAGCCGGACGAGCCCGGCAGATTCAGGATCATGTCCTGGATAATTTCATCCGGCGCGTCAAAGCCGAACGGCGCGAGATTGCCGATGTTCAGCTTGATGATGCGATGGCCTTCTTCTTCGAGCCGCTTCGCATGTTCGAGGACGGGCCCGCGAATGTCGTAGCAGACGTTCAACAACTTGTTGGATTTCAGAATCTGTTTCACGGCGGGCACTTCATCCTGGTTGATAGGCTTGGGCGAACAAGCGGGGGCGAAACAAACGCCGGGCCGGGCGAGTCCGCGGATACGGGGAATTCTGACGCGGCGCGGCCAGCGGCGGCCGGCAGACGTGCGTTGGCCCGGCTTCGCGCACATATCGCCGCCGACCCGGCGGATCGCGCCGGTGAAGCAGCCAAACTGGCGAACGCCGGGCGCAACAACGAGCAGCCGGGCAAAAACGACGAGCAAAACGGCGCGCGGAACGAAGGCGGGTAGCCGGCCGCGCCTGGCTCTCGCGTGCGGCTTGTGGCGGCACATAAGGCGAGGGGCGCCGCTTTCCGGCTAAAAAGCTATAATTTAGCGGATTTTGGCCGACTTCCGCAATGCACCAACCGCAACGGCAAGCCTTTTCGGCCGCTTCTGTCCCACTCGCGTGTCCCACTCGCGTCAAACCGCCCTGCTCCAGTTCCGCCCGGTCAGGCCGCCAACACGCATGATGTCTCACGACGACTTCGGAAAACGAATTTGAAATTACATCAGGATTCCAGCGGCGCCCTGAACACCGTCACCGGTTACGGCGCCGACTATGTCGAAATCAATCTGGTACGCCATTCGGGCAGCATTCTCGTGCTGCCGGAAGCGCCAGTCATCCCTTGGCCCGTTTCCTCGTTCGAGCAGTTGAGCGCCGAACACTTCGCCATGCTGGTGGAGTCCGCGCCCGAAGTGGTCGTGTTCGGCAGCGGCGAGCGGCTGCGTTTCCCGCATCCGCGCCTGACCGCCGCGCTCACCGCCAAACGCATCGGCGTCGAAACGATGGATTTCAAGGCCGCCTGCCGCACCTACAACATTCTGATGGCCGAGGGCCGCAAGGTCGCGGCCGCGTTGCTGATCGAAGCGTAACGGCGCCGTATGGGTGCGGCGCTGGTGCCGTGCAGGCGCAAGCCGTTGCCGCATATAACGCCTGACGCCTGCGGCAACCGCATCGCCGAACTGACCGCACGCCTTGGCCGCGTCACGGCCGATAACGTACACTGCGCGCCATCGGTGCCGTGCCGGCGCCCCGTGGATCGCCATCGGCAGCAAGTGTCGTCTCGTGCCCTGCAGCCGGCCACGGGTGGCCAGCCCTCCGAAGCACCAGCCGTCATTTCCGAACAACAATGCAACGCTGCCCCATGCGGCGTCGCCAAAAAGGTTGAAATCCATGAACGATACGCCGTCCCGGCTACCGCTCAATCGCACCACGATCCTGCTGCTCGTGCTGGCCCTCGCCGTGATCTGGTTCGTGCCGCTCGGCTGGCGCCATCTGCTGCCCAGCGACGAAGGCCGCTACGCCGAAATGGCGCGTGAGATGTTCGTCACCGGCGACTGGATCACGCCGCGCTACAACGGCTACAAGTACTTCGAGAAACCCCCGCTGCAAACCTGGGCGAACGCGCTCACGTTCGCGTGGTTCGGCATCGGCGAATGGCAGGCACGGCTTTACACCGCGCTGACGGGCTTTGCCGGCGTGCTGCTGATCGGCTTTACCGGCGCGCGCGTGTTCAACGCGGCAACCGGCGTGTTCACGGCGCTCGTGCTGGCGACCTCGCCGTACTGGAACCTGATGGGCCATTTCAACACGCTCGACATGGGCCTGTCGTTCTGGATGGCGCTCACGCTCTGCGCGCTGCTGCTTGCGCAGCGCCCCAACCTGCCGGACGCCAACGTGCGCGGCTGGATGTGGCTGTGCTGGGCGTCGATGGCGATGGCGGTGTTGTCCAAGGGTCTCGTCGGCGTAATCCTGCCGGGCGCGGTGCTGGTGCTGTACACACTGCTCGCGCGCGACTGGGCCGTCTGGAAGCGCCTGCACCTGATCGGCGGCCTGATCGTGTTCTTCGCGATCGTCACGCCCTGGTTCGTGCTGGTGCAACAGCGCAATCCGGAGTTCCTGAACTTCTTCTTCATCGTCCAGCAGTTCAAGCGCTATCTGACGCCTGAACAGAACCGCCCCGGGCCGTTCTACTACTTCGTGCCGGTACTGCTGGTCGGGTTCCTGCCGTGGCTGTCGATTACCGTGCAAAGCGTTCGCCACGCGTGGCGCCAGCCGCGCCAGCCGAACGGCTTCGCACCGGTGATCCTGCTGCTGGTGTGGACGGTGTTCATCTTCCTGTTCTTCAGTGCGTCGCACTCGAAGCTGCTGTCCTACACGCTGCCGATCGCCCCGGCCATCGCGCTGCTGATCGGCATGTATCTGCCGCTGGTCACGCGTGAGCAGTTGCGCCGCCATCTGGCCGGCTACGCACTGTTCCTGGTGGTGGCGGCATTCGCCGCGCTGTTCCTGACGCGCTTCGGCAGCGCGCGCAATCCCGCCGAGCTGTATGCCGAATACCGCACCTGGGTGCTGGCCGCACTCGCCGTCGCCTTCGTGCTGACACTGGCCGCGCTGTGGCTGAACCGCCGCAGCCGGACCGGCATTTTCGGCGCGGTCGCGGCCTTCGGCTCGGCGTGGCTGTTGCTCGGCATCATCGCCGGCACCGGTCACGACGTGTTCGGACGGCTGAGCTCCGGCGCGCCGCTCGCGCCCGCGATCAAGGCCGAAATCGCCAGACTGCCGGCGGATACGCCGTTCTACTCGGTCGGCGTGCTCGACCACACCCTGCCGTTCTATGTCGACCACACGATGATCATGGTCGCGCATCCGGACGAGCTGGCGTTCGGCATTTCCGTCGAACCGCAGAAATGGGTGCCGTCGGTCGATGCCTGGGTCGAACGCTGGAAGGCCGAACGCTACGCGCTCGCGCTGCTCCCGCCGTCCACCTACGACAAGCTGCTTGCCCAGCACCTGCCGATGCAGGTTGTCGCGCGCGACTCGCGCCGGGTGGTGGTGATCAAGCCTGTGGCTGCATCCGACGCCGCGGCGCCGGACGCAGCCACGCCGGTAGAAAAACACCAACAGTGACCCCACATCAGGATCAGAACGTTAGATGAACCCGATTTCCCTCTTTTGCATTCTCGCCGGCGTCACGTTGAACGCCGGCGCGCAGTTGCTGCTCAAAGCCGGAACGAATGCCGTTGGACACTTCGAATTCACCCGTGCGAACATCCTGCCCATCGGCTGGCGGCTCGCCACCCAGCCGCCGATCATCGGCGGGCTGGCCTGCTATGTGATCAGCGTCGCCGTGTGGGTGATCGGACTGTCGCGGGTGGACGTGTCGATTGCCTATCCGATGCTCTCGCTCGGCTACGTCGTCAACGCGATCGCGGCGTGGTATCTATTCGGCGAAGTGATGTCGGTGCAGAAGCTGATCGGGATCGGGATCATCCTGATCGGTGTAGTCATCCTGGCGCGCAGCTAGGCGCAAGGCCCCGGTAGTGGCTTGCCGGACATGCCTTATTACCGTTTATTGCGACCGCCGGCGCGACCTCGCGAGACGCCGGCGGCAAAAGATACTGTAAGCCGGGCATCGACACCGGCTAAGCAAAACGTAAGGATGGCCGCGGTATCCTGTAAGGTTGCGCCCTTTTTTAGCCGTGGCCTTGGGTTTGCGCGTAGTTTGTGCTCTACTTCGCGCCCTTCGGGTTGCGCCCCTTTCAATCGAGCGAAGCATTCAATGAGCCAGTCAACAGTCCCGTTTTTGCCGTTTGTCAAACCCGAAATCGATGAAGAAACGATCCAGGGCGTCGCCGACGTGCTCCGCTCCGGTTGGATCACCACCGGCCCGCAGAATCAGAAATTCGAAGCAGCGCTCTCAGAGTTCTGCGGCGGCCGTCCGGTGCGCACCTTCAATTCCGGGACGGCGACGCTCGAAATCGGGCTGCGGATTGCCGGTGTAGGCGAAGGCGACGAAGTCATCACCACGCCCGCCTCGTGGGTCGCGACCAGTAATGTAATCTATGAAACCGGCGCGACGCCGGTGTTCGTCGACATCGATCCGGCCACCCGCAATATCGACCTCGTTCTGCTCGAAAAAGCCATCACGCCACGCACCAAGGCGATTATTCCGGTTTATCTGTCGGGCCTGCCGGTCGACATGGATCGTCTCTACGAAATCGCCCGCGCCCACAAGCTGCGCGTGGTAGAAGACGCCGCGCAGGCGTTCGGCTCGACGTGGAAAGGCGAGCGCATCGGCAAGCTCGGCGATATGGTCTCGTTCAGCTTCCACGCGAACAAGAATCTGACCTCGATCGAAGGCGGTGCGCTGGTGCTGAACAACGAGGAAGAAGCGGTCCTCGCGCAGAAGTACCGGCTGCAAGGCATCACCCGTACCGGCTTCGACGGCATGGACTGCGACGTGCTGGGCGGCAAGTACAACCTCACGGACGTCGCCGCGCGCGTCGGCCTCGGTCAATTGCCGCATCTGGAGCGCTTCATCGCGCAGCGCAAGAAACTCGTGCGCGCGTACTTCGCCGGTTTGGAAGGCGGCGCGGCGGTGAAGCTGGGTGTCGGCCTGCCGCTTGCCGACTTCGAGAACAGCAACTGGCACATGTTCCAGATCACGCTGCCGCTCGAAAAACTGTCGGTCGATCGCGCCGGCTTCATGGGCGCGCTCAAGGAGCGTGGCATCGGCTCGGGCGTGCACTATCCGGCGATTCACCTGTTCTCGCTGTATCGGGCACGCGGCTTCAAGGAAGGGATGTTCCCGCACGCGGAGCGCTTCGGCGCGACCACTGTCACGCTGCCGTTGTTCACGCTGATGAACGAAGGCGATGTGGAACGGGTCTGCCGTGCGGTCAACGAAATTTGCGAACAATACGGAAAATAAGCGGAAATGAGTTATTCGGAACATCGCGCCGTCGCACCGGAAGTGTCGATCATCATCCCGGTGTACAACGAGGAAGCCGGACTGGCCGCGCTATTCGCGCGCCTTTACCCGGCGCTCGACGCGCTCGGCACCGGCTATGAAGTGATCTTCATCAACGACGGCAGCCGCGACAAATCCGCCGCCCTGCTCGCCGAGCAGTTCCGCGCGCGGCCCGACACGACCCGCGTGATCCTGCTGAACGGCAACTACGGTCAGCACATGGCGATTCTGGCGGGCTTCGAGCAATCGCGCGGCGAGATCGTGATCACGCTCGACGCCGACTTGCAGAACCCGCCGGAAGAAATCGGCAAGCTGGTCGCGAAGATGCGCGAAGGCTTCGACTACGTCGGCACGATTCGCCTGCAACGCCAGGACAGCCTGTGGCGCCGCAAGGCATCGCGCGCGATGAACCGCCTGCGCGAGCGCATCACCCGCATCAAGATGACCGACCAGGGCTGCATGTTGCGCGCGTACAGCCGTCACATCATCGATACGATCAATCGCTGCGGTGAAATCAACACCTTCATCCCGGCGCTCGCCTACACCTTCGCGCAGAATCCGGTCGAGATCGAAGTCGCGCACGAAGAGCGTTTTGCCGGCGAGTCGAAGTACTCGCTGTATTCGTTGATCCGGCTGAATTTCGACCTGGTCACCGGTTTCTCGGTCGTGCCGCTGCAATGGCTGTCGTTCATCGGCGTGATTCTTTCGCTCGGTTCCGCGGCGCTGTTCGTGCTGCTGCTGATTCGCCGCTTCATCATCGGCGCGGAAGTGCAAGGTGTGTTCACGCTGTTCGCCATCACCTTCTTCCTGCTCGGCGTGATCATCTTCGCGCTCGGCCTGCTCGGCGAATACATCGGGCGGATCTATCAGCAGGTGCGCGCCCGTCCGCGCTATCTGGTGCAGACGATTCTCGAACAGCGCGACGGCGCCACCGTCACCGAGGCGCCGCGTCAGGCGGTCGTGCAGGCCGTGCAAACCGCGCCGCTGATCGATCAGGGACCCAACCCATGAAACCGCGCGCAGTCGTCTTCGCGTACCACAACGTCGGCGTGCGCTGCCTGCAGGTGCTGCTCGCGCGCGGCGTCGACGTGGCGCTGGTCGTCACCCACGAAGACAGCCCGACCGAAAACATCTGGTTCGGCAGCGTCGCGTCAGTGGCCGCCGAGCACGGCATTCCGGTCGTCACGCCGGCCGATCCGAAGAGCGCCGAACTGCGCGCCGCGGTGAGCGCCGCGCGGCCGGACTTCATCTTCTCGTTCTACTACCGCCATATGTTGCCGGTCGACCTGCTGGCGCTTGCCGCACGGGGCGCTTACAACATGCACGGTTCGCTCTTGCCCAGGTATCGCGGGCGCGTGCCGACCAACTGGGCGGTGCTCAACGGCGAAATCGAAACCGGCGCGACGCTGCACGAAATGGCCGCCAGGCCCGACGCGGGCGCGATCCTCGCGCAAACGCCGGTGCCGATCCTGCCCGACGACACCGCTGCGCAAGTCTTCGACAAGGTCACGGTGGCCGCCGAACAAACCCTGTGGCGCGTGCTGCCTTCATTGCTGGCGGGCGAAGCGCCGCATCTGCCGAACGATCTGTCGCACGGCAGTTACTATGGCGGGCGCAAGCCCGAAGACGGCCGCATCGACTGGGCCCAGCCCGCGCAGCAGGTCTACAACCTGATCCGCGCGGTCGCGCCGCCCTATCCCGGCGCGTTCACCGATATCGGCGACAAGCGCTTCATCATCGCCCGTGCGCGCCTGGCCACGCCCGGCGCGCTTCGCTCGGATTTGCCCCCGGGCCTGCACGTAAGCGATAATGCCGTTTTCGCGATATGCGGCGACGGTCGCGCGATCGCCATCCATGAATTGCGGCACCAGCACGACGGCGGCGAAACCGTCGTCACCCCGGCCGAATTCGCCCAGCTCATCCAAACTCCCCGTCATTCATGAAAAAAGTCCTGATTCTGGGTGTGAACGGCTTTATCGGCCATCACCTGTCCAAACGCATTCTCGAAACGACCGACTGGGAAGTGTTCGGGATGGACATGCAGACCGACCGCCTCGGCGACCTCGTCAATCATGAGCGGATGCACTTCTTCGAAGGCGACATCACGATCAACAAGGAGTGGGTCGAGTATCACGTCAAGAAATGCGATGTGATCCTGCCGCTGGTCGCGATCGCCACGCCCGCCACGTATGTGAAGCAGCCGCTGCGTGTGTTCGAACTCGACTTCGAGGCGAACCTGCCGATCGTGCGTTCGGCCGTCAAGTACGGCAAGCACCTCGTGTTTCCGTCGACCTCCGAGGTCTACGGCATGTGCACCGACGAGCAGTTCGATCCGGAAGAATCGCAACTGTCGTACGGTCCGATCAACAAGCCGCGCTGGATCTATGCGTGCTCGAAGCAGCTGATGGATCGCGTGATCTGGGGCTACGGCATGGAAGGCCTGAACTTCACGCTGTTCCGTCCGTTCAACTGGATCGGCCCGGGCCTCGACTCGATCTACACGCCGAAGGAAGGCAGCTCGCGCGTAGTCACGCAGTTCCTCGGCCACATCGTGCGCGGCGAGAACATCAGCCTGGTGGACGGCGGCGCGCAAAAGCGCGCGTTCACGGATATCGACGACGGCATTGGCGCGCTGATGAAGATCATCGAGAACAAGGACGGTGTCGCCACGGGCAAGATCTACAACATCGGTAACCCGACCAACAACTTCTCGGTGCGCGAACTCGCGCACAAGATGCTGGCGCTGGCAGCCGAATTCCCGGAATACGCGGAAACGGCCAAGCAGGTGCAACTGGTCGAAACGTCGTCGGGCGCGTACTACGGTACCGGCTACCAGGACGTGCAGAACCGCGTGCCGAAGATCGACAACACGATGCAGGAACTCGGCTGGGCGCCCAAGTCGACCTTCGACGAAGCGCTGCGCAAGATTTTCGAAGCGTATCGCGGCCATGTCGGCGAAGCACGCGCTCTGGTCGAACAGCAATAAGGTCTGATCCTTGGCCCGTATCGTCCTGAAGATCGACGTCGACACGCTGCGCGGCACCCGCGAAGGCGTGCCGAATCTCGCACGCATCTTCGACCGCTTCAAGGCGCGCGCCACCTTCCTCTTCAGCCTCGGGCCCGACCATACCGGTTGGGCGATGCGCCGCGTGCTGCGGCCGGGCTTTCTGCAGAAGGTGTCGCGCACTTCGGTGGTCGAGCACTACGGCATCAAGCAATTGATGTACGGCGTGCTACTGCCCGGTCCGGATATCGGCGTGAAGACCGCCGCGGAAATGCGCGCGATTCATGAAGCCGGATTCGAATGCGGCATTCACACGTGGGACCATGTGTACTGGCAGGACAACGTGCGTTCGCAAGACCGCGAGTGGACCGTCAGGCAGATGCAGAAGAGCCACAACCGTTTCGTCGCGATCTTCGGCACTCCGCCGGTGACGCACGGCGCGGCCGGCTGGCAGATGAACGGCCACGCGTTCGAACAGATCGACGCATGGGGCATGCGCTACGCGTCCGACGGCCGCGGCCATTCGCCGTATCTACCGGTGGTCGACGGCAGGCAACTGTCGCATGTGCAGATGCCCACCACGCTGCCGACCCTCGACGAAGTGCTCGGCGTGGATGGTGTCGATCTGAACAACGTCGCCGCTTGGATGTTGAAGCGCACCGAACACAATCCGCGCGATCAGGTGTTTACGCTGCACGCGGAACTCGAAGGACAAAAGCTCGCGCCGATTTTCGAACAGTTGCTGGACGGCTGGCGCGCGCAAGGCCACAGCTTCGCGACGATGGGCGATTACTACGCCACGCTGGACCGCAGTACGCTGCCATCGTACCCTGTTACGTGGGGTGAAATTCCAGGCCGCTCCGGCGAGTTGATTGTCCAGCCGTCATAGGCGGCCCTGACCGAACCGACCGGTGGGCATCCGTGCTCCGCGCACCGGTCAACCTCCCCGCAAGCCTCTATGCCGGGCCGACGCTACCGCAGCAATCCGGCGCCGGCCATCACAACCGGAGAACCTCGTGCCCATCGCAGTCGACCAACCCGTCCCCGACTTCACCGCCCCTGCTACCGGTGGCGAGATCACGCTGTCCAAGCTGCGGGGCAAGAAGGTGGTGCTGTATTTTTATCCGAAGGACAACACGCCGGGCTGCACGACCGAAGGTCTGCAGTTCCGCGACCTGTATCCCAGGTTCAAAAAAGCCGGCTCGGAAATTCTCGGCGTGTCGCGCGACAGCCTGCGCTCGCATGACAATTTCAAGGCCAAGCTCGAATTGCCGTTCCCGTTGATCTCGGATCCGGAAGAAACGCTGTGCGCGCTCTTCGGTGTCATGAAAATGAAGAAAATGTATGGCAAAGAGGTACGGGGAATTGAGCGCTCCACGTTCGTCATCGACGGCGAAGGCGTGCTGCGCCAGGCTTGGCGTGGCGTGAAAGTGCCTGGGCACGTCGATGAGATTCTGGAGGCTGTACAAGCGCTTTGAGGCGCGTTATATTGGGTTGCAATGAGTGCCTGTCCACCCCATTCTTTCCGCAGCTGCGCCAGACTTCACGGCCGTTTTGTCGGTGCCGTCGAAGCCGCGAGGCGCAACGCGATGACCATAGGCGAGCCGCTTGCCCCGTACGCCGGGGCGGCGGCTTTTTTAATTGCGCGCAGCCGTTCGTTCACTCGGCCACGCGTTTCCGTTAAGGAGCCGATCGAAGACCAGGCGAACCGGCATCTCTAGACCGAAAGCGCGCCTCCGGGCGCAAACTGCGTGCGCACACACTGGCACCGGCAGAATGCGACAGGCGGCGCACGATATGTGACCCGATTATTTTGAGGGAAACCATGCCTTTGCCTACCCCCCCCAGCAAGCTCGGCAATCTCCTGCCGCCTGACGAATACAAGGCCAAAGCCGCCGCGCCGGCGCGCTCCGCCGCGAAGAAACAGGCGAACGAAGGGGAAACCGCAGAGCCGGCCGATTACGGCCGCGCGAACGTCGCCACGCCGATGGCGCATGCCGCCAATGCCGCAACCACCTTGCGGCCCGTACCGGCATCGTCGGCTTCCGCCAGCGCCGCTGCCGGGCAAGCCGCACCGGCACGCAACCGAAAATCGAAGCAAACCGCCGCTTTGCTGCAACCGGTGCCTGCCACCCGTCCGCAAGCCGAACCCGCCCAAGCTGCGCCTGCCGCACAGCAGCAGCCGGTGGTCGCACGCACGCCGAGCGCAAAACAACCTGCCGCCAGCGCACCTGCTGCGGTCGCGCCCAGTACGCGCAGCGCCGGCAAGAAACGCGGCGCAACCGTCGACGTGGTCGAAGCACAGAAGCTCTTCGTGCTCGACACCAACGTGCTGATGCACGATCCAAGCTGCCTGTTCCGTTTCGAGGAACACGACGTCTATCTGCCGATGATGACGTTGGAAGAACTCGACAACCACAAGAAAGGCATGTCGGAAGTCGCGCGCAACGCACGCCAGGTGAGCCGCACGCTGGACGCGCTGGTGGCGAACGCCGGCAACATGTCGGACGGCATTTCGCTGGCGCGCCTGGGCAGCCGCGAGGCGTCCGGGCGACTGTACTTCCAGACCAAGCTCACCGCGATCGAGCCTGTCGAAGGCCTGCCTGAAGGCAAGGCCGACAACCAGATTCTCGGCGTCGTGCGCGCGTTGCAGCGCGACCGGATGGACCGCCAGGTCGTGCTGGTGTCGAAAGACATCAACATGCGCATCAAGGCGCACGCGCTCGGTCTGCCCGCCGAAGATTATTTCAACGACCAGGTGCTCGAAGACAGCGATCTGCTGTTCTCAGGCATTCGCGCGCTGCCGCAGGATTTCTGGACCAGGCACGCAAAGGGCATGGAGAGCTGGCAGGACACCAAAACGGGCACCACGTATTACCGCGTGACCGGACCGCTCTGCGCGTCGATGCTGGTCAACGAGTTCGTCTATCTGGAGCCGCAGAACGGCGAGCCGACCTTTCATGCGCTGGTGCGCGAGTTGAACGGCAAGACCGCGCTCCTGCAAACCTTGCGCGACTACGGCCACCACAAGAACAACGTGTGGGGTATCACGGCGCGCAATCGCGAGCAGAATTTTGCGCTGAACCTGTTGATGAATCCGGAAATCGACTTCGTCACGCTGCTGGGTCAGGCCGGCACCGGCAAGACCCTGGTCGCATTGGCCGCAGGTCTCGCGCAGGTGCTCGACGACAAGCGCTACAACGAGATCATCGTGACGCGCGCCACTGTCCCGGTCGGTGAAGACATCGGCTTCTTGCCGGGCACGGAAGAGGAAAAAATGCAGCCGTGGATGGGTGCATTCGACGACAACCTCGAAGTGCTGCAAAAGACCGACGATGCCGCCGGCGAATGGGGCCGCGCCGCGACTCAGGAACTGATCCGCTCGCGCCTGAAGGTCAAGAGCATGAACTTCATGCGCGGCCGCACGTTCGTGGACAAGTATCTGATCATCGACGAGGCGCAAAATCTGACGCCCAAGCAGATGAAGACGCTGGTCACGCGCGCCGGTCCTGGCACGAAGATCATCTGCCTCGGCAATATTGCGCAGATCGATACGCCGTACCTGACGGAAGGCAGTTCGGGTCTGACGTACGTGGTCGACCGCTTCAAGGGCTGGGCGCACAGCGGGCACGTGACGCTGGCGCGCGGCGAGCGCTCGCGCCTCGCGGATTACGCGTCGGAGATCCTTTAAGTTTCAACACCTTAGCTTCGGCTAGAAGCCGCCTCCGGTTCATACCGGAGGCGGCTTTTTTATTGGCTCCGCGTCCGCACCAGGCAACACTTAGCGCACAAACTTCAAGTAAGTTGTCAAGAGTTCTTGCTTGGGCCATGTTTGACGGGCTACCATCCGGACATCGTCTGCCTTTAAACGAACGTTTACCGCTCGCCTGGTCTTCATGTGCCGACTCGCATTTTCGCTCCTGATCGTTTCGCTGCTCGCCGCCTGTGCCGGCGCGCCGCAGAAGACGTCGCGCGGGTCCGGCAGCTCGCTCACCGTGGCGAACGGCGCTTATCGTACGCCGCCGCCGGGCTTCCCGAATTTCGTCGATCACAGCATCGGCCGTGAGGAAATCTCGATTCAGGCGATGAGTCTGGTCGGCATTCCATACCGCTGGGGTGGCAATACGCCCGATAGCGGCTTCGATTGCAGCGGATTGGTTCGCTATGTGGTGTCGCGCGCGGCATCCGTGAATCTGCCGCGGACCACTTCGGATATGAGCGGGCGCGGCGAATCGATCGAGCCGGACGAAATCGCGCCTGGCGATCTGATTTTCTTCAACACGACCGGGCGCGCGCATTCGCACGTCGGTATCTACGTGGGCAAGCTGCGCTTCGTCAATGCGCCGTCGACGGGCGGCACGGTGCGGCTCGATTATTTGACCAATCCGTATTGGGCAAAGCGCTTCGACGGGATCCGACGCGTGGCTGCGCCGGCTACAGGACCGGCACCGTTCGATACGCCGGGTTATCAGGCTTCGGCGCCGCAGGAACGGACCGCACCGGTGTACGCGGGCACTGCGGCAAACCTGGCGCCGACAGCGAAAGCGGCGGCGCCGCAACCGCCGGCCTATGCAGCAGGCTCGTTGGCGCCGCAGCAAGCAACGCGCGTTACAACGACGTCTCGTGCTCCATTGATAGCGGCCACCCAGCCAAGCGTCGCGCCGAACGCGGCCTTACCTGCACAAGCTGATCCTTTTGAACCGCCGCCGCCCGGCATGAGCGCCGCGCAAATGCAGGCGCGCGCGGCAGGCGCTGTTTCGCCGACGCCGGTTCAAGCTACCCAGCAACCCGTCATACCGGATAACACTCCCGCAAATTCGGTGGCTCAAGACGTTGCGACGCCGCAAGCCGCCGCGCCCGTTTCCGTCGCCCGCGCTCCCGACCCGATCGACGCCGCCGCCGATGCGTTCGAACCGCCCCCGCCCGCCTCCGTCGCAGTGCGCCAGGCGCAGCAAGCGCGTCAGGTGGATGCGAATGAGGGTGTGCAGATCATGCGAGCGTCCACCGCCTCGCGCGGCGTCGCCGCACCCACGCAAACCACCGACGACCCCATCGCCCGTTTCGCCAACGGCAATTTCTGACGCCGCCGAGAAACGCGCTACAGACCTCATCATCCGCGCCCGGCCCTGCTGTAACGCCTCCGATCTGCTATCGTCTTCGATATTCTTCCGACAGCGGGTGGTGACGATGGATCTCGGGCTGAAAGACAAGGTGGTGCTGATCACGGGCGGCAGCAAAGGCATCGGACTCGCCTGCGCCCGCGCGTTCGCGATGGAAGGCGCCAAGGTCGCGATCGTCTCGCGCGACCCCGCCAATCTCGCACGAGCCTACGAAGAGTTGCGCCAGCAAGGCCTGCACGTGCATCGGACGCGCGCCGACCTGCATGAACCGCACAGCGCCGCCGACATCGTCGAGGAAGTCACGACTGCGGTCGGCCCGATCGACGTGCTGATCAACAGTGCCGGCGCAGCCCGCCGCTACGACCCGGAAACACTCGATGCCGAAGCCTTCCGGGCGACCATGGACGCGAAATATTTCCCGTACATCTATCCACAGCAGGAAGTGCTGCGCCGCATGGCCGAGCGGGTAAAAACCGGAGAAGGCGCCGGGCCCGGCACGATCGTCAATATCATCGGCATGGGCGGCAAGATGGCAAGCGACATCCACATCGCCGGCGGCGCCGCGAACGCGGCGCTCATGCTCGCGACCGTCGGCCTTGCGCACTACTACGCGCGCTACGGTATTCGCATCAACGCGATCAATCCGGGTTCGACGCTGACAGAGCGCGTCGAGGAAGCGGTCAAGCTGGAAGCGTTGCAGCAAGGCATCGACAGCGCGGACGCGCTGGCGCGCGGCCAGGCGAAAGTACCGCTCGGACGCTACGCGAAACCGGAGGAAATCGCCGACGTCGCGCTGTTTCTGGCGAGCCGCCGCGCGAGCTATGTGACGGGCGCAATCGTCCCGATGGATGGAGGCAGCACGCCGCTGATCTGAACGGCGTGCTTTACAGCTTTACGGGCTTTATAGCGCGGAAGCTGCGCTTGCCACGCTTACAGGAAGCGGTGGCCGAGCCACCAGGCTGCCGCGGCGAGCGCCGCGGAGGCCGGAATCGTCAGAATCCACGCCCAGACGATATTGCCGGCGACGCCCCAGCGCACCGCGCTCAGCTTCTGTGTAGCACCGACACCGACAATCGCGCCGGTAATCGTATGCGTGGTGGACACCGGAATGCCGAGCCACGACGCGGTAAACAGTGTGATCGCCCCGCCCGCTTCCGCGCAAAAACCGCCAACCGGCTTCAGCTTGGTAATCTTCTGCCCCATTGTGCGAACGATCCGCCAGCCGCCGAAAAGCGTACCGATACCCATCGACAGATAACAGCCACCGATCACCCACATCGGCGGCGTATCCGCGATCGACGACGCATAGCCGGTCGCGATCAGCAGCATCCAGATGATGCCGATGGTTTTCTGCGCATCGTTGCCGCCGTGGCCGAGGCTATACAAACCCGCGGAGATCAGTTGCAAGCGCCGGAAACGCCGGTCGACCCTGCTCGGTGGCGTACGGAAATAAATCCACGACACAGCCAGCATGAAGAATGAGCCGAGCACGAACCCGAGCAGCGGCGAGACGAAAATGAAGGCCACCGTCTTCATCAAACCGTCGGCATTGAGCGAACCCCAGCCCGACTTGGCTAGCGCCGCCCCCACCAGGCCGCCGATCAGCGCATGCGACGAACTGGACGGAATGCCGTAATGCCACGTGATGATGTTCCAGCCGATCGCGCCGACCAGCGCGCCAAAAATCACATAGTGATCGACGATCCCCGGATCGATCGTGCCCTTGCCGACTGTCTGCGCCACTTTCAGATGGAACACGAAATACGCGACGACGTTGAATGCCGCCGCGAACGCCACGGCCTGGTGAGGTTTCAGCACGCCAGTCGACACGACCGTGGCGATCGAATTCGCCGCGTCGTGGAAGCCGTTCATGAAGTCGAAAATCAGTGCGACGGCGACCAGGGCGGCGACCGCCCAGATAGCGAGTTGTATCGATTGCATTATGCGTTTTCCAGCACGATGCCTTCGATGATGTTCGCTACGTCCTCACACTTGTCGGTGATCGTTTCGAGCAGTTCGTAAATTGCTTTCAGCTTGATCAGCGTCTTGACGTTGTCTTCTTCGCGGAACAGCTTCGACATCGCCGAGCGCAGCACGCGGTCGGCTTCCGATTCCAGACGGTCGATGTCCTCGCAGGCCTTCAGGATCTGGCTCGCCTGCTTCATGTCCGACAGCAGGCTGACGGCGTACTGCACGCGCTCGGAGGTGGATGTGCAGATGTGCGCCAACTGGCTCGCTTCCGAGGTCACCGCCTGCACGTCGTACAGCGAAATAGCGGTGGCGACGTCCTCCATCAGATCGAGGATGTCGTCCATCGTGGTGATCAGCTTGTGGATCTCGTCGCGGTCGAGCGGCGTGATGAACGTCTTGTGCAGCAGGTCGATGGCTTCGTGCGTAAGCTTGTCAGCGGCCTTCTCGGCCTTTTGCACGTTTTGCTTATGCGTTTCGGCGTCTTGCAGATTGTCGATCAGCAGCTCGAGTTCGTGGCTCGCCGAGACGATGCACTTTGCATGCGCATTGAAAATTTCAAAGAACTTGCCCTCGGTGGGCATGAAGCGACCGAACATTTAGCCTCCGCGTTACCGCGATTTTTCAATTTAATCAGTAGCTTGCCGAAACTGACGCGGCGCGTCGGTCACGCAATATGAAAATTGTACGAAAGCGCAATTTGCATGCCTCAAGCGTGACAGCTTCGTGACAAGCCGCGATTCTATCGGAAATGGAGATGCGAGCGGACGACTGTTGCGCATCGGGTAACGGAGAGTAGAAAGCAGGAACCGATTGCGCGCGTGGCCGCGCAAGCGGCGATCAATGCCGCCGTTGACCTCGGCAAGCGCACAGATCGCCTCAGCAACTAGCCAGGTTTGTAACGCCCTTTCAATTTGGCTGAAAACCCCGGCTCCACACCATCTATAAACGCGAGCAGGCCGGCGAGTTCATCTTTTTCTTCGGGCGCCAATGACCCCGTGGTGCTCTTGTGATACATAGCGCGCGCAAGGCGCTTACGCTCGCGCCCAACCGAAACCAGCCCGTCTGGGGTGATTACAATAACCGTCCGATTGCCTGCACGTGAAGCATGCACGGTCTTGTGTTGATTAACCGCGATTTTCGGATAAGCGAGCGCCTCTAGGGTTTCGTAACAAATCCTACATAATTGGACAGAATTTGCTGCCGCTTACATGAAAAAACGATGTCGTCTGCGTCAACTCTGCCAAATGGCGCTCAAACAATACGAGATCATTGTAGATTGAGTCGTGAGCCCAATCTTTATAATGTTCGGCCATGCGGATGCGTCGCAGGTCATTGTCATTTTTTGCCAACTCTCGATACACCGCGTCTCGCAGTGAGGCCCACCACACAAAAAAAAGAAGCCCTGATAGGGCTTCACTCGTGAATGGTCGAGACCAATTTTTGATACAAGCGATGTTCTGAGATCGCTCATTTATTCCTGCCTTACCTAAAGTGCGCCGCGAAGCCGCTTTCGGGTTTTCCGAGTGCCCGCAGGAAAACGCGGAAGCGGTTTCGCGGCGGTAATCTCGTTCAATCAGTGTCAGTCTGGCGAAGCGCCCGACTATCCTACGGAGCCCGTCGTAGAATCGCGTAAAGCCCGTGGATAGTAGTCAAGACCAACTGAAACCGTCAGGAATTTTTTACGTCACGCCTACCGAAACGCTTTGCGCGCAAGGGACTACAGTCCAGGCTCGCTATCAACACCCCTACGCGGCAAATTTCCACGAGATGTATTTATCTTCGCCCGCTCTACATTCGACTTGACGCGACCGGTAGATGCGATCTATCTCGCTAGGCGATTGCAGTCAACCCCGCATGCGAAGAACGATCCTGGGTCGGCGCAACGGCCTGTTTCCGTATAAATTTCGTACGGTGTCGGTCGCGCAAAGGAAAAGGCTTCCCAGCGCCTGCGCCGAGCCTCGCGAGTGACATCAGAGATATGCCCTAGGAAGGCAATCCGCCCGACGCTGCCGCGCCGAAGTCGCCATTGATCGCGCCGCACAGAAATCTTAAAGGAGCACGAGATTGGACCAACTGCTTAGTCTCCCTGGCAAAAAATTGGGACGTAGTGTCGAACGCTCCGCTCGCGTTCTTTGCCCTTGCAGCCGCCATGTTCTCGCTGGCATACCTTGCAGCAAAGTGGAAATACACCGCCACCATCAGCCACATGCAAGCAGCTAGCGACACACTGAAAGAGCGACTCGTTTTGAAAACGGAGCAAGCGGAAGGCTACTTAGAACGCGCGCTTAAATTCGATGAGAAGGCGAAGGAAGTGGTCGATTCGAGTGAAAGCGCGTTGCAGGATAAAACGCTCACCCTCGTTGCACAACTACGGGATTTCATGGAGAAATCTAAAGCAGCGGACTACCAAGCAACGAATGCTGAAAGATTAGAGATGTCGCATGCTATCTCTGACGATCAGAAAAGCACGGCTTGGAGCCGTTCAATGAATTCATCCATGCAGCGATCAAATCAAGTTCATGCTGAATACGATAGGCGTTTTAAGGTTGATGCAATTTTGCTGCGAGACGAGTTACGGAGCCGCTTGCCGGAGTACTCTCCCGACCAATTGGCCGCGCACTCTTATGAGCACCCGACGAACTACTTCGACATGGGGGCGGTCGCAGATGACCTGGAGAAGATGGCGAAATTGCTAGAAGCAGACTGAGCAAGTAAATAAATGTCACAGATTGCAAAGTTAGGACTAGTCTGATAGACCCGCGCTGGGTGACTGTATATAAATCGACAGATTTGTTGCTCATAGAGGCCCGCTTTATGGATCTGTCGTATTACAAAATTAATAAGCTGCTATGGCGTTGGAGCAAAAAAGATGGCGCTCGCATCGTGCGTGAAGCCAAGCTTTCGATGGACAAGGCCCCGCCTGCGCTTCCAGTTCCGCCCGCTGCGAAGGTCTCCCCAACCCCCAAACCACCCAAGCCCGATCCACTGGTGCAAATGGTTGATGACCTTTACAGGGCATCTGACGCGTTTTCCCGCTCCAAAAAGTGGCTCGATACCCCCGCCCCGCCGAAGCAGCCGAAACCAACGAAACCTGAAAAGACCGTGCCGCCGTTCGATATTCAGGAAATTCCCGGCGCAATGCGCAAGGAAGCAATGCCGATCGGAGCCAGGCTGATGGAGCGATGGTTTGCTGGTCGTTTGAACTATTCGCCCACCGACGATGACGAGCGGGGCAAAATCAATCAGGATGGGAAACCCTATCCACCAGACATGTATGACACAACCACCGTCAAACTGGACTGGGTACTCAAACCTGAGCGCGCCAGGAGCAAATACGATTACCTAATAAACGAGGCCATCCGGTCCGACAAAGCACGTAAAGCACTTCACGACACGCTCGTCCCTTATAAGGGCAGGAGCGACCTTTTTACTACGGACATTTGTGGGGACGACCCAGAGCGATTGCACAAGCTATTTCAGTTTCAACGGGTCGGGGTCGATGGCACACTCGCGGAAAAAATCAAACTTCAATTGATCGCGGATGTCGAGCGCTCCGTCGTTCCCGACGACCTGACTGCTGCGCTTGGTTCGTTCAATATTTACGCGGCCATTGGGTCAGTCCGCTTCTCACAGGATATTGCTAGCGGTGTGATAGTGAGCAGCACAACGAAAGCCGAGATAACTGGCATATGGGTGTATGTGACGGACAGCTACACGTTTACCGACAAGCAGGGAGATCGTTCGCAGTATCTCGGGCATTGGAGCAGCGACGGGGTGATCGTCATTCCTCTTGATGGCGTTGCCGCCATCTCCCCGTATATCCCCTATGTAGAGTCACCAGTCACCCTCGGCAATCCGGTTATCAAGGGTGAAGTTCACTACCCCATCCACAACAGCGACTTCCGGCAGTGGCAGATCAGGCACCAACGCGGCGGGGATTTTGTCGTCTTCACAGATCGCCGGTTTGTTCCAGTCGTTCCGCCGATCAAGGTATATCTATGAAGGTCATGCGCCTACATGCCGTGATGCTTGTCGGACTCACTGTTATCAGCGCGCTCTACTTTGGCCTCGTTGACCGTACCCCGCACGGCACGGAATGCGAAAAATCATCATCCCCGGACGGAATCTACATAGCCGAGCGTTGCTTCCTTGAAGTGCAGTCATTTCGCAGTGGAGACGCAAAATACGTTGGCCGACTGTTCGACGCGAAAAGTGGAAGCCTATTGGCGGAGCATACTTTTATCTCGCCGGTTCCCGACCTCTTCTGGTCTCCCGGTTTTTACTCTGGTGAGCCAGTCCCGCATTTTATTGAGCCATCCGTGAATTTTTCCCGTGGTGGGGAAGATGGCGACGGTTCAGATATTTCGTTACCACCATCCCGGTGGGACAAGCTGCTGGCAGCACGGCCACGCTTGTAGCTCGAACTGAGCAACCGCGAAATACGATTTGCGCTGTTGGCCTCGCGTACGGGTGCGCGCGCGTCATGGCGTCGTCCCCCAAAAAATTCCAATGAATCGCTATTACCTTGGTCTACTAAGGGCACGATTTCTAACTTGCGGCGCACAAACGCAAAAAAGCCCGCACGCGGCGGCCCTTGTTGCCTGGTGAGCGTCGAGCGTCAGAGAAACGCGGCAACCTGATTCAGTCGCTCGGTGATGTTGCCCGTAATCGCACCGTAGTGCGATTGGATGATGGTAACGCTCGTGCCGGTGAGCTTCGCCACCGTGAACACGTCGAGACCGCGTGCAATGGCTTCGCTAATGTATGTGTGGCGCATGCAGTAGAGAACAGCCTCAGGCAGCTTTGCGGCCCCGCGTGCCTCTCTGAACGCCATGCCCAACGCGGGAGCCGTCCAGCGTTGCCCGTCCGCTTGCGTCAACAGGGGAGCGTTGCCGATTTTGTCTTTAGTCTGCTCGGCGAAGAGCGCCAGCGCCGCAGACGACAGATTGACTTTGCGCGGCCCCGTCTTGCCGGCCAGGTTCAGTATTCCGGCGTGCGGTCAAAATCGGCCGCGTTGGCGTTCGCCAGTTCGCCGGGTCGTGCGCCGACGCGCAACACGGCGCCAGTGACAGCGTGCGCAAGTTGTCCGGCATGGCATCCAACAGGCGTTTGCGTTCCTCCGCATGGAGCCAGCCCTCTCGAAGTGCGCCCACTTGCTTATGCTTGTTCACTTCCTTCCAGCCAATATCTGTCGAGAGCAGCCCGTGTTTCTTCGCATAGTTAAGGGCTGTTTTCAGCGCCGTAAGGTTTCGGTTGGCAGAATCCTTCGCGCGCTTCTCGCTTTCCTCGTCGGCTTCTTCGTCGTCCATTGGGGATTGCTCGTCGCGCCACTTCTCAACATCGAGCGTGCGGAGCTTGGATAGGTCGATTGAACCAATGCGATGGTCATACACCAGCCGCTTAAAGCGCCCTTCCGCGTCGTTCGCGTTTGCCGCGCCTTTTTCTCGCTACGCCGGTTCGCCACGTACAGACGGCAGGCGTCAGATACGGTCGTGCTTTTGTGCTGCACGCCGCTCGCCAGTCCGTTCGCCCATTCCGTTACTGCCTTGCTAGCGGCATCAAAGATATCGAACTGTATCGAACTGGCCGAACGAATTGAATTCCTGCTTCCCGGCATCATTGCGCCACCGCCATATCCACGTACCCGCCCCTGAGTCGAGCTTGCGGAAACCGCAATCGACGCCAGCCGACAGACGTACAAAGTACGGCTCCCGGCGCGGCGTTAGCCTGTCGCGTGCGTCGTTACAACAAGCGCACCACTTATCTGTTTACTCGCTGTAAAAATTCTGCGCGCCGGCAAAGTTATCGAACTTCGTGAATTGGCCGTGGAACGTGAGCCGAACAGGTCCGATCGGACCGTTCCGCTGCTTACCGATGATGATTTCCGCCGTGCCCTTGTCCGGACTGTCCGGGTTATAGACCTCGTCGCGGTAAATGAACAGGATCACGTCCGCATCCTGCTCGATAGCGCCGGATTCGCGCAGGTCCGACATGATCGGCCGCTTGTTCGGGCGCTGCTCCAGGCCACGGTTCAGCTGGGACAATGCGATTACCGGCACATCGAGTTCTTTGGCAAGACTCTTCAGCGAACGCGAGATTTCCGAGATTTCGGTCGCGCGGTTTTCACCCGACGACGAACCGCTCATCAGCTGCAAATAGTCGATGATGATCAGACCCAGCTTGCCGCACTGGCGCGACAGCCG
Source organism: Paraburkholderia sp. SIMBA_030 (assembly GCF_046535245.1). Lineage (NCBI taxonomy): Bacteria > Pseudomonadati > Pseudomonadota > Betaproteobacteria > Burkholderiales > Burkholderiaceae > Paraburkholderia > Paraburkholderia sp. SIMBA_030. The sequence goes on from NZ_JAWRXB010000004.1 coordinate 236,656, forward strand.
GCGCGCGCGCGAGCGCAATTCCATCGGATTCAGGCCGCCGGTTTCGTCGATGAAAATCTGCGCCTCGCTCATTTTTTGCACCGCGTGCGTGAGCTTCGGCCAATCTTCGTCGGTCAGGCGTCCGGTTCGCATCCGATGCTGGTCGAGCCGGCCGACCGAGCCGAGCATACGCATCGTCAGTTGCGTGCCCGGCATTTCCATTGAGAACACGGCGACCGGCAAGCCGTACTCGACTGCCACGTATTCGCCGACGTTCATCGAAAACGCCGTTTTACCCATCGACGGACGACCCGCGACGATGATCAGCTCACCGCCGTGCATGCCGGAGGTCATCCGATCCAGATCGACAAAGCCTGTCGGCGTGCCGGTCACGTCACTCGGATTGGCAGTGTGATACAGCGTGTCGATCCGCTCGACCACTTCGGTGAGCAGCGGCCCGATTTCGAGGAAGCCCTGGGTGCCGCGCGCGCCATCTTCGGCAATCGAAAACACCTTCGATTCGGCCTCGTCCAGCAACTGGCGAACTTCCTTGCCTTGCGGATTGAACGCGTCAGCGGAGATTTCGTCGGCCACCGACACGAGACGGCGCAGCACCGCGCGATCGCGCACGATTTCCGCGTAGCGACGGATATTGGCCGCGCTCGGCGTGTTCTGCGCCAGCGCGTTCAGGTACGCAAGACCGCCGACCTCTTCCGCTTTGCCCGAAGTGCCGAGCGCCTCGTAGACGGTAATCACGTCGGCCGGACGCGTTGCCGCGATCAGCTTGCCGATGTGCTCGAAGATGATCCGGTGGTCGTAGCGGTAAAAATCGCTCTGCGACAGGAAGTCTGCGATGCGGTCCCAAGCCGCGTTGTCGAGCAGCAGGCCGCCCAGCACCGATTGCTCGGCCTCGATCGAATGCGGCGGGACTTTCAGCGACTCGAGTTGGGGATCTTTGGACGGTGCGTTCATGGAGAGGAATTATCGGGGTAAATGCGCGCGGAGGGAAATCTAAAAACTGGTCGGGAACGCCTCGAAAACCGGGCACAAAAAAAGGCAGGAGCCGGTCACCCGGCCCCTGCCCCTTGCCAGCAACGTCCTGGCAGATGCTACCTGATGCTTAGACGTGTTCGCCGATCACAGCCACCGTCACATCGACGAGAACGTCGGTGTGCAGCGAGATCTGAACTGCGTGATCGCCAACGATCTTCAGCGGGCCTTGCGGCAAACGCACTTGCGCCTTTTCCACTGCGAAACCTTGCTTGACCAGTGCGTCAGCGATGTCGGCATTCGTCACCGAGCCGAACAGACGGCCGTCGACACCGGCCTTCTGACCGATCTGAATCGTGGAACCTGCCAGCTTTTCGCCTTGAGCTTGAGCGGCAGCCAGCTTTTCAGCGGCGATCTTTTCGAGTTCAGCGCGGCGGACTTCGAATTCAGCCAGGGCTTCCTTCGTTGCACGGCGAGCTTGCTTGTTCGGGATCAGGAAGTTACGTGCGTAACCGTCCTTGACCTTCACGATATCGCCCAGGTTGCCCAGATTGACGACTTTTTCCAGAAGAATGATTTGCATTCGGATGCTCCTTATCGCGTCGTCGGGTTAGGCCTTGTGCTGGTCGGTGTACGGCACCAGCGCGAGGAAACGTGCGCGCTTGATTGCCGTATCCAGCTGGCGTTGATAGTGCGACTTCGTACCCGTGAGACGCGCCGGCGTGATCTTGCCGTTTTCGCCGATGAAGTCCTTCAGCGTTTCGAGGTCTTTGTAGTCGATGTAATCGACGCCAGCGGCCGTGAAACGGCAGAACTTCTTGCGCTTGAAGAGCGGATTTTGTTGCTGACGACGCTTGTCGAATTTCTTACCAGTCGGGCGGGGCATGTTCAGTCCTTTCCAATGTCCTGCAATTCTGTGATGTGAAATACCAGTGTTCTTGCGTTGCGGTGCTTTTTTGCCAGAAAGCCTGTGAAGAGCGTTTCCACGCCCATCTGACAGCTTTCCAGCTTACCGCTCGCCTCGCCTGCGGCTACCGCCTGCATGGTCAGTTCGACTTGCCGGGCAATGCCGGCTTCGACGACTTCCGTGCGGTGGTGCAACGTGCAGCCTGCAATCGGAACGCCAGCGGGGGTGTACCGCACCGGTTCGCGTTCGACGACGCTGGCCGTAAGTTGCAGCCGGTTCATGTACCCTTTGGCGAGAGCGACGCTTGATCTGGTAGCTTAAATAGTGTCTTAAGCCTGCGCTTCGGACGGTTGCGTAGCAGCCGACTTCTTGGCTTCTTCGCGCTGCACTTCCTTCATCATCGGCGAAGGGCCGGTTTCGGCCTTCTTCATCTTGACAATCAGGTGACGCAGAACAGCGTCGTTGAACTTGAATGCGTGCTCCAGCTCGTCGAGCGTGGTTTGGTCGCATTCGATGTTCATGCAGACGTAGTGAGCCTTCGCGAGTTTCTCGATCACGTAGGCCAGTTGGCGACGGCCCCAGTCTTCGATACGGTGGATCTGGCCACCGTGCGACGTGATCGTGCTCTTGTAACGCTCGATCATGGCGGGCACTTGCTCGCTCTGATCGGGGTGCACGATAAAGACGATTTCATAATGACGCATACACACTCCTTGTGGATTAAAGCCACCCGGGCGTCGGAACCGGTGTGGCAAGTGAGAAGCCGAAGAGTGTAACCCGATAAGGGCCGGGTTGCAAGATATCCCTTTAATCTGGCGCGCGAATCGGGTGTGTTTTCAAGGGTTTAGGCGACTTCAGGCAGATTGGCGGAAGCCGGCCCACGCTTGCTGGCCCCTTCCACGGCCCTGTCGGCTCGACCTCGGCCGCCGTCCCTTCGGCCGCCTCAACCGCCCTCCGTCCGCTCGCTGCCGCCTTGCAGGCGAGCCTTCAGCGCCGTTTCGAGGCCGCTCAACGCGTCGGGCGCGGCGTCCGTAATCGCCCACCAGGTCATGCCTCCGGCGTTCCAGTGCGCGAGCGAGTAGCCTTCGCGCGACACCGTCGGCGCAGCCGGACCGTTCACACGCAGCTCCGCGGCTGCCGCGCTGTTCCCGGGAAACACATAGACGTCGATCACATGCTTGCGATAGCGGTACACCAGCACCGCCACCCGCTGGTGCGCGAGGTAATCCAGCCGCCCACCTTCCAGCGCGAAACCGTTCGCGGCCAGGTCTTCAACCGGCGGCGAATAGTCGAGCCGGCCGTTGAACCACGGCTTAACCGTATGCCGATCCGTCGAAATCACGTCGATGTCATGGCCGGACAGCTGCGCCCTGACGTGGCTCTCGACCAGTTCGTCGGAGAACGGCGCGACATCCGCCGGACGGTGCAGGCTCAGCGTGACGCCCGCCGCCGCCGCACCCAGTGCAACGACCAGCGCCGCCAGCCAGCCTTGCCCGATGAGTCTGCTCGCCCCGCCGAAGCCGCCCTGCGGACCACGCCAGCCGTCAAGCCAGCCGAGCCAGTGCCGCTTGCGTGGCGGCGGCTGACGGGTTTCGGGCGCCGCCACGGCTTCGCCGGTCGGCGGCAGCGACTCGACGATCCGCGCACGCAGCCCTTCCGGCGCCCGGTGATACGGCGCCGCGCGCAGCGAACGCTTCAGCGCATGCAGGCTTTCGCTTTCGCTCCGGCAGGCATCGCAACTGTCGATATGCTGCTGGACGCGCAGCGCATCCGGCGCAGGCAATTCCCGGTCGGCGCTCGCATCGAGGAGCGGCCGCGCTTCGTTACAGTCCATCTGGCTTCTCCTGAGTGAGGCCGGCGGCGGCCGCGCCGGTATTGTTGGGTGGCCGGCCATTGGAGGCCGCCCGCAGCGGTGTGACGGAAGCCGTCGGCCCCGCGCAAGCTGAAGACGTCGTGGCGCGCGGCGGCCCCCCGCCCTCGTTGACCGTCAGCAGCGCGGCCAGTTTGCGGCGGCCTCGCGCGAGTCTCGACATCACCGTGCCGATCGGCACGTCGGCCACCATCGCGATTTCCCGATAGCCCATCTCTTCCAGCTCGCGCAGGATCAGCACCTCGCGGTACTCGACAGGCAGCTGCGCGAGCGCCTCGTGCACGCGCTTCGCGTCTTCGTCGCGGATCAAAAGCGCCTGGGGATCGGCGCCGCCCGCGCTCCAGCCCTCGAAGGTGGCGTCGTCCATGGTGTCGTCGAATTCGACCACCTCGCGCGATGACGCGCGCCGCCGCCACTCCGTGTACCAGGTGCGGCGCACGATCGCCAGCAGCCAAGGCCTGGCCGAATCGCCGCGGAAGGTGTCGAAGAAACGGAACGCGCGCATGAATGCTTCCTGCACGACGTCGTCGGCATCGTTGGCGTTGCCGCACAACCAGCGCGCAAGGTTGTACGCGGCGTCGAGGTGCGGCAGCGCCAGTTGCTGAAAACGACGGCTCCGCGCTGCGTCCGCATCGGCATTGACGTGCGCGCCAGCGTCATTTGAATCGGTTTCACCCACCTCGGCCCTCCAGGGCATTGCGGCTACGCTGTGTGACTCGTCTTCACAAGATGACCGGCTACAGGTCGAGTTTATTCCCGCCGCCGCACGGAATCCGCAAAAAGGCAGGAAAGACCGCGAATCATGGACTGCGGCACTCGACGATGAGCGGCCCGATCCGGGTGGCCTGCGCGAAAAGCAGGCACGAGCGGCCCGCGCGCTAGTAAGTCGAGCGGTTCCAGTAATCCTCGTCGGCGTACACCTCTTTCAGATAGTCGATGAAGTAGCGCACCTTGGCCGGCACATAGCGCTGCTGCGGATACACCGCGAGAATGTCGTAATCGGGCAACGCGAACTCGTCGAGCACGGTTTCGAGTTCGCCGCGCCCCAGTTGCTGGTGGATTTCCCACGTGGAACGCCAGCCGAGGCCGAGCCCCTCGCAGACCCAGCGATGCAGCAGCTCGCCGTCGTTGCAATCGAGCGTGCCGCCCACGCGCACCGTCACCAGCTTGCCGTTGCGGCGGAAGTACCAGCCGCGGTTCTGGCCGCCTTGCAGATTGAACGCGAGGCAGTTGTGGCGCGGCAGATCTTCGAGCGTTTTCGGCTTGCCGTGTTTGCGGAAGTACTCCGGCGTGCCGCACACCACGCGCCGGTTCGAGGCCAGCTTCACCGCGACGAAATTCGGATCGACCGCGCCGCCGATCCGGATCGACAGGTCGTAACCCTCGCGCACCAGATCCACCACCCGGTCGGTCAGATTGAACGACACCTGCAGTTCCGGCTTGTCGGCGAGAAAGGCCGGCGCGAGCGGTGCGACGTGCTTGCGCCCGAACGCGGCCGGCGCCGACACGATCAGATGGCCGTTCACCGCGCGCCGTCCGGCGCTCAGCTCGTTTTCCGCCTGAGCCCATTCGGTGAGCAGACCGCGGCAACGCTCGAGAAACGCCGCGCCGTCTTCGCTGACGACCAGCCGGCGTGTCGAGCGGTACATCAGCTTCACGCCGAGGCGCTTTTCCAGGGCGTCGATGCGGCGCCCGAGAATCACCGGCGACACACCCTCTTCCAGCGCGGCAGCGGCGAGGCTGCCCGCGTCCGCGACGCGCACGAAGGTTTCGATCTGTTTGAAGCGGTCCATCTCTGTCTCCTGTGTCGACCGGAGTTAGCGCTTTAGCGCTTACTCCGGTCCCATGCAGTCTTATCGCGGTCGACCGGAGTTAGCGCTTTAGCGCTTACTCCGGTCCCACGCAGAGCGCCCGTCGTCTCCGGCAGACGCCATTCCATACTTTTTGTTTCGAAATAAGCGACCCGGACTGATCTTATCAAACCTTTAGGTCAGGCCTAAAGTGCGATCAACACCCTTAGTTCGCACATTCCCAGACATTCAGGAGACATTCATGGCCAAGATGAGAGCCGTCGACGCAGCCGTGCTGGTGCTCGAAAAAGAAGGCATCGACACCGCATTCGGCGTTCCGGGCGCAGCAATCAACCCGTTCTACTCGGCCATGCGCAAGGCAGGCAACATCAGCCACGTGCTGGCGCGTCACGTCGAAGGCGCTTCGCACATGGCCGAAGGCTATACGCGCGCTCAGCCGGGCAACATCGGCGTGTGTATCGGCACGTCGGGCCCCGCCGGCACCGACATGATCACCGGTTTGTACTCCGCTCAGGCCGACTCGATTCCTATTCTGGCTATCACGGGCCAGGCGCCGCGCGCGCGTCTGTACAAGGAAGACTTCCAGGCCGTCGATATCGAATCGATCGCCAAGCCCGTCACCAAGTGGGCCGTGACCGTGCGCGAGCCGGCGCTGGTGCCGCGCGTGTTCCAGCAGGCATTCCACCTGATGCGCTCGGGCCGTCCGGGTCCGGTGCTGGTCGACCTGCCGATCGACGTGCAGCTCGCCGAAATCGAGTTCGACATCGACACCTATGAACCGCTGCCGGTCTACAAGCCGAAAGCGACCCGCAAGCAGATCGAAGCCGCGCTGACACTGCTCAACGATTCGGACAAGCCGCTGATCGTCTCCGGTGGCGGTGTGCTCAACGCAGCCGCTGAAGACCTGCTGGTGACGTTCGCCGAAACCATCGGCGTGCCGGTGATCCCGACACTGATGTCGTGGGGCGCGATTCCCGACGACCATCCGCTGATGGCCGGCATGGTCGGCCTGCAAACCTCGCACCGCTACGGCAACGCGACGATGCTCGCCTCCGACTTCGTGCTCGGCATCGGCAACCGCTGGGCGAACCGTCACACCGGCAGCATCGAGGTATACACGAAGGGCCGCAAGTTCGTGCACGTCGATATCGAACCGACGCAGATCGGCCGCGTGTTCGGTCCTGATCTGGGCATCGTGTCGGACGCGAAGGCCGCGCTCGAGCTGTTCGTCGAAGTGGCCCAGGAATGGAAGGCCGCCGGCAAGCTGAAGGACCGCAGCGCATGGGTCGAAGACTGCCAGCAACGCAAGCGCACGATGCATCGCAAGACGCACTTCGACAACGTGCCGATGAAGCCGCAGCGCGTGTACGAAGAGATGAACCAGGTGTTCGGCCGCGATACCTGCTACGTGAGCACGATCGGTTTGTCGCAGATCGCCGGCGCGCAATTCCTGCACGTCTACAAAGCGCGCAACTGGATCAACTGCGGCCAGGCAGGCCCGCTCGGCTGGACGATTCCGGCGGCGCTCGGCGTGCGCGCGGCTGACCCGCAACGTCCGATCGTCGCGCTGTCGGGCGACTACGACTTCCAGTTCATGATCGAAGAACTGGCCGCCGGCGCGCAATTCAAGCTGCCGTACGTGCATGTGGTGGTGAACAACTCGTACCTCGGCCTGATCCGGCAGGCACAGCGCGCGTTCGACATGGATTTCTGCGTGCAGCTCGGCTTCGAGAACATCAACTCGCCGGAAACGAACGGTTACGGCGTGGACCACGTGGCTGTTGCCGAAGGCCTGGGTTGCAAGGCGATCCGCGTGTTCAAGCCGGAAGAACTGAAGCCCGCGCTGCTGAAAGCGCAATCGATGCTGTCCGAGTTCAACGTGCCGGTGATCGTCGAAGTGATTCTCGAACGCGTAACCAACATTTCGATGGGCACCGAGATCGACGCGATCAACGAGTTCGAAGCGCTGGCCGAAAAGCGCGCAGATGCGCCGACCGCGATCAGCCTGCTCGACTGAGTTTCCTGTCTTTGCATCACGTGAGCGGTTCGGAAGCAATCAGCAACCGGGCCGCCTCATGAAGTTATTCCACTGACCGACCAGCGAGATCTACGCGCCATGCCGAAATTTGCAGCGAATCTAACCATGCTGTTCAATGAAGTCCCGTTCCTCGACCGCTTTCAGGCAGCCGCGGACGCGGGCTTCAACGCCGTCGAATTCCTGTTTCCGTATCCGTATCAGATCGCCGAACTGAGCGAGCGTCTGCAACAGAACCGTCTGAAGCTCGTGCTGCACAACCTGCCCGCGGGCAACTGGGAAGCGGGTGAACGCGGCATCGCGTGCCTGCCTGATCGCGTGGGCGAGTTCCAGGAAGGCGTCGGCCGCGCGATCGAATACGCGAAGGCTTTGAAGGTGCCGCAACTGAACTGCCTCGTCGGCATTCCGAGCGCGGGCGTCGATGCGGACAAGGCACGCTCGACGATCGTCGATAACCTGCGCTTTGCCGCAGGCGAACTGAAGAAGGCCGGCATCAAGCTGCTGGTCGAGCCGTGCAATTCGTACGACATCCCGGGCTTCGCGCTGAACCGCTCGGGCGAAGGCCTCGAGGTGATCCGCGCAGTCGGCTCGGACAATCTGTTCCTGCAATACGACATCTATCACATGCAACGGATGGAAGGCGAACTCTCGGCGACGATCAAGAAGAACCTGCCGCAGATCGCGCACATCCAGCTCGCCGACAACCCGGGCCGCAACGAACCGGGCACCGGCGAAATCAACTACCCGTTCCTGTTCGACCTGCTCGACTCGCTCGGCTACGACGGTTACGTCGGTTGCGAATATAAGCCGCGCACCACTACCACGGCCGGCCTCGGCTGGGTGCAGAGCGTGGCCGGGCAAACACGCGGCGCAGCCCACACCGCCGCCTGATTGAATCAGGCGCATCACGCCCCGAAGCAAGTCCCCCTGGGGGACCCCAAACAACACTGGAGATTCAGAAACATGGCAAAGATCGGTTTTATCGGCCTCGGCATCATGGGTGCACACATGGCACGCAACCTCATCAAGGGCGGTCACTCGCTGTTCGTGAACGGTGCATACCCGGTGCCGGAAGATCTGGGCAAGACGACCAGCGTGGTCGCCAATTCGACCGCCGTCGCGCAAGCCGCCGACGTCGTCATCATCATGGTGCCGGACACGCCTGACGTCGCCAACGTGCTGTTCGCCGACGACGGCGTCGCCGCCGGTCTCACGAAGGGCAAGCTGGTGATCGACATGAGCTCGATCTCGCCGCTCGACACACAGGCCTTCGCGAAGAAGATCAACGCGCTCGGCGTCGACTACCTCGATGCGCCGGTGTCCGGCGGCGAAGTCGGCGCGCGTGAAGCGTCGCTGACGATCATGGTCGGCGGTCCGGAAAAGGCTTTTGCGCTGGCCAAGCCGCTGTTCGAACTGATGGGCAAGAACATCTCGCTGATCGGCGACAACGGCGCGGGGCAAACCTGCAAGGTCGCGAATCAGATCATCGTTGCGCTGAATATCGAAGCGGTCGCTGAAGCACTGCTGTTCGCGTCGCGCTCGGGTGCCGATCCGGAGCGGGTTCGCAAAGCGCTGATGGGCGGCTTCGCCTCGTCGCGGATTCTCGAAGTGCACGGCGAGCGCATGACCAGGCGCAAATTCGATCCGGGCTTCCGCATCGAACTGCACCAGAAGGATCTGAACCTCGCGCTCGACGGCGCACGCAAGCTGGGCATCGCCCTGCCGCATACGGCGAGCGCGCAGCAGTTGTTCAGCGTATGCGCGGCGAACGGCGGCAAGGCATGGGATCACTCGGCGATGGTGCGCGCACTGGAAATCATGGCGAACTACGAAGTTGCGCAAGCGCCGGATAGCGAAGCAAAGGCTGCTTGACAACGCATTTCCCGCAAAGGCCGGTTGCACGGGTCGCACACGCGACCCGCCGATCGGAGCGAACCGCGACAGGCCAATCAGGGAGTCTGCAGCGAGCGTCAAACGCAGCACATAAAAACAACATCAAGCAGTTACACAGGTTGCCGTGATCGTTGCATCGTCATCGTCACGGCAATCGCAGGTGGGGCGCCCGGTTCGTCGTGCGGCATGTGCGGCGGAGCGGGCAAATCGTGCCGCTCTGGGCTGAGAGCGGCAAGTGGGGTCCGCAGCGGCACCCGGCGGCGCCGGGGAAGCCTTGGTCGGTCAGACGTCGTCGTCGGGTGTCCGGCTGTCGGATTTCATGCTTCAATACGTATCGAACACCCTCTGCAACGCCACCGCTCCGGTGCCGCCCGCGGCCAGCGCCAGCATCAGCAGCACGCGCGCCTTGTACGGGTTCAGCGATCCCGCGCTGACGAAACCCAGCGGATCATCCGCGGCTGCGCCGTTGCGCATCACATGCCCGGAACCCACCCGCGACGAACGCACCACCGCGACGCCTTGCGAGGCTGCGTCGGCCAACGCCTGCAGCATCGTCGCGTGAATCGAGCCGTTACCCGTGCCCGCTACCACGATGCCGCGCACGCCCGCGGCGACCAGCGCATCCACGGCGATCCGCGATACGCCCGCATAGCTCGCGACGATCTCCACATGCGGCCACGTCGCGCCGATCACGAATTCGGTCGCGACCGTATGCGGGCGCACCACGCCGCGCTGGAATTCGACCCGGCCGTCCTGCACCCAACCGAGCGCGCCGATTTCCGGCGACTGGAATGCATCGACGGCGTAGGTGCTCGTCTTGACCACATCGCGAGCGCTGTGGATCCGGTTGTTGAACGCGACCAGCACGCCCTGCCCGCGCGACGCTTCATGCGCCGCGACCGTCACCGCGTTGTGCAGATTCAGCGGGCCGTCGGCGGAAAGCGCCGAGGCCGGGCGCATCGCCGCGGTCAGCACGACCGGCTTGGCGGACTTGATCGTCAGATGCAGCAGGTAGGCGGTTTCTTCGAGCGTGTCGGTGCCGTGCGTGATCACCACGCCGTCGATTTCGTCGGACGCCAGCAGCGTGTTGACGCGTTGCGCGAGCGTGGTCCATAGCGGCATCGCCATGTCTTTGCTGTCGACGCTGGCAATCTGCTCGGCTTGAATCCGTGCGACGGTGGACAAGGCCGGCACCACGGCCAGCAGTTGATCGACGCCGACCACGCCCGCCTGGTAGCCGGACGTATTGGTGGCGTCCGCGGCCGCCCCGGCAATCGTGCCGCCGGTCGCCAGCACGGCAATACGAGGCAACAGCGGTGCCGGCGGCGGCGTTGCGCCGTCGTCAGGAGGCGTCGCGGAAGAGGAAATCAAAGTATTCATGGCGGCGATTGTAAGCGATGCGCCGCGCGCCGCAATGCGTTTAAAAAACGCATTGCCGTTCGTTTTATGTCGGGTCAGCGCGGGCCATGGCGGCCCGCTCCCCGTCAAACTGATTAAGCCGCTTCGCGCAGTTGCGCGGCGATTTCCGCTTCGTTCAACTGCGGCGCGAACATCTCGATCAGCCGATAAGCATACGCGCGCAGGAACGCGCCCTTGCGTAACCCAACCCGTGTCGTGCTCGCTTCGAACAGATGCTGCGTATCCAGCGCGACCAGTTCCGTGTCGCGTTTCGGATCGTAGGCCATCGCCGCGACCACGCCGATCCCCATGCCGAGTTCGACGTAGGTCTTGATCACGTCAGCGTCGATGGCGGTCAGCACCACGTCCGGCAATGCGCCCGCTTTCGCGAATGCCTGGTCGATGTGCGAGCGGCCCGTGAAGTCCTGGTCGTACGTGACGATCGGGAATTCGGCGATCTCGTCGAGCGTCAGGTTCGGCCGCCCTACCAGCGGATGGCCCTTGGGCACGACCACGATGTGATGCCATGAATAGCACGGGAAGGTGACGATATCCGGGAAACGGTCGAGCGCTTCGGTCGAAATGCCGATGTCCGCTTCGCCGTTGATGATCATCTGCGCGATCTGCTGCGGGCTGCCCTGGCGCAGCGCCAGATGCACTTTCGGAAACACCTCGGTGAACTGGCGGATCACCTTCGGCAGCGCGTAACGCGCCTGCGTGTGAGTCGTCGCCACGACCAGGTGGCCGCTATCCTGATCGGCGTACTGGCGTGCCACGCGACGCAGATTCTCCGCGTCGAGCAGCATCCGCTCGATCAACTGATGCACCGCCTTGCCCGGCTCGGTGAGACCCGTCAGACGCTTGCCGCGCCGGATGAAAATATCGACGCCGAGTTCGTCTTCGAGATCCTTGATCTGTTTCGATACGCCCGACTGCGACGTGTACAACACGTTCGCCACTTCAGTCAGATTCATGTTCTGACGCACGGCCTCGCGCACGAAGCGCAATTGCTGGAAGTTCATTTGTATGTCTCCGGTTCAGCCGGAGTCAGGTTATTTGAATGGGTTTTCTTAAGACGATCCGACGCATTGGGCTCATTGCGCAGGAAAAACGCGCAACGCACGCGGCACCGCGGTGACGCCGTCGCCGATCGCCAGTTGCAGATCGCGCCACGCTTCGCGATCGAGTTCCGCTTCGAGCACGTTGCCCTCGCGGCCCGCGAGTTCGACGCGCACCGAGCCGCCGAGCGTCACCACGCGCCGCACATCGACGACGATGCCTTCGCGATGGCCCGCTGCCTGCGGATACAACTGCAGATCGTGCGGACGCACATAGGCGAACGCCGGGCCGCTGAAATCAGCCTTGATCGCAACCGGCAGCGCCGCGCCGTCCACCACGAAGCCGCTCGAATCGACCTTGCCATGCAGCCGGTTCGCCGCGCCGAGAAACTCGTAGACGAACGAGGTCTGCGGATGGTCGTACACGTCTTGCGGACTACCGACCTGCTCCACGTGTCCGCGATTGAGCACGACGATCCGATCAGCCACTTCGAGCGCTTCTTCCTGATCGTGCGTGACGAAGATCGTCGAGATATGCAGATCGTCATGCAGACGCCGCAGCCAGCTGCGCAGTTCCTTGCGGACCTTCGCATCCAGTGCGCCGAACGGTTCGTCGAGCAGCAGCACCTTCGGTTCGACGGCCAACGCGCGCGCCAGGGCAATCCGCTGCCGCTGACCGCCCGACAGTTCCGACGGATAGCGTTGCGCGAGCCAATCGAGTTGCACGAGCTTCAGCAGCTCATGCACCTTCTGGCGAATCACCGCTTCCGACGGCCGTTCCTTGCGCGGCTTCACGCGCAGGCCGAACGCGACGTTCTCGAACACCGTCATATGACGGAACAGCGCGTAATGCTGGAACACGAAACCCACTTCGCGCTCGCGCGCACCGACCGTCGCGACGTCCTGGCCTTGCAGCACGACCTGGCCGCCGTCCGCGTATTCGAGTCCGGCGATCACACGCAGCAAGGTCGTCTTGCCACAGCCCGACGGCCCGAGCAGCGCAACCAGTTCGCCCGGCGGGAAATCGAGCGAAACGTTATCGAGCGCGACGAAATCGCCAAAGCGCTTTTGCAGGTGACGAACGGTGATACCCATTACAGCTCTCCTTGCTTGACCGGGTGCTGATGCAACGCCTTCGCCGTATTCGCGGACGATGCCGACGACGGCGGTATGACGGGACCCGCGTACGCGGGCACATTGCGCGCGCCCGACAGTTCCGCCGACATATGGCGTTCGGCGAGCAGCTTCAGACCGAGCGTCACGAGTGCGAGCAAGGCCAGCACCGACGCCACGGCGAACGCCGCCGCGAAGTTGTATTCGTTGTAGAGAATTTCGACGTGCAGCGGCATCGTGTCGGTTTGTCCGCGAATGTGGCCGGATACCACCGAGACCGCGCCGAACTCGCCCATCGCCCGCGCATTGCACAGAATCACGCCGTACAGCAGGCCCCATTTGACGTTCGGCAGCGTGACGCGGCGAAATATCTGCCAGCCCGACGCGCCGAGCACGTGCGCGGCCTCTTCTTCGTCGTTGCCTTGCGCCTGCATCAACGGAATCAGTTCGCGCGCGACGAACGGGAACGTGACGAAGATCGTCGCCAGCACGATGCCCGGCACGGCGAAGATGATCTGAACGTTGTGCGCTTGCAGCCATGGCCCGAACCAGCCTTGCGCGCCGAACATCAGCACGTAGATCAAACCGGAAATCACCGGCGAGACCGAGAACGGCAGATCGATCAGCGTGGTCAGGAGCGCCTTGCCACGGAATTCGAATTTGGCGATACACCATGACGCGGCCAGGCCGAACACCAGATTCAGCGGCACGGCGATCGCGGCGGTTATCACGGTGAGCTTGATCGCCGAAAGCGCATCCGGATCGGCGAGCGATTCCAGATAGAAGCCGAGCCCCTTGCTCAACGCCTGATAGAACACCGCGACCAGCGGCACCACCAGAAACAGCGCGAGAAACAGCAATGCGATGCCGGTCAGAATCCAGCGCACGACCGGCGGCTCGGTCACCGGATCGGGACGGCGAACCACGTCGAGCGGCGCGCGCGCAGCGGCGATCGCTGCGGCATCGACAGTATCACGGCTCATTGCACACCTCCGCCGCTCACTGGAACGCTCACCGCGACGCTCGCGGCGGCAGGCGCCGGGCCCGCCCCGCCGCGGCCCGTGCGCCGCTGCAAATACCACTGCAATGTATTGATCAATAACAGCATCAGGAACGACACGACCAGCATCACGACCGCCAATGCAGTGGCGCCGGCGTAATCGTATTGTTCGAGCTTGGTGATGATCAGCAGCGACGTGATTTCCGACTTCATCGGCACGTTACCGGCGATAAAGATCACCGAACCGTATTCGCCGAGCGCCCGTGCGAACGCCAATGCGAAGCCGGTCAGCAATGCCGGAAACACCGCCGGCAGCACCACGCGCCGGAACGTCAGCCAACGCGATGCGCCGAGGCACGCGGCGGCTTCTTCCTGCTCGCGCTCGAACTCTTCGAGCACCGGCTGCACGGTCCGCACAACGAACGGCAAACCGATGAAGGTCAACGCGATCAGCACGCCGGCCGGCGTAAAAGCGACCTTGATGCCGAGCGGTTCAAGAAACTGCCCGATCCAGCCGTTTCCGGCGTACACCGCCGCAAGCGAAATACCGGCGACGGATGTCGGCAGCGCAAACGGCAGATCGACCACCGCGTCGACAAGCCGTTTGAACGGGAACGTGTAGCGCACCAGCACCCACGCTACCAGGAAGCCGAACACCGCGTTGATCAATGCGCCGCCGAGCGCCGAGAAAAACGTCAGCCGATACGACGCGAGCACGCGCGGCGAACTCACCGCGCGCACGAACTGACTCCAGTCGAGCGTCGCCGTCTTGAGAAAAGTGGCTGCGAGCGGAATCAGCACCACGAGGCTCAAATAAGCCACCGTGATGCCGAGCGTCAGGCCAAAACCGGGCAACGCGCTCGGTTTTCGGAAGGTCAACGTCGTCATGCTGGATACTCTTTCAGGGTTGATGCTTGCGGCTTTTTTTGTCTTCCGGCTGGCCAGAAAGCGCGCTGGACAAGCGCGCTTTCTGGCGAGTGGTTACCGCATCTGTCCACCTATGCCGGTTCAGGCATCGACAGTCTTACTGCGGCTGGTAAATCGAATCGAACACGCCACCGTCCGCAAAATGCGTCTTCTGCGCATTCGCCCAGCCGCCGAACGAGTCGTCCACCGTGTACAGCTTCAGCTTCGGAAACTTTGCGGTCAGCTCGGCCGGCACCTTGTTCGAACGTGGACGGTAGAAGTTCTTCGCGGCGATTTCCTGGCCCTGCTCGCTATACAGGAAGTTCAGATACGCTTCGGCCAGCTTGCGCGTGCCGTGCCTGTCGACCACCTTGTCCACCACCGCGACCGGCGGCTCGGCCAGAATGCTCACCGACGGCACGACGATCTCGAACTTGTCCGGACCGAATTCCTTCAGCGACAGGAACGCTTCGTTTTCCCACGCGATCAGCACGTCGCCGATGCCGCGTTGCACGAAGCTGGTGGTCGCGCCGCGCGCGCCCGAATCCAGCACGCCGGCATTCTTATAGAGCTTGCCGACGAACTCCCTGGCCTTCTGATCGTTGCCGCCCGGCTGATGTTCGGCGTATGCCCATGCAGCCAGATAGTTCCAGCGCGCGCCGCCCGACGTCTTCGGATTCGGCGTGACGATCGACACACCCGGCCTGGCCAGATCGTCCCAGTCCTTGATGTGCTTCGGGTTGCCTTTGCGCACGAGGAACACGATCGTCGACGTGTACGGCGACGCGTTGTCCGGCAAACGCTTTTGCCAACCCTTGTCCAGCAAACCTTTGTTGGCCAGCGCGTCGATGTCGTAGGCCAGCGCCAGCGTCACGACGTCCGCTTGCAGACCGTCGAGCACCGAACGCGCCTGAGCGCCCGAGCCGCCATGCGACTGCTTGAAGGTGACCGACTCGCCCGTCTTCGCTTTCCACTCCTTGCCGAATGCCTGGTTGACGTCCTGGTACAGTTCGCGCGTCGGGTCGTACGACACGTTCAGCAGCGTCGTATCGGCGGCGTGCGCTTGCGCCATCACGCCGACTGCGGTTGCCGCGCCGAACGCGAGCGCCGCGATAAGTTTTCTGGTCTCGCCTGCCAGCCCCGTGCCCTGATGGTTCATGCCAACTTTCTCCGCGTTGTAGTCCGCTGAAACAGCGTGTGGTGTTGTTTTGCGTCGCGGTCACGTGCACATGAGCGCCAACTCGGAGGCCAGTCTATCGAAGGGCTTTCATCATTAAAAATAATGTTTCCTCATTCTTTAATACGCAAAAGTGGTAATGGCAGCTGGATAAGGCGTTGCGGCACCAAAACGGATGTTGGAACGTCCTTTTGAGACGCCGGAACGCCACCCCAACCGACGAACTTAAAGTAAAGCTTGAATTGCGGTGAATACTGTATAAAAATACAGTCACCTGTTCATACATACAGTGGCGCCATGACCAAACTCACCGCACGACAGCAGCAGGTTTTCGATCTGATTCGCCGGGCTATCGAACGCACCGGCTTCCCTCCCACCCGCGCGGAAATCGCCGCCGAGCTGGGTTTCAGTTCGGCCAACTCGGCCGAAGAACATCTGCGGGCTCTCGCCCGCAAGGGTGTGATCGAACTCGCGGCGGGTGCGTCGCGCGGCATTCGTCTGCTGGCAGGCCCCGAAGATTCGCCGCATCAGTTCACGCTGCCACACGCCAGCATCATGCAACTGTCGCTGCCGCTGATTGGCCGCGTCGCTGCCGGTAGCCCGATCCTCGCGCAGGAACATATCTCGCAGCACTATGCGTGCGACCCGGCGCTGTTCTCGAGTAAGCCGGACTACCTGCTGAAAGTTCGCGGGCTGTCGATGCGCGACGCCGGCATCTTCGACGGCGACCTGCTCGCGGTGCAAAAGAAAAGCGAAGCGAAAGACGGCCAGATCATCATCGCGCGCCTGGGCGACGACGTGACGGTCAAGCGCTTGAAGCGCCGGCCGAACGGCATCGAGCTGATCGCCGAGAACCCCGACTACGAAAACATCTTCGTTCAGACCGGCAGTGCGGATTTCGCGCTGGAAGGCATCGCTGTCGGGCTGATCCGCCCCGGCGAGTTCTGAGCGCCCGCTTCTACCAACGCTTGCCCGACGCCAACGCGTCGCTGCCCCTACGTTGAATCGCCTGGAGAGACTCATGGAACGCTTTGCCCGCCTGCTGCCTTTTCGCCAGTTCGGCCGTTTGCGCCATCTGCGCAAGCTGGTGCCCTGTTCGCTGAACGAGGCGTCCACGGCCAACTCTCCGTCGCTATTCGACGAACCGGCATCGCGCGCGTCGAGCTTGCCGTCGTCGTTGCCGGCTTTCGCTCGCGTGTCGTTGAATTCGGGGCTGAATACGGCCGAGCCGGCGCGACGCGCGCCGGTGCGCGTCTATCACGGGCCATCGCGGCTGATCATGGTCGGCACGGTAGACGCCGTGTGCCGGATGATCGATCGCTGCATCGCTGAAGAAGCCAATGTGCACGGCGCGGTGTTCGAGTCATGAGGTGTAGGGCGCGATGCGTTGTTGCCCTGCGGTTGGCCCACTGTTGCTGTTCAGTTGCCCCGCTCGCGCCTCGTCAGATATTGCATCGCGTGGGATCGTTTTCGTGTGGCCGTGGTCCACGCTAGACCACCCTTGATAGAGAGCTCCACTCGATGGCAGTTTCTACACGCACCAAACGCGGCGCCACACGGCCGCTGATCGTTGTTCTGATTGTGATTGTGGTGATGGCCGCGCTGGGATACGGCTATGCATCGCCGTATATTGCGCTGAACAATCTGAAACGCGCGGCGGACGCGCGCGATGCGGAGACCGTCAATCAGTATGTCGACTTTCCAGCGTTGCGCGAGAGCCTGAAGCAGCAGGTCACCGGCTTGCTGACACGCCGGCTCAACGCACATGGCAACGGCAACCCATTCGCCGCGATCGGCGCGATGATCGGCGTTGCGCTGATCGGTCCGCTGGTGGACGCGTATGCGACACCGGACGGCGTTGCTGCATTGCTGAACGGCATGCCGCCGCGTGGCGAACCGGGCGAACGGCCGCCTGCACCGCCTGCCGCGCAAAACGCCCCTGGCGCAGCTGCGTCTGCGCCCTCTGCCGGAAGCCATACCGCCAATAGCACGACTAGCAATGCAACCAGCAGCGCCACGCCGCCGCAACCGCCGCAAACCACGGCCGGCTATCGCGGTGTCAACGAATTCGTCGTCAGGTATCAGCACGGCGCGGGCGACGCGCGCTACGCCGCGATTTTGCGGCGCGAAGGTTGGTTCACATGGAAGCTGGCCGCGGTCGACCTGAACGACTGATCGTTCGGTCGACGCGGCTCATGTTGCTGGCGTCAAGCCGCCGCCTGCTGCTGTTCCTGCGCGGACGAACACGCCACCAGAATGCTGCAGGAGACCCGGTCGAGCAGCGGCGTATTCCCCGCGCCCATCCACCAGCGCGACAGGCCAGTGCGGCAACGGTGGCCGACCACCACCAGGTCCACATGCAGTTCGTTGGCGAGATTGGCAATCTCGTCGATGGGATGACCGAACGCAAAATGTCCTTGCGCGTTGACGCCGCGCTCGGTGAGCCAGTCCACCCCTTCCTGCAGGATGTCGCGAGCAGTCTTCTCGAAGCTGCCGCAGGCCACGTCGGTGAGCAGGCCCGCGCTTTGTGCAATGCTCGAACGCATGTCGACAACCGACAACAGATGCGTTTCCGCCTTCAGGTCCAGCGCCAGATCGGCGCCACAACGCAGCGCTTTACGGCCTTCGCGCGAGCCGTCGTAGCAGAGTAGGATTTTCTGGTAGCTCGCCATGGTTTTCTCCCGTACCGCGGGGAACGCGGTCATAAATGAATCATGGTGCGCCGCAATTCAGGTTGCAAGGGATGGAAAACGCTAAGTGCGCCACAAGGAGAGGCGAGGCTATGCCGCAGCGCAAGAAAAGGCGTACGGCGGCCAGGTGGCGGCAAACGCCTGACCGCCGATGCCATAGAATGAGCGGCCTTACCGGCCATTCGCGTCTTTTCCCGGAGCATCATTCGATCCATGTCTGAAGCCGCCATTGAATTCCACCATGTCAAGAAAAGCTATGACGAAAAGACGGTCGTCGATGGACTGTCGTTTCATGTGAACGCCGGCGAATGTTTCGGTCTGCTTGGACCGAACGGCGCGGGCAAGACCACCACGCTGCGCATGCTGCTCGGCATTGCCGCCCCGGATGCCGGCACGATCCGCTTGTGCGGCGAGCCGATTCCCGGTCGCGCGCGGGTGGCGCGAGCGCGCGTCGGCGTGGTGCCGCAGTTCGACAATCTCGATCCCGATTTCACTGTCCGCGAAAACCTGCTCGTGTTCGGCCGTTATTTTGGCCTGAGCGCCGCGCAATGCCGCGCGATGGTGCCGTCGTTGCTCGAATTCGCACGTCTGGAGAGCAAGGCGAATGCACGCGTGAGCGAACTGTCGGGCGGCATGAAGCGGCGGCTCACGCTGGCGCGCGCGCTCGTCAACGATCCCGACGTGCTGATCATGGACGAGCCGACCACCGGGCTCGATCCGCAAGCGCGCCATCTGATCTGGGAACGGCTGCGTTCGCTGCTCGCGCGCGGCAAAACTATTCTGTTGACCACGCACTTCATGGAGGAAGCCGAACGGCTCTGCCACCGTTTGTGCGTGATCGAGGAAGGACGCAAGATCGCCGAAGGTGCGCCGAGCGAACTGATCGCATCCGAGATCGGCTGCGACGTGATCGAGATCTTCGGCCCCGATCCGGTTGCGTTGCGCGACGAGTTGGCGCCGCTGGTCGAGCGAACCGAGATTAGTGGCGAGACGCTGTTCTGCTACGTGAACGACGTGCAACCGGTGCTTGCATGCCTGAAGGAGCGCGCTGGTCTGCGCTATCTGCATCGTCCGGCAAATCTGGAAGACGTGTTTCTGCGACTGACCGGCCGCGAGATGCAGGACTGATGGACTGACGCTGGCCGTGCCCGGCGCTGGCCACCTGCCGCTTATAGCTATAAAGACACTGCAAGAGACAAGCAATGGACGCACGCACTTACGACACCCCTGACGACACGCCGTCGAAGCAGGCGCCTTTCGCCGCTTTGCCCGCGAACGCCGTGAACTGGATAGCGGTATGGCGCCGCAACTATCTGGTGTGGAGGAAGCTCGCGATTGCTTCGATGTTCGGCAATCTTGCCGATCCGATGATCTACCTGTTTGGTTTGGGTTTCGGGCTTGGACTGATGGTTGGGCACGTCGACGGCGTGTCGTACATTGCGTTTCTGGCGGCGGGCACGGTGGCATCGAGCGTGATGATGTCGGCGAGTTTCGAGTCGATGTATTCCGGCTTTTCGCGGATGCATGTGCAGCGCACGTGGGAAGCGATCATGCATACGCCGCTGACGCTCGGCGACATTGTGCTGGGCGAAGTGATGTGGGCCGGCAGCAAATCGATGTTGTCAGGAGTGGCCATCATGCTGGTCGCGGGAGCGTTGGGGTACGCGAATTTTCCGTCGATGTTGCTGGCGTTGCCGGTGATCGTGCTGACCGGGCTCGCGTTCGCGAGTATCGCGATGGTAGTGACGGCATTGGCGCCGTCGTATGATTTTTTTATGTTTTATCAGACGTTGGTGTTGACGCCGATGTTGCTGTTGTCCGGGGTTTTCTTTCCTATCGCGCAGTTGCCCGCTGCGGCACGCGGTGTGACTCAGGTCTTGCCGCTGGCGCATGCTGTCGAGCTTATTCGCCCCGCGATGCTTGGACGGCCTCTTCAGGAGGCTGTTTTACACGTTGCTGTGCTGGTTGCTTATGTTGTCGGTGGGTTTCTTGTTTCTGCCGTTTTGTTTCGACGAAGGATGATGAAGTAGGTTTCTTTATTTGCCTACGCGGCACCTGTTGTGCCGCGTAGGCAAAAAACAAAACCAAAGCCCCCAATCAGGCGCTACGCGCAAAAATCAGTCTTCGTCATCCGTCCAGGGAATATCCACATCAGAAATAAAGGCCACCGTTGCAAACGGCCCGCCATCCTGACGTCCGATCTTGCCATCGGCCCGTTGCCATTCAACCCTGAACACCGTGGCAGGATCATCGGCAATCAACCTCACCGTGCGAACTTCATCAGGATCAGCCTCCTCGACAGGACCGTCGAGCGAAACCTGCAATTCCTGTGGCCATAGTCCATCGGCGGGATCGTAAATCTTGTCGCCGTCAGGAATCAGCGTGAACGCTTCCACGCCGATCGTCGCCGACGCCTCCACGATCATCTTGCCCAACGCGCGCAACAGCGCAGTCGCCCGCGCCGAATTTGCCTGGCGAATTGCAAGATCCCCGCGCGTCAGTGCCTGTTCAAGTTTTGGGTTTGTTTTTTGTTGCGCCATTCGATTTCCTGAGTCCTATCGCTCTGTTGTGGACGGCACGCCGTATTCACCGCGTACCTCTCTCCATTTTTTGGGCTGAATCGTACCACCGGTGTGCATCGCAGCATCACAACCTGCGCAATCAACCCGCCCAGTCGAGCCATACAGCCCGCCCCCGTCACCACAGTTTAGGTCGTGATTCGCCTTCCGGCAGGGAGATTTGCCTTTCAATTCGCCGCCCGCCGCCGATTCCCGATGCGGTGCGCCGAGCGCCGGCCAATATCACGGTGGGCGGCGGCCCGGGCGATCAGCCGCCATGCAGATGCAGATCTGATGTTCTGCGCGCTAGCGCGTTTGCTGGCGCTGTATGCGGTGCGCTCGACATTGAAAATCCGCTGAGCGCGCTTGAAGCCTGCTTAACTGAATCAAACCTCGTCGTTGCCGCGGCATCGAAGCCGGGGCAACGCAACTTCAGATCAACTGCATCACGGCGCCGGATTCGGCTGCAGCTCATGCAGCGCATCGATTTCCGCGAGCACTTCCGGCGAGAGTTTCATTTCGGCGCTGCCGATGTTTTCCTTCAACTGCTCGAGCGAGGTCGCGCCGATCAGATTGCTGGTCAGGAACGGCCGGCTGTTGACGAAGGCCAGCGCGAACTGCGCGGGCGACAAGCCATGGCGCCTCGCCAGTTCGACGTAACGCGTGGTCGCCTGAATCGCTTGCGGCTTGCTGTAGCGTTGAAAACGCTCGAACAGCGAGATGCGGGCGCCCGCCGGACGCGCGCCGCCTTCGTACTTGCCCGACAGCCAGCCGAAGGCCAGCGGTGAATACGCAAGCAAGCCGATATTGTCGCGATGCGCGTATTCGGACAGACCGGCTTCATACGTACGGTTCAGCAGGCTATACGGATTCTGGATGCTGACGATGCGCGGCAAGTCGAGTTTTTCCGCTGCGCGCAGAAACTGCGCGACACCCCACGGCGTTTCGTTCGACACGCCGAAATGGCGCACCTTGCCTTCCTTGACGAACTCGGCGAGCACCGACAGCGTTTCTTCGATCGGCACCGTGTACGCATCGTCGACCCACGGATAGGCGGGGCGGCCGAACGTCATCGTGCTGCGATCCGGCCAGTGCAACTGGTACAGATCGACGTAATCCGTTTGCAAGCGCTTGAGGCTATCGTTCAACGCTTCGGTCAGATTCTTGCGATCGAACTGGTTGCCCGCGCCGCGAAGATGGCGCGGATTATGCGGTTGACGCGCCGGCCCGGCGATCTTGGTGGCGAGCACGATCTTCTCGCGCGCGCTGCGATGCTGCGCGAGCCACGTGCCGATGTAGCGCTCGGTCGAGCCTTGCGTCTCGGGACGCGGCGGCACCGGGTACATTTCAGCGGTGTCGATCAGATTGACGCCGTGATCGAGCGCGTAATCGATCTGCGCGTGCGCGTCCTGTTCAGTGTTCTGCTCGCCCCACGTCATGGTGCCGAGACCAATCAGGCTAACCTGCACATCTGTGTCGCCGAGTCTGCGGTATTCCATCGAACTTGTCCTGTTGATTGTGTGAACGGAAAGCGCTGAAGTTACCACGCCGGCGCGATGCCTGCAGCGCAGCTAAAATGCTGGAGCAGCGGGCGGCGTCCCCGTCGGCATGCCGATCCTTTGCGTCGAAATTTCCGTCGAAACACCTGCGATGAATCCTGAACACCTTGAACTGCTGGTCACGCGCGTGATGCCCTACGGAAAATATAAAGGCCGCCTGATTGCGGATCTGCCCGGGCACTATCTAAGCTGGTTCGCAAGCCAAGGCTTCCCGCCTGGCGAAATCGGCCGGCTGCTGGCGCTGATGCATGAGATCGATCACAACGGTCTGTCGTCGCTGATCGAGCCGTTACGCAAGCGCTGAGCGCGTCGCCATGGAAACGGAATGAAGTACGGTAGAGCCGGATGAAAGTTGTCGTACAGGCAATTGACGCTTGTACAAATTCGCACAGACTTTGCCTTGACCCTCGCGAGGCCGTGGTCTTAAATTCGCTTGCCCCCCCCGCATCCTGCGCACGTTTGTTCGAGCGTTCGCACGTGGCACAACCCGCCTCGACCATGCCTCACTTCAGTCTGATGGCTCTACTGGATTTCATCGGTCACGACCTGTCGCCGGTGAGCGCCGTCATCGCGTTCTTTCTGGTCGGTTATCTGGCGGTCGGGCTGCCGGTGTATTTCCGCCAAGGCGCGGCATCGCGCGATGTGTGGGGCACAGCGGCCGGCGTGACGATGGCCGCGGTCTATGCGGCATTCATCATCGGCGTGTACCCCGCTTTGCATCACTCGGCCAGCTTGCTGCGGTAAGACGGTGCGGGTTCAGGCAGCGTCGATCCGATCGCGTCGCCACCCACATCTCAGAGCGCCAGATGCGCCACTTCCGTCGGGCGGTCATGCAAGTGGCCCGCCTCTGCCAGGTGCACGATCAGCTTGACGAGCGCCTCATCGAGCGAGAGCCGGTCGGTTTCGATCGCGACGTCAGGTGACAGCGGCGCTTCGAACGGCCCGGAAATACCGGTGAAATCCGGGATTTCGCCGCGTCGGGCGCGTGCGTAGAGCCCTTTGACATCGCGCGCTTCGCACACCGGCAATGGCGCGTTGATGAA
The DNA here is from genome assembly GCF_046535245.1 of Paraburkholderia sp. SIMBA_030. Classification (NCBI taxonomy): domain Bacteria; kingdom Pseudomonadati; phylum Pseudomonadota; class Betaproteobacteria; order Burkholderiales; family Burkholderiaceae; genus Paraburkholderia; species Paraburkholderia sp. SIMBA_030. The sequence continues at coordinate 260,643 of NZ_JAWRXB010000004.1, forward strand.
TACTTCGATAAAACCGTCACCGACGATTTCGCGCGCCATGCGCCGATGCTGATGCTCAGGCGAGATTACCGCGGCAATCACGACGAAGCCCTCCTGCTTGAGCAGCGCCGCGACATGTGCGACCCGGCGCAGATTTTCAGCGCGGTCCGCGCGCGTGTAGCCGAGGTCGGCGTTCAGGCCGTGCCGCAGCACGTCGCCGTCGAGCACGATCGAGCGCTGGCCCGCCGCGACGAGACGCTGGTGCAATGCGGTGGCCAGCGTCGATTTGCCGGCACCGGACAAGCCGGTCATCCATACGACAACGCCGTGGATTGCGCTCATGGTTTACGCTCCGGGTTGGTTGCCACGGCTGCAACGTCTGCAAGGTCGAAACCGGGCGATGCATGCTGCTCATACGGGGTAAAACTACCGGTGGCCGCCAGCGCCGGTCCCAAGCCGTCGAACAGCGGTTGCAGTAACGCCTGCCGCGGCTGCCAGCGCTGCACCGACGTCTTGTAGATCGGCCGGCGCACCTGTGCCGCACTAGCCGTATTCACCTGACGTTCGGTCTGGTGAAATGCGAGACAACGTTCGTCCCAGTCGAGCCCGCAGTGCACCAGTAATCGACGGACATTGCTCTCCAGATCTTCGACGAGGTCCTCGTACTTGACCTCGATCATCGCGCCTTCGGGCAGCACGCGTTGCCAATGCGCCATCAGGGCGTCGTATGCACGGTAGTAGCGGCCGAGTTCGCCGAGGTCGTAGCCGAACGGTACATCATGAAAAATCCGCGAAAAAATCGACAGGCAGGTTTGCAGCGGCGAACGGCTGCTGTGAATGAAGCGCGCGTTCGGCAACGCCAGGTGGATCAGCCCGACGTTGATGAAATTGAACGGATATTTGTCGGTAAAGCGCGTGTAGTGCAGTGCTTCGTGCTGCATTTCGTTGTCTGCTTCGTTGTGCGCACCGGCCGCTAATTCCGGCAACGCTGCGTGTATGCGATGCAGGTAATCGGCACCCAGCGCACCGAATTGCGCCGCGCCGGCGTCTTGCAATGCTTCGATATCGATTCGCAGCGGATCCTCGCGATCGCGCGCGATGCAGCGCACCAGCGCCTCGCCGAATTCCACGCGCTCACCCGCGCCAAATACCTGCGGATGGCTTGCGAGAATCTGTTCGATCAAGGTCGAACCGGAGCGCGGCATGCCGACGATAAAAATCGGTGCACGCGATGGATCGCCGAGACCGCGTTTGGCCGCCAGCACATCGGCGCTGAGCAGCTCAGGCAGATGCGCAAACAGACTGAGCGACGCGGCTTCGTCATAGCGCACGCCCGCGCGGTACAGCGCATTGCCCTGCAAGAAGTGCTCGAACGATGCATCGTTGCGGCCCGCGTCGGAGAGCGCCTGGCCATATGCGAAGTGAATCTCCGCCTGATTCGCCGGCGTCAGCGAAGCTGCATTGCCTGCCAACTGCTCCAGCGCGACGAACACCGGATCGTCGGCGCTCAAGCGCCTGGACTGCACGAAGTTGCGGTAATACAGCGGGACCTGAGGTGCGGCCTCGATCGCGCGACGATACGCTTCATGCGCCTCGTCGAAACGCCCGAGTGCCTGCAGGCAGTTGCCCATGTTGTTGTGCGAACCATCGGCTTTCGGGTTCAGGCGAATCGCCTGACGATAGCAGTCCACCGCCCGTTCGAGCCGATGCATCTGCTCGAACGTCCAGCCGAGGCCGTGGTGGAAATCAGTGTTCTGCGGGTCGAGCGCGATCGCTTCCTGATACCGGAAGACTGCTTCGGGCAAACGGTTCAGCGTGGCTAACGTGGCGCCGAGCCGGTCGTATATGGAGGCGTCGGCGGGATCGAGCGCGCGGGCGGATTCGAAACGCTCGAGCGCTGCTTCGAGTTCACCGCGAGCGGCATAGGCGTCGCCCTCGGCGCGCCAGTCTGATGCGGTAGCCGGCTGTGGATCGTGCTTCATTGACGGCTGGTTTTCGCAGGCTGCACGTGGCGCGGCCCGAGCAAGGTGGGAATGCGTTCTTCATCCAGCTTCAGCGCAGGCTTTATCTGGATTCGTTGCAAATTTGTCTGATGGAAAAATAACAGGCGCGAATTAAAGTTGCATTCCGTAAATTTAACCAATTATTACAGAACGCTAAGCTGGTAACGGCAAAGAAAGCAGCCCGGATGCCCGTCTGGCTTGGCTGAAGCCTCAGTTACAACGATATGCAAGCAGCAGCGGCACGCGTGAGCCGTAATCTGCGGACACAAATGGTGCTGAACTTGCCGTCATGCGTTTTTTCTCATTTTAATATGAGGGAGAAGATCATGAGCAAGCTCATTAGGCCAATGGCTTCTTTGTTGGCGATAGTGGCGAGTCTCACCGGATGCGTCGTTGCGCCGGGATACGATTATGCCTATGCGCAACCGTATTACCCTGACTACGTTTACGGCCCCGCGTATCCACCGGTCTAGGGCACGATCGGCATCTGGGGCGGCGGTTGGGGCGGCCCGTGTTGCTACCATGGCAACGGGCATTGGCACGGCGGCGGTGAGCACGGCGGCTGGCACAGCGGCGGTGAGCGTGGCGGCTGGCACGGCGGCGGGTATGGCGGTTACCACAGTGGCGGGAGCGCGTGGCAAGGTGGCAGTGGCGAACACGGCGGACATAGTCATTGAACTGCACTGCGATGCGCCGCAACACCGTTTGCTGTGACGCCATGGAGCATTGATTCCGGCTCACCTTTGCGCGCGCACCTCGGCGTTGCGCACTTTATGTTTATGGTGGGTGCGGGAATGGCGGGCACGTCGACCAGCCATTCGAGCGCGAGTGCGGTCGTGCCTGCTTCGCCGCTACTCCACGGCCGCCAATGTGGTTGATGTCCTGCAGCGGCGTATCAAGCCGGCGACGTCGCGAACTTCGCGCACGAGGAGCAGATAGCAGATGCCGCGGCATGAAAGTCGAGCGCACGCGCGAACATACCGGCGCTCAGTCAAACCTGCGGAAGATCGTCCATGGACTTTTCGATATTCCCGTCGGGGACCTCCGTGTCAATCCCATCAGGGCCGTTGGTATGCGCAACGATCTTGATTTTCGGACCCAGAAATCTCACACCGCCAAGGGTAAAAAGGGACCAACACACGTCTCCCGCATGGATCGCCTTGACCACTTCGATCACCTCGACAACCTCGGTCGGAGACAGCCAGTCATGCGTCTTCGGGTCGACGAGAGCCCAGCGCACGTGCGTGACACGGTCAGTTGCGGGGTTAATGCGCACGCCGTCGATCGCAAACGTAGCCATATCTACCTCCATCATCCTGACAAAGGAATCTCAACATTATGCGCTGCTTCCTTTCGTGGCTCTCCAGCCAGCCTCAACGCCGCACGCGGCTATGGATGGGATGTCAATCCGTGGGTGTGGGTGGTCGAGTTTCGGTGTACCGACTGATGTCAGCCGTTGCCAACCAACGTGTCGACAAGGTCGCGCCCCGCGCGATAGGCCGCATCAAGCGCCTCTGCTTCGGTCTCAAAGATGTCGCTGAGCTCATAAAACTGCGTGCGTTGCCCGGCATGACGCAGGTCGGCGCCCGGTCGACAAACATATCCGTTGTAATGGTATGGGGTATCTGGCGCCGGAGGTCCGTATGCAAGGATCGGCAGCACCCAGATCTCAAGTCCTTTGTAGTCGATTTTTTCCCACATGGATACCTCCAACATCGGGATCGCGGGACCGTCGCGCGGGGCTATGGCGGGGACATCAACCCGTGAGTGCAGATGACCGGCAATTGACGAAGCCTTCCCAATATGGCGCTGATCCAGACCATTTGCAATTACGCCGTGCGCTGAGGTTGAGGTGCGATCAAGGCGACATCACGACGAAGCTCGAAAACTGCGACGAGGATGCATCTGATTTCGCCGCGCACGCAAACCTGGGCACAACGCATCGGCACCATGCTCGACGCAAGGTGAAGGTGGCGAAAGCGACAGAGTAAATTCCGAAAACAAAAAAGCCGTTCCGAATTTTGCATTCTGGAACGGCTCTTAAGGTGCAACTATTTGAGTCTGCTGAATTCTTTGGGGTGGCTGATGGGGCTCGAACCCACGACAACAGGAATCACAATCCTGGACTCTACCAACTGAGCTACAGCCACCACTGACATCTGCTTGACTTGCTGAGAAACTCGTTGCCGAGAAACTTGGCCCGTCAATGAAGAAACGAGATTATACGAACAAGAATCTCGTTTGCCTAGTCCTTTATTCAAAAATTTCGACTGGCTCACGCAGATGCTGTCTTGCCTCGTCGAAGATGCTCAGATCGCGCGCGGCGAGACGCTTGCTATCGGACAAAACACGACGCCATCCACGCGCGCCTGCCTCGCCTCGATACAGACCCAACGCATGGCGCGTGATCGCGCCGAGGTACGTGCCCCGCGCCATTTCCGCCGCGCAGTATTCAATCAGTTTCGCTTCGACCTGCTCGCGCGTGAGCGGCGCATCCGTCGAACCGTAGAAACGCGCATCCACGTCGGCCAGCACATACGGGTTGTGATACGCCTCGCGCCCGAGCATCACGCCATCGACGTGTTGAAGATGCGTCTGCACTTCGTCGAGCGTCTTGATGCCGCCGTTGATGATGATCTCCAGACGCGGAAACTCGCGCTTCAACTGATACGCGTACTCATACTTGAGCGGCGGAATCTCGCGATTTTCTTTCGGGCTCAAGCCCTTGAGAATCGCATTGCGTGCATGCACAACGAACACACTGCAACCGGCGTCCGCGATCGTGCCGACGAAATCGCGCACGAAACCATATTCCTCGACCGCATCGACGCCGATCCGATGCTTGACCGTTACCGGCACCGACACTGCGTCGCGCATTGCCTTCACACAATCGGCGACGAGTTGCGGCTCGTTCATCAGGCAAGCACCGAAAGCACCGCGTTGCACGCGCTCGGAAGGACAACCGCAATTCAGATTGATCTCGTCATAGCCCCATTGCTCGCCGAGTTTTGCCGAGCGCGCGAGGTCGTCGGGCTCGCTGCCGCCGAGTTGCAAAGCGACCGGCGCCTCTTCCGGCGCGAACGCCAGATGGCGCGATACGTCGCCGTGCAACAACGCGCCGGTGGTCACCATTTCCGTGTACAGCCACGTATGGCGCGATATCACGCGATGCAGCGAGCGGCAGTGGCGATCGGTCCAGTCCATCATCGGGGCCACGGAAACGCGGCGTGGATTGGGAGTTTGAGTTTGGGACATGGTGCGGCCAGACGGCGTAAATCAAAGTGCAATTTTACCGCAAGTGGACAAACGCCCAGAAAGCGTCGGCGAAAGTGCCGGCACTCCCACAAGACCGTCGATAACCGCTTGGCCGACCGGGTCTTTCGGACCGGAAAACGCTTGATTGGCGGGGTCGGAACGCCGCTCAACCTTGTCTTATATACCTCTGACAGATTGTTCCAGTATCGAGAATAGTAATTTCAGATTATCGGTACAAATTTTCAATAGTAGGGGTATACACTGCCCTGCATCGACGTTGCAGACACACCTCACCGGCCACTGCGACGCCTTCTAGAACCGAAGTCGAACGTTATTGGAGTCATACCATGAAGACCAAGCTTATCGCCGCCCTGCTGGTTGCTGCTTCCGCCTCGATCGCAGCCCCCGCTTTTGCTAGCGGCTACGGCCCGGCGCCGTTCTATCGTCCGTCGGTCGGCGCACCGGCTTCGCAACAAGGCCAGAACGCGCAAACCGTCGCTGCTGAACGCACCCAAGCCGAATCGAACGCATACGGTGGCGTGAAGACCGTGTCGTCGCAATCGGGCACGCGCGAACCGGTTTCGGGTCCGCAATCGGTTTTCTTCGGCCACTAAATCGTTGCCGTTGTGCCTGCTGGCCGCCATAGGCAGCAGCTGAACTGGGCGCCGCGCATGAAGGATTTGATGCCGGCGCCCAGACTAGCTAGACGCACAGCAGTCTCCAGCAGTAAAGGCAGGACCATCAGCCTAGACGAAAACCCCCGCCTTTGCGCGTCCACACGCGGCCCGCTAAGCAGCGCGCCTGCTGTCGATCACCTCACGCGCCGCCCGAAACGCCGCCTCGGCCGCGGCATGCTCGGTGGGCCATAAGCTGTCGATGTGCACAAGCCGCCAGTCGACCACTACCACCTCGCCCTGCAGCACCCGAAAATGCGCTTTAACGCCGGTGAGCACCTGCTCGACCGCGACTTCGATGTCGTAGTCCCGATAGCGCTCCTCGTAGTCGCCCATATCGAGGCCCTTCGGCTGCATGTTCGCCTCCGTGGTCAAGTTATAGCGTGTACACAGCCATACCTGAGCGGCGGGCCGTCATACAGGCTCGCCAGGAAATGCACCCGCCCAGCTCTCGCCGAACGATCAATCGCAATCGCCCGAAAGATACTGCCGGCCGTTGCAGGTGATCTCGACATGGCCGCCGTCAGCTTCGGCGACGAGCCCGCTTGCCAGCAACTCGACCGCCACGGTCTGCGCAAGCTTCGGCACAGACTGTCCGACGCCGACGTCGTTCAGACGCCGCAATGCTTCGATCGCCTCGGGACTCAATGACTTCGACATGGCCGTCTCCATCGTGACGCCTGATTCATCCTAGCAAGTTTCCGGTGCTTGCGCAGGAGCACGTAGAGGCACACAACGGGCTCACAGCGGGCACGCAGCGTGGCGGTGCGGTTAAGCGCCGGGAATCGAAAGCAGGAGCGAACCGGCGAATTTTCCGCGCAACGCCGGGTCTATCCAACGTGCACTACAGCAACGAAAAAGCAGGGAGAACCAGCAAGCGGCATCGCAAAGGAGGATCAGATGAAACGAAGCAGATGGGCAGCGCTGACGGCGAGCGTCGCGTTTGCGGGATGCGGCGCGTGTGCTACAGCCGCGCTCGCGCAAACGCCAAATCCGGCACCGCAGAATAGCGGCGCGTCGATGGTCAAGCCGCCGCCGGGGGCGAGCGGCCCGGTCAATCCGGAGAACATGCCGATGGTCAAGCGCCCACGCAAACCGACTAACGACAAGATGATGCACGAACCGCCAGCCAGCAGCGCCAACGCGAAATAGCATCGGCACGCGTGGCAACGGTATCGGCGAAACGACACATCGCGCGGCTTACAGGCGCGCGATCGACACCTCCGTCGACTTCACCAGCGCGACCACTTCCGAGCCGACCTTCAGTTCGAGTTCGTCGACCGAGCGCGTGGTGATCACCGAGGTGACGATACCGAACGGCGTATCCACATCGACTTCGGATACCACCGGCCCGCGGATGATTTCCTTGACCTTGCCTTTGAACTGATTGCGTACGTTGATAGCGGAAATGCTCATATCGAGTGACTCCAGAGAAGCGATTGAAAACGGTCAGTCAAGGTATGTCAGACGGCCCAGCGGACGTCTGTCGGCCGCGCAAGACGGCTCTCGTCACGTGCGTCGTAAACGCGACGGGACAGCGCGTCGTCGTTCGGCGCCGTCTTCAATACGCGTTGCAACACATGTTCTTCCAGCGCGGCAAAAACGGCCGAAGCGCGCGCCCGCGGCCGCGCGAGCGGCACTGGCTGATCTAGCGCGATGTGCCCTTCTTCGATCAGTAGAATCCGGTCGCCCAGCGCCACGGCCTCGTGCACGTCGTGCGTCACCAGCAGCGCGGTAAATCGATGCTCACGCCACAGCCGTTCAATCAGCGCGTGCATTTCGATGCGCGTCAATGCGTCGAGCGCACCGAGCGGTTCGTCCAGCAGCAGCAATTGCGGTCGATGCACCAGCGCACGCGCCAACGCGACGCGCTGCCGCTGACCGCCGGAAAGCTGCGCGGGCCAGTCGTTGGCGCGCTCCAGCAAGCCGACTTCGGCGAGCACTGCGCGCGCATCTTCACGCGCGCGGCGGCCAAGACCGAGCATCACGTTTTGCAGCACGCTCTTCCAGGGCAGGAGGCGCGCGTCCTGAAACATGATGCGGGTGTCGAGCGGCTGGCCGTCTTCGGCGCGCTTTTCGAGCACGCCCGAGGTGGTCTTTTCCAGGCCGGCGACGAGCCGCAGCAAGGTCGACTTCCCGCAGCCGCTGCGACCGACGATCGCCACGAAACTGCCGCGCTCGATCGACAGATTGAAATCGGACAACACCGTGCGCTCGCCATACTGCTTGCCGACGCCGCGCAATTCGACCGAATAATCGGCGAAGCGGCCCGCGTCGTTGCGCGCCAATGCGCCCTCCGGCGATACCCCGCCGCTCCGGTTCACGCCGTGCGTCCGATCGGCGCGGTCGAGTCCAGCCGCTTCGCCAGCGTCGTGATCCGTGATGCGCGGCTGCGCCAGTTCGGCTTCGAGATCGCTGCCCGCGATGCCGCCGAACGACGCCGACAATGTCGTTGCGCTCATGCTTTCGCTCCCCGTTGATAGGCCGGATGCCAACGCAGCGACACGCGCTCGAGGCTCTTTGCCAGCAAGTCGGCGAGTTTGCCGAGTGCCGCGTACAGCAGGATGCCGACCACCACCACATCGGTTTGCAGGAATTCGCGTGCATTCATCGTCATGTAGCCGATGCCCGATTGCGCGGAAATCGTTTCGGCGACGATCAGCGTGACCCACATCAGCCCGAACGCGAAGCGCACGCCGACCAGAATCGACGGCAGCGCGCCCGGCAAGACCACATGCCGGTACAGCGCGAAACCCTTCACGCCATAACTGCGCGCCATTTCGATCAGATTCGCATCGACCGAGCGGATGCCGTGAAAGGTGTTCACGTACACCGGGAAAAACACGCCGAGCGCGACGAGAAACACCTTCGCTTCCTCCTCGATACCGAACCACAGGATCACGAGCGGAATCATCGCCAGCGCGGGGATGTTGCGGATCATCTGCACGGTCGAATCGAGCGCGACTTCAGCGGGCTTGAACAAACCCGTCGCAAGGCCGAGCACGAGTCCGATACCGCCGCCGAACGCGAAGCCCGACACCGCGCGCCACGTGCTGACCTTCACGTCCGCCCACATCTCCCCGGACTGGATCAGCGACCACGCGGCCTTCACGACCGCGAGCGGTTCGGGCAGCACACGTGTCGACAGAACGCCGCTGCGCGCGGCGACTTCCCACGCCAGCAGAATCGCGAGCGGCGCGAGCCACGGCGCGAGATGGGTACCGACGCGGCGCAACAAGCCAACGGCCCCGCTTGCGCCGCGTTCCGCATTCACAGTGGATTGAGCCATGATTGCTTTCCTCATTCCTTATCGATTGGCATCGCTGCCGAATCCAGCAAGCGCTCAGCTCGCGCTCGCCGCCTTCGGCAGGTAGTTGTTGCCGACGATCTCGCCGAACGGACCCGACAGCGGGCCATTCGCCGTCTTGCTGCGACGGTTCGGCAGCAGCGGAAACACCAGCTCGGCGAAGCGATACGACTCTTCGAGATGCGGATAACCCGACAGGATGAACGTGTCGATGCCGAGGTCGGCGTATTCCTTCATGCGTGCGGCGACCTGCTCCGGATTGCCGACCAGCGCCGTGCCCGCGCCGCCGCGTACCAGACCGACACCCGCCCACAGATTCGGATAGACCTCGAGTTCCGCGCGGCCGCCGCGCTTGCCGCCGTGCAACGCGGCCATGCGGCGCTGCCCTTCGGAATCCATCTTCGAGAATGAAGCCTGCGCGCGGGAAATGGTTTCGTCGTCGAGCTTGCTGATCAGCTTGTCGGCGGCGGCCCATGCTTCTTCTTCGGTTTCGCGCACGATCACGTGCAGACGAATGCCGAACTTGATCTCGCGGCCATGCGCCCTGGCACAGGCGCGAATGTCCGCGATCTTCTTCGCGACGGCGTCGGGCGGCTCGCCCCACGTCAGATACGTGTCGATATGCTCGCCGGCCATGTCATGCGCGGCCGGCGACGAACCGCCGAACCACAGCGGCGGATGCGGGTTTTGCACCGGCGGATATAGCGCCTTGCCGCCCTTCGAGCTCAGATGCTTGCCGGTGAACTCGATCGAATCGTTGGTATGCGCGGCGCTCAGCAGCTTGCGCCAGATGTGCAGGAATTCGTCGGTGATTTCATAGCGCGTGTCGTGATCGACGAACACACCGTCGCCTGCCAGTTCAGCCGCGTCGCCGCCGGTCACCACGTTGATCAGGAGACGTCCGTTCGACAGACGGTCGAAGGTCGCCGCCATACGCGCCGCGAGACCCGGCGACGAAATGCCCGGGCGAATCGCCACCACAAACTTCAGGCGTTGGGTCGCGGCGATCAGGCTCGACGCCACCACCCAGGCGTCCTCGCACGAACGGCCGGTCGGCAGCAGCACGCCCTCATAGCCGAGCGTGTCGGCCGCGACGGCGATCTGCCGGAAGTAGTCATAATCGGCTGCGCGTGCGCCTTGGGAAGTACCGAGATAGCGGCTGTCGCCGTGAGTCGGAATGAACCAGAACACATTCATTTGCTGCTCCTGCTTGTTCGAAACTGGATGGGGTGGAGACGGCGTGTCGAGTGAAAGCGCACACGCTGGCCGCGCGTTTTCACCCGGCACGCGGCCGGGCAATGCGTCGCAAAAGGGGCGGAATTACACAACTCAACGCGGTTTGGCGCGCTCTAGTTCCGACAGCGCAACCGCCGGCGCGCGTGCGCCGTGGAGCGGGTGAGGATCGGCATCAGGCAGGACATCGCGACGGCTTCCCTCGACCAAACGTGCGCGTCATGCGCTCGATTAAATGGGCGACGGCGGCAACACCGTCTGCATGGAGAAACAGTCTATGGATCGGGCCACGGCTTTTGAACGATTTTTTTAAGCTTAGGTTTTCCACTTTCGTGATTAGCCCGACGCTAAAACATACGGCTTTCGCGCGGTGCGCACGCGCGAAAGCGAATGGCCCTCGGGGTGGCCCTTATATAATGGCGCACATTTCCGATAATCCGGTGCAGGCCGCGCGAACCGCGCCGCCTGAGTTCTCGCGGTGCCATGCATGCAAAAACTTATCCTGCCGTTCGTCGCCGGTTTTCTGGCTTCCCTGTTCTTTCACGAATCGACGCTCGCGCTGCTGCACGCAGCCGACCTGATCGACCCGACGGGTTTTTCGACTGCGCCGTTTTTGCCGCTGGGCTTGCCTGAGTTCATTGCGAACGCGATCTGGAGCGCGTTCTGGGCGGTGCTGATGGCCTGGCTGTTGCGCATCGCGCCCGAACGGCGCGCGCCGTGGGTGCCGGCCTTCGTATTCGGCGGCATTGTGTTGACGGCGGCGAGCGTGTTCGTGGTCGGTCCGCTACGCGGCATCTGGCCGAGCGGCAACATGCTGCCGCGGCTCGCAGTGGGTTTCGCGGCGAACGCGATGTGGGGCTGGGGCGCGCTGGTGTTCATGCGCGCATTCATGGCGGGCGAAGACGAGGACTGAGCGAGGACTGGGTGCCGTCTTGACGCTCGATTGCAAGGCTATGCCGATGCGGGCACCGGCATCGTCTTTACCGCCGTTCCGACTTTCTCCTAGCCGTGCAGATCGCGCAGCGGATGTTCGTTTGCCGGCCAAGGGCTTTCGAACATCTTCGCCACGTCAGCGGCGCTGACGTCTTCGATGTGCGCGAAGCGCCAACGCGGCGCGTTATCCTTATCGATGATGCGCGCGCGAATCCCTTCGATCACGTCGCCATGCTCGAAGCACGTGCGCGTCAGATCGAGATCGCAGCGCAGCACGTCCGCCATCGAACCCTCGGCCCGCGTCACCACTTCCAGCGACACCGCCATCGACAAAGGCGAACGCTCGCGCAATACGCCGATCGTCTGCTCCGCCCAGTCGGCAGCGTCGCCATCGCTTTCGCGCTCGAGCGACGCGAGTATCTGCACGACATCGGGCAACGCGAAATGCCGGTCGATCAACGCACGGGTGCTCGCGAGCGACGAACTCTCCGGATTCGGCACGACTTGATGTGCGCCGGTCTCGCGCGCGATGCACGCCACCACGTCGGAACCCCGTTCGAACAATTCGCTGCGCAATGTATCGACCAGCGCGGGCAGCGCTGAATCGTCGATATAGGCGTCGGCGAGACCTGCGTAGAGCGCGTCGGCCGCGCCGACGGCCTCGCCGGTGACCGCCAGATAGCGGCCGAGCGCACCCGGCGTGCGCGACAGAAACCAGCTCGCGCCAACATCGGGGAAGAGTCCGATACGCGTCTCCGGCATCGCCATTCTGGTCGAGTTGGTCACGACGCGCAGACCGCCGGTGCGATGCGCCCCCTGCGAAATCCCCATGCCGCCGCCCATCACGACGCCGTTCATCAACGCGATATACGGCTTCGGATAGGTAAAGATCGCATGATTGAGCCGGTATTCCTCGATGAAAAACGTATCGCGCACGTCGTGTTCGCCGCGCTGTGCCGACTCGTACAGAAAGCGGACATCGCCGCCCGCGCAAAAAGCGCGCGGATGCTGGCTGCGCACCACCACCGCGAGCACGTCGGGGTCTTCGCGCCACTGGTCGAGCGCCGCGTGCATCGCGCGAATCATGCCGGTCGACAGGGCGTTGAGCGCCTTCGGGCGCTCCAGTTCGATGAAACCGATGCGGTTGGCTATGTAGGTCGCGACTTCGTCGCTGACGGCTGGCGAGGCGGAACTGGACATAGTGAGCTAAGCGCGCGGGCGCGAAGTGAACCGGAACTGAACGTTATCACGCGCTCGCTGCTTTCGGCTTGGTGGACGATCGTGCGGAAGATTCGGTGCGTGCTGTGGTGGACCGTTTGCGAGCGCGCGTGTTTTTTGCTGCGGGTTGCCGCGCCGCAGGTCCGGCCTGCGGCTCTGCCGCGTGCCGCGCGCCGAGCCATGCATCGAGCGCAACGTCCACTACTGTGTCGAGCGACGCGCCCGGAAATACCGGGCATGTGAGATTGAGCGCGACGATGCCATGCATGTTCGCCCAGAAAGCCTCGGCCCATACCGCCACGTCCACCGATGCGGGCAAGCGCTCCGCCGCCTTCAACTCGTCGAGCGCGACGATCATGATGCGCAACGCGGCGTCGCCGGGATCGTCGTCTGCTTTGAGCGGTGCGCCGCTCTCGTCCACCAGAGCCATGTCAGTCGATGCAGCCGGCGCGGCAACGCCGCCGAGCGCGGCGCCGGTGTAGCTCGGATCTTCCATGAAGATCAGCCGGTAGGTTTCCGGATGCGCAACGCCGAACGCCACATAAGCGCGCCCGAGCGCCTTGAGCCGTTCAGCTGGATCGGCGATCCGCGCAAGCGGCACGAAGGTCTCGAGCAGTTGCGCATAACCTTCCGCGCACAACGCCTGAGCGATCTCGTCGCGGCTCGCGAAATGAAGATACAGCGTGGCAGGTGAATATTCGATGGCGTCGGCGATCTTGCGCATCGACAACGCAGCAAAACCTTCACGCATGACGATGCGCCGCGCCGCATCGAGGATGCGCTCGCGCAGCGCCTGTTTCTGGCGAGTTTTTCGTTCAGTGATTCCCATGAAGCGCATTTTCGGGTTGACAAACTGAAAAGTCAAATTAAACTGAACACTGTTTACTGAACGCCGTTCATAAAATTTATTCGAATCAGTCAGGCCTCGGCAAAACCATGTTGCGCGTGCTCGGCCTGTTCAATCCGCTGATGCGGGAACTGGTGGAGATGAATTACCTGATGACGGAGCCCGTAGTGCTCGACGGCACCGCGTTGAGTACGTTGATCGGACCGATCGCCAAAACCTCGTACGAAGACGGTATCCGGCAGTCATTCGCCGCAGCGCGCGAAGCGGCCTCGGCAACCGCTGCGACAGACCGGACCACGGCGAAACCTGCTTAGTCGCGGCCGGGTTTTGCGAGCGCAGGCGTGTGTAGGTGTGCGTAGGCGTGTATGCCGCCTTGTATCAGCCCGCGACGTTGCCAGGCGGAAAGTGGCCGCTCTTGAGCAGCACAGGCGTGCCGTTACTGATTTGCAGATGTTCGCGCGCGACCGCCTCGATGCGCGGACGTCCGGCGTCGAACGCGCGCATCCAGCCTTCGAGATTCTCGCTGTAAGCGCCGAAGTGATCTTCGAGCGCTTCGACCGAGATCGCGCACGGCACGGGTTCGCCATCCACCAGCGCGGGAAACACAACAGTCAGATTCGAGTCGCGGTAAGCGGGCGCGTCCGCGGGAAACCGAATTTCCATGGTCGCCTCATCAGAAATATCCGACAGAAGACTGACGCCGGCGCAAACAGGTCAGCTTCGGAGAACGTCGATATGGTACTCGCCAGGCCGGATTGCGGTCCAGTCTCCCGAACTCCCTTCCCGCACGTCTCGCGCCGCCGCCAACTGTCTCCGGGCAGGCGGCCGACATGCTTGCGCGCGGCCTGTTCGAACTCGAAAAATCGCGTGGCACTTGCGTCGCTTGTTCCGGTCGAACAACGTCATCGGCACAGCCTGTGCTGACGCAAATTCGAGTTCAGCAAGCGCGATATGGGAAAATATTTTCTGCAAAACCACGAACTGCCCGAGCCGGATGCGGCAAACCACTGGTTTGCTTACGCCGAAAATCACGGCATCGACATTCCGAAAGCCATCAGCATCTGGGAAGACGCGGCCACTGAAGACGGCGCGGAAAGCCGCCGGATAATCGGCGCGGCGGGCATCACGATCGAGACGGCCGGGCAGTAAAGACACGGCCCTCGCCGTGCGCGGCGAACCATCACAGACTCTCGACACCCATTAGAAAGGGAACCATCACGATGCATTTCATGACGTACCTGCGCCGCTCCGGCCGCTTCCGACCCAGCCGCGCGGCCCTTGTTCTGGCCCGCCTGCGATCCCTTTCAGCCGCCCTACCCGCCGCGGTACTGCTCAGCGCAGGACTTGGCGCCTGCGCGTCATCGAACACCACTTCGCTGATCAACCTGCCGAATGGCCAAACCGGCTTTGCGGTGAATTGCAGCGGCGCGGACGCCGCCTCCAGTTGGGCCTCGTGCTACGTGCAGGCCGGCAAAGCATGCGGCGCGACCGGCTACGACATCATTTCGAAAGACAACGAGGAAGGCGGCGCGGCAGGCGGCAGCGTCACGAACGTCGTGTCGGCCAACGTGAAAAACCGTTCGATGATCGTGCGCTGCAAATAATGAACAACATGTGGCCGTTCGTTTGCGCGGGGTTCAGTGCGCCTGCATCTTCGAGAACATATTCAACACGGCGACACCGGCAACGATCAGCCCGAGCCCGATGACGGCCGGTACGTCAGGCACCTGGCGGTACATGACGACCGCGACCAGCGTAATCAGCACGATGCCGGCGCCGGACCACACTGCGTAGACGATGCCGACGGGAATGCTCCTGAGCGTGAGCGACAGGCAATAGAACGCAATGCCATAGCCGAGCACGACCACCGCCGCGGGCAGCAGCCGTGAGAATCCTTCCGACGCCCGCATCGCGGAGGTCGCAATCACTTCGGCAACAATGGCAATGGCGAGCAATGCATAAGGAGGCATCCGCATCGCCTCAGGCCTTTGCAAGCGCGAGCTTGCCGTAGTCGTGGCCAAGCTGCGCGCACAGTGCTTCCACCACCAGTTCATGATCGGCGCGCTGCGGCAAGCCCGAAACGGTCACCGAGCCGATCACGCCGGCACCCGCTACCGTCAGCGGAAACGCGCCGCCGTGCGATGCGTATTCCGTGACCGGCAAGCCGTGCTTCTCAGCGAGCGTGCTGCCCGCCAGCTGCATCTTCAAGCCGATCGCGTACGAGCTGCGGCGAAAGCGCGCGACGGTGTTGTTCTTGCGCCTAACCCAATCGACGTTGTCGGGCGTCGCGCCCTCGAGGGCGCTGAAGAAGAGCGGTTGGCCGAAGGTGCGCACGTCGATAGCCACCGCGAAACCACGGGCCTTGGCGACCTCATGCAGATACGCACCGACTTGCCACGCGCGGTCGGCATCGAATTGGGGGAACACCAGCGCTTTTTCCTGCGCGGCAATCGACTGCAGATCGTGAGCGATATCCATGAGGTGGGAGCAAGGTAAGAGGTGAAGCGCACGCCGCATTGCATAATGAACGTCATAACGAAGGGCGCCGCGAGAAGAACCTGAATTCTAGCGCAGCGCCTCATGATGGCCTTCCGGCATGCGACGCCGGCCATGCGCGCCGCGACCTCGGGTCCCGCACGAACCTCGTATATGTGTCGATTTGAAGTCCGTTCTTAAATAGCTATTGCGTCGGCATACGCTTTGTCCTATAATCTTTTCTTCGACGGACGCGGGGTGGAGCAGTCTGGCAGCTCGTCGGGCTCATAACCCGAAGGTCGTAGGTTCAAATCCTACCCCCGCAACCAAGTATCTCAGCGGTTCGAAACGTCGAAAACAACATCAAAGGCTTGCCCAACCGGCAGGCCTTTTTTGTTTTTCGTCGCGCATTTGTTCTGCCCTTCTTTCCCGTAGTCAGCCCAACACCAAACGCTCCGATTCGCCATGTCGCACGAAGCGACGCTGTGCTTGCACGTCGACGGCTAATCGCATCTACTCACCCTCCTCTTTTTTATCTGCAGTCCAAACAGATACGCACTCCCTTCGCTCGCTGCAATCGGCGCCCGCACCGTGCCAGCCGAACACGACAACGATCAACGCCTCGCGCAGAAGCATCGCGACCGCCCGAGGCGCGCTGGTCGCTTCGTGCCACCACCGCACACCGCCATTTCCGGCCCGCAGAAAACCCCCGCCCCAGTGATAAACTCCTATCACCCTTTCTCGTCCCCTTCCTATGAAATTCTGTTCTGTCTGCGGCCACGGCGTCAGCCTGAGCATTCCGCCGGGCGACAACCGCGAGCGTTTCGTATGCGGCAGTTGCGGCACGGTGCACTATCAGAATCCGCGCAACGTAGTCGGCACCGTCCCGGTCTGGGACGACAAAGTGCTGCTGTGCCGTCGCGCGATCGAACCGCGATACGGCTACTGGACGCTGCCCGCGGGCTTCATGGAAATGGGTGAAACGACGGCTGAAGCGGCCTCGCGCGAGACGCTGGAAGAAGCCGGCGCCCGCGTCGAAGTGCAGAACCTGTTCTCGCTGCTGAACGTGCCGCACGTGCACCAGGTGCATCTGTTCTACATGGCGCGCCTGCTCGATCTCGACATCGCCGCCGGCGAGGAAAGCCTCGAGGTCAAGCTCTTCGAGGAAGACGAGATTCCGTGGGACGAGATCGCCTTCCCGACGGTCGGCCAGACCCTGCGCTTTTTCTTCGCTGACCGCGCCGCCGGCAGCTTCGGCCTGCACACGGGCGATATCTTCCGCTCGCTGCGCGAAGGTTGAGCGGCGCGCATGGTTCCCTGGCTCGGACCCGACGATCCGTTTCCGTCCGTCGAGCGCGCGCTCGGCGCGACAAGCGGCGCACCCGGCCTGCTCGCCGCGAGCGGCGATCTGCTGCCGTCGCGGCTGATCGACGCCTATCGGCGCGGCATCTTCCCCTGGTATTCAGACGGCCAGCCAGTGCTGTGGTGGAGCCCCGACCCACGCATGATCCTGCGCCCTGCCGAGTTCAAAGTGTCGCCGTCGTTGCGTAAAACGCTGAAGCGCGTCCTGCGTGACGACGCATGGGAAATCCGCGTCGACCACGATTTCGCCGCCGTGATGCGCGCCTGCGCGCAGGCGCCGCGGCGCGGCCAGCGCGGCACGTGGATTACGGCCGACGTGGTCGAAGCGTATTCGTCGCTGCATCGGGTGGGTGACGCGCACAGTATCGAAACCTGGTTTGAAGGCAAGCGCGTAGGCGGCTTGTATGGGGTGTCGTTCGGCCGCATGTTCTTCGGCGAATCGATGTTCGCGGACGTCACCGATGCCTCGAAAATGGCGCTGGCCGCGCTGGTCGGACACTTGCGCCGTCACAAAATAGAAATGATAGACTGCCAGCAGAACACGTCGCATCTGGCGTCGCTGGGCGGTCGCGAGATAGCGCGCAAAGCGTTCATCGCGCATGTTCGCGCGTCTGTCGACGCGGAGCCGATTCCCTGGCGCTTCGACAAGACCGTGTTGCTCGATGTGGTCGCGCCGGCGGCGTAACTGACGAACCAGGACGCATCAGGAAAAATCAGGCCGAATCCGGATCCGTTGCCTACCGGGCCGCGGGTCACGAGCCGCAAGGCCCGCCGGGTTTGCATTACCAGAGACGCATCGAGAGCTGCCAACGTGACTCATCCCAACGAGCTGCCTCTTTCTCCGCTTTCCGCGCTGCAATTTTATGCAACGGCGCCCTATCCCTGCAGCTATCTGGATGGACGCATCGCGCGCTCGCAGGTCGCCACCCCCAGCCATCTGATCAACTCCGACGTCTATACCGAGCTCGTCAAGGCGGGCTTCCGGCGCTCGGGCGTGTTCACCTATCGTCCGTATTGCGATGGTTGCCGCGCATGCGTGCCGGTACGCGTGCCGGTCGACCAGTTCGAGCCGAACCGCACACAGCGGCGCGTCTGGAAAAAGCACGGCGAGCTGATCGCCACCGTCGCGCCGCTTCATTACGACGAAGAGCACTACGCGCTTTACATGCGCTACCAGTCGGCACGGCATGCGGGCGGCGGCATGGATCGCGACAGCCGCGACCAATACGAACAGTTCCTGCTGCAAAGCCGGATCAACTCGCGGCTGGTCGAGTTTCGCGAGCCGCAGCCGGATCATCCCGAAGCGCCGGGCATCCTGCGCATGATCAGCATGATCGACATCCTCGGCGACGGGCTCTCGTCGGTGTACACGTTCTTCGAGCCGGATCTGCCGCACAGCAGCTTCGGCACCTACAACATCTACTGGCAGATCGAACAGGCGCGCAGTCTCAAGCTGCCCTACGTGTACCTCGGCTACTGGATTCGCGAGAGTCCGAAGATGGCGTACAAGGCGAATTTCCGGCCGCTCGAAGGCCTGATCGACGGTGCCTGGAAGGTGCTCGATCCGGCGAGCGTCGAACTGCCGCCGGTGGACCTGGCGATCCACGGCAAACGCGGGCCGCTTCGGCCGTAACGGCAGCGGGTGCCGGAGATAGGCCCCCACCCGCCTTCCAGTTGGTCTCATTCATGCCCCAAAGCCGGTAAAATAGCGGGTTCCCATTTTCCGGCCGTCCGGCTTCGTCCCGTGTTCAGTTCCCTCTACCCGCTCGTACGCGCCCAACTCTTTCGCATGGACGCGGAAGACGCTCACCACCTGACCTTGCGCATTCTCGGCGCCGCCGGCCGCGCCGGCCTCGCGGGCACGCTCGCGCCGCGCGTGCCGGATGCGCCGCGCACCGTGATGGGCCTGACATTTCGTAATCCGGTCGGCCTCGCCGCCGGCCTCGACAAGGACGGCGCCTGCATCGACGGTCTCGCCGCGCTGGGCTTCGGCTTCATCGAGGTGGGCACGGTCACGCCGCGCGCGCAGCCGGGCAATCCACGCCCACGCATGTTCCGCCTGCCGCAAGCGAACGCCGTGATCAACCGGATGGGTTTTAACAACGCGGGCGTCGACCAGTTCGTCAAGAACGTGCAGGCCGCGCGCTATCGCGGCGTGCTCGGGCTGAATATCGGCAAGAACGCCGACACGCCGATCGAACGCGCCGCCGAAGACTATGTGTACTGCCTCGAGCGCGTGTACCCGTTCGCGAGCTATGTGACGGTCAACATCTCGTCGCCGAATACGAAGAATCTGCGCCAGTTGCAAGGCGCGGGCGAACTCGACGCGTTGCTCGCCGCGCTGAAAGACAAACAGCGGCGTCTGGCCGACATGCACGGCAAGCTGGTGCCGCTCGCGCTGAAAATCGCACCCGACCTCGATGACGAACAGATCAAGTCGATCGCCGATACGCTTTTGCGCCACCAGTTCGAAGGCGTGATCGCCACCAATACCACGCTGTCGCGCACCGCCGTCGCCGGCATGCAATACGGCGACGAAGCCGGCGGCCTGTCGGGCAAGCCGGTGTTCGACGCGTCGAACGAAGTGATCCGCAAGCTGCGCGCCGAAGTCGGCGAGGCGGTGCCGATCATCGGCGTGGGCGGGATTTTCTCGGGCGACGATGCACGCGCGAAGCTGGCCGCCGGCGCGTCGCTGGTGCAGCTCTATACCGGCTTCATCTACCGCGGCCCGGCGCTGGTGGCCGAATGCGTGCAAGCGCTGCGCTGACACCGGGCGATGCGAGTCGCATCGGAATATAGACATAAACAAACAGTATTTAAGCTTCGATAGTCTACTTTGTTATGCTTTCGTCTGTTAAAACGCCTTCGAATAAAAGGAACACGATGAAATCTGGCTTGCTGAAAAAGATCGTAGTAGCCGGCCTGATCGGCGCGTCGTTCACGGCCGTGACGGCCCACGCGGACGACCTGCTCGACCAGGTCAAGCAACGCGGCACGCTGCGCGTCGGTCTCGAAGGCACCTTCCCACCGTTCAACTCGAAAGCGCCGTCGGGCGAACTGGTCGGCTATGATGTCGACGTCGCCAGGGCCGTTGCCGGCAAGCTCGGCGTGAAGCCGGAATTCGTCACGACCGAATGGAGCGGCATCATCGCCGGTCTGCAGGCGGGCAAGTTCGACGTGATCGTCAACCAGGTCGGCATCACGGACGCACGCAAACAGGCGCTCGACTTCTCGCCGGCCTACACGTACTCGGCCGCGCAACTGATCCAGCGTAAGGACGACACGCGCCAGTTCAAGTCGCTCGACGATCTGAAGGGCAAGAAGCTCGGCGTCGGTCTCGGCACCAACTACATGGACATGGCGAAGTCGGTGCCGGGCATCGACGTGAAAACGTATCCGGGCGCGCCGGAGTATCTGCGCGATCTGGCCGCCGGACGGCTGGATGCGGCGCTCAACGACCGCCTGATGCTCGCGTATCTGATGAAGAACTCGCAGTTGCCGCTGCGCACCGGCGCCACGGTCGGCGCGGGCAACCCGTCGGGCATTCCGTTCAGGAAGGGCAATCCGAAGTTCGCCAAGGCGATCGACGACGCGATGACCCAGCTCGAAGCGGACGGCACGTTCACGAAGATCTCGGACAAGTGGTTCGGTATCGACGTCAGCAAGCCGCTCAAGTAAAGCGCGCTTGACGAAACGAAGGGCGGCATCGTCGACGATGCCGCCCTTCGTTTTTGCACCACCGCTTTCCGTAGCGCTTCAAGTTGCGCGCCGAGTCTCGCTTCGGCCTCCGCCTCAATGGCTGCCAAAGGGCCGCCAAAGTTTATGATGTGCGCTTTGCCGCGCCAACCATACCAACCGCTCATGTCCACCACTTCCCTGCTCGTCCAATCGCTTCCTGTGCTCGCACAGGGCGCCGTCCTGACGGTCAAGTTCGCGGTTCTGTCGATGATCTTCGGCCTGATTGCCGGCGCCGTGCTCGCGGTGATGGGGATCAGCCACAACCGCGTGCTGAACTGGATCGCGCGCATCTACGTGAGCCTGCTGCGCGGCACGCCGCTGCTGGTGCAGATCTTCGTGATCTATTACGGTTTGCCGAGCCTCGGCATCTCGCTCGACCCGACGCCTGCCGGCGTGATCGCGTTGTCGGCGAACGTGGCGGCGTATCTGTCGGAAAGCATGCGCGGCGCGATTCTCGGCATTCACAAGGGCCAGTGGCTAGCCGCTTATAGCCTCGGCCTGTCGCGGCGCCAGACGCTGCGCTACGTGATCGCGCCGCAGGCCTTGCGCATTGCCGTGCCGAGTCTGTCGAACAGCCTGATCAGCCTGATCAAGGATACCTCGCTGGTGTCGGTGATCACCGTGACTGAGCTGCTGCGCAGCGCACAGGAGGTCATCGCGTCGACCTATCAGCCGCTGCCGCTGTATCTCGCGGCAGCCGCGGTCTACTGGGTGCTGTGTCAGGTGCTGGAATGGGTGCAGCGCTGGTACGAACGGCGCCTTGCGCTGCCGTCGCGGCACTGAGCACCAGATACTCGCCTTGCGGCACGACCACCGGCCCGAACGAGTTGCGCGGACTCGGCGCTTCAGGCGAAAGCCGCACCGTATGTGCGACGCCGTCGAAGCGTTCGGTCAGATAGTCGCCGGGGGACGCGGCGTCGCCTGGCAATGGCGCGAGTTTCAGCAGTTGATAATCGGCCTGCACGCCGTTCACGTACAGCACGTTGTCGCGCATCACGACGCGGTCGCCCGGCAAACCGATCAGGCGCTTGACGATCAGCTCATGCATTCGCCCGCGAATTTGAGCCCCAGCGCGGCGCGCGCGGCATCGGCCATCGCGATCATCTGCAACGAAGTGGCGTGCGGCATCAGCGGGCTTTCCAGCTGGCCGGCGCGAATCAGCTCGCAGAAATGCGCGGTCTCGTAGTTCAGACCGCCGCCTTCGAATGGCTCGTCGAGTTCGACCACGCGACCGTCGGCGTAGCGGATCGTCGCGCGCGACGGGTTCCACCACGGCTCGTGGATCGTCACGTGGCCGCCTCTGGCCATCAGCAGCGCATCGCCCTTGCCGTGCAGATCGAGCCCGCAAAATAGCTGCGCGATACCGCGCTCGTGCCGGCTATTGAGGCTCGCAAAGGTATCGACGCCGGTGGACCCGAGCCGCCCGAGCGTCTGCACCTCGCGCGGTGCGCCGAGCCAGTCGATCGCCAGAAATATCTCGTAGATGCCGATGTCGAGCAATGCGCCGCCCGCATGCTCGAACGACAGCGACGGGTGATCGTCCGGCACGCCCGGCACCGAACAGCCGGCACGCACCAGACCCACCGCGCCGATCGGCTCGGCATCCAGATGCGCGCGCAACTTTCTGTAGAGCGGATAAAACGGCGGCTTCATCGCTTCCATGAAGAGCCGTTGCGCGGCCCGCGCGACGCTCAGCACGCGTTCGAGCTGCGGCGCGTTGATGGTGGCGGGTTTTTCGCACAGCACATGCAGACCGGCTTGCAGCGCGGCGATCGCGTAGTCGGCGTGGCTGTCCTGGATGGTGGCGATATAGAGCGCGTCGATGCCGCTTGCGAGCAGCGCGTCGAAACTCGCGCAGACCTCGCCGCCGAATTCAGCGGCAAAGGCGGCGGCCGGTTCGGCGCGACGCGACCACAGCGCGCTCAGTTGCGCGTGCGGTACATGGGCGAGACCTTGAGCAAAACGACGGGCGATGCGACCCGTCCCGACGATACCCCAGCGAATGACGGTGTCCCCAGAAGGGGCTTGTTCCATGGCAATTGTCATCGTTCCTTCGAGTCCGTGCAGTTCAGAACAGGCGCTATTGTCGCGCATGCCGCACGCCAGTGCGTGGACATCCAGCCACGCTGCGCCGCGCCGTTCGTTACTGACACAGGATCTCGCAGGCCATTGAACCAGACCGCTGCCGATGTGCCGCCGCAGCGGCCACGCTCAGCCGCGTACCGGTGGTTCCGTCGAAAAGGTCGTACCGAGCTCTTGCGTGGAGTAGTCGATCATCGCCAGCGACGCGAGTTCCGCGTCCTTCGGATCGCGCCGTTCGATCGCTTCGACCACGCGCTGATGCATGCTGACGGCCTTCTCCCAGAGACCTTCCTTCTGGCTGACGATGGGGTTGACGGTCGACAGCGCGCCGCGAATGATCGCCGCCATCTGCCTGAAGAACTGGTTGCCGCTGGCGACGACGATGCGCGTGTGAAACAGCTCGTCGGCGGCCTGATAGCCGGCCTCGCCCGGCCGGATCATACGGAACGCGTCGAACGCCTCGCGAATCGCAGCGATGTCGGCCGCGCTGCCGCGCGCGGCCGCCTGCGCCGACGCGCGCGGTTCGATCAGGATGCGAAACTCGATCACGTCACGCAGAAACAGCGGATCGGGCTTCGCGCGAAAGCGCCAGTTCACGACGTCCTCGTCGATCATGCGCCAATCGCTCATCGGCCGGATGCGCGTGCCGATCTTCGGCCGCACGTCCAGCATGTCGCGCGCGAGCAGCATCGAGAGCGCCTCTCGCATCACGGTCCGGCTGACGTCGAACTCCTTCGACAGCACATCCTGTGGAGGCAGGATCGCGCCGTACTTTTCTTCGACGATGCCCGTAACGAGGCCGTCCATGACTTTGCTCACCAGCGATCGATCCTTGTTTGCCTGTTCCATGAACACTCTCCCCGAAGCGGTGTTTGCCCCCGCGTAGCCTGTTAATCAAGCGGCCCTCGTGTGTCGTTTTTATGCGTTTTGGTGTTGTTTTACGATACGTTGCTAGCTTCAAACCAGTTGCGCCAGTTGGGACACTTCCTGACAGGGTTATCCCTCTTAGGAATTGTTTCTTCTCTGTAACGCGGCGTGGTTTGACGGGCCACAAGCTTGCGTCACAAGCGTGCCTGCGTTGCGAAATTTGCATCGTGCGAAGACGCACGTAGTGAGACGAATAGGCGAATCCGCAACACCCGGCGGGTGCGGACAAGGCAGGCGCGAAGCACGAGCCGATTCAAGCCGATCCGCAATGACGATCCGCTCATCAGCAGGCGCCCGTCGCGACCGATGCGTAACGCCCGCCAAAAAAGATCAGCGGCGCGTGTTCATCGAGCGAAAACATCAGCACTTCGCCGACGAACAGCGTGTGATCGCCGCACGGATGGCGGTCCACCATCCGCGCCGCGAAGCGGGCCGCCGCGTGTTCGAGCAGTACCACGTCCGGCAAGCCGTCGACCGCCGCGAAACGCGGCGCGACCCGGCTCTGCGGCTCGCCGGCGAAGTGACGGCTGTGCGGCTCCTGCGCGTCGGACAGCACGCTGACGCCGAACAGCGTGTTCGCCATCAGCCGCTCGTGCATGCGCGCGCGATGCCCAACCGACACCACGATCAGCGGCGGCTTGAGCGAACCCGACATGAAGGCGTTGGCGGTCATCGCGTGCAAGCGGTCGCCACTGCCGGTCGAAATCACTACTACGCCGGTTGCGAAGCGCCCCAGTGCGTGACGAAAGCGGCGCTCGTCGAAGCCGGCTGCGTCCGGGCCGGCCGGCTCGCCAGCCGCCGGGCCGCCGGCGGGCCCGTGCTCACTATCAGTTTGAAGTGCCCGGGCCTCCATTGCCGCCCTCCTTCGCTGGTCAATCTGTCGGATGTGGTCTGCTCAGCATCGGCCCGGCGATCAGTCGAAGCGGCATGCGGCGACCGGTTTGTGCGCGATGAAGTGAAACCACCACGCGCGGCTGGTTTCCCCGTCGTCGGGAATGCGCTCGCCCTCGCAGCTGCCGAACACCGCATCGCGCTGAAAGCCGACTTCGGCGAGCTGCCGGCGCTGTTCGGCGAGCGTCGTATAGACGATCACAATGCCGAAGTTATGCGCCGCCGCCGTCTTCAGCGCGTAGCTGCCGTAGTCGTGATTCAGCCGCGCGTTGCGCAGATAGTTCAACGTGCCGAGCTGGAAGCGCCGCAGCGAGCGCAACGTGCGCCAGCCCAGCTTGAGGGGATTGAACGTGAATTCCGGCAGCAGTTGCCGGAGGTTCTCGCCATAGCCCGGTCCGCCGCGGTTGTGCGTCGAGAACAGCAGGTAGCCGCCTGGCCGCAACACGCGGTACATCTCTTTGAGAATCTTCACGCGGTCGTCGTAATCGACGCAGTCGATGCCGTTCCAGCTGAACTCGACCAGGCCGTAATGCGCGGACGGAAGCGCCGACATGTCGCGCGCATCCATGTGCCGCAAATCCAGTTCGGGATAGCGCGCCTTCGCCATTTCCAGCAGTTTCAGCGTGTAGTCGACGCCGGTGTAGTCGCTCGAGATCGCGGTCATCAACGGAATCGTGCGGCCCGCGCCGATGCCGATATCGAGCAACGGCTGGCCCGCGCAACGCGGCCCGAGCCAATCGAAGGCCGCTTGCTCGCCCGGGTCGGAGAACGTCTTTTCGGTTGTGAATTCGCGCGTCGCATCCGGCGAATTCCACGCGATGCGATTGACGCGGTCCAACTCGGACTGCAATTGTGTATTCACGGGCGTACTCCGTCGAGGTAGGGGGGCGCCGTGGCTCGGGAACCTGTTGCTCCGTCAGTCGGCGCACTGACGAGCTGATGCTGGGAAAGCGCCGGCGTCATTGCGCCGGTGGTATCGGTTGAAACCATTGCAGCGGCGACGGCAGGAACGGCCGCGCGGATCACGTCGGCGAATAGCCACTTTTCGGCGTCGGCCATGACCGCATCGCGCGCGGGGCGCGTGAACAGCGCGTGATCGAGTTTGGGCAGCGTCACGGCGCGCACGCCCGGATAGTGCTGCAACGCGCCCAGCCGCGCGCCGAATTGCACGCGCGCTTCATCGAGGCCGACGTCGAACTCGCCGTACGCGAGCCGCATCTGCACACCCTTCGTGTGCAACGTGCGGACGATGTCGCGCACTTCGTTGCGAGTCAGCGGCCAACCGGTGCGATGTTCGAGCCAGCCGATCGTGGCGAGCCAGCAGCGCCGCGCGAGGCGCCAGCCGAGCACGCTCGCGATCCGCAGCGGATGACTCTGCCCCTGCAGCGCGCGCGACCATTTCGCGCCGGTGAGCGCCGAGCGCCAATAGACCTTCGACGAAGCGAATTGCTGCGCACCCGGCTCGCGGGCCGCGCCGTCCCAGATGAACTTCTGCAGGTTCACGCCGAAGCCGCCGACGATGTTCGGATGGCGCGCGCACGCATGCAGCCCGACGAACGCGCCGCCGCACACGCCGAATGTGACGACCCGCGCATGGCCTTGCGCGACCAGCCAGTCGGCGCCCGCGGCCGCATCGTTGCACGAGGTATCGGAATAGATCGTGTCGAGCGTGATAGTTTCGGCGGCCGGCGCGGCGTCGCCGAGTCCGCTCAGGTCCATGCGCAGTGACGCGATGCCGAGCGCCGCCAGACGCCGCGCAAACAGCACGAAGATGCGTCCATCGCCGATGTGGTGGCTCGCGCCGGTGTTGACGAACAGCATGGCAGGCGCGCCGCTCCGTGGCGCAGCCGGTTCGCAGTAGATGCCGAAGTACGAACCGAACACCACCGGGCGCTCAATCGCGTGAGGCAGCGCAAGCGCCAAGGCAGAGACGTCGGTCTGAGGTAGATCCGCTGCTGCAGGACCCGCCGGCGCATCGGGCGAATCCAGCGCCAGCCACGCGCTCACGCGCGAAAACGCCTCCACCGGCTCTTCGCTATATAACGCTTCGATCATGAACCGGTCGCATTCGTCGAAGGCTTGCCGCTCGACTGCCACGCCGTTTGACCGATAGTGATCGGCGAGCTCCATGGCACCTTTACGATCGCTGGAGTCGAGCAGTAACACGCGTCGCGCGGGCGCATGGCTGTCGCATCGCAGATCGATCGCCGCCAGTTGCACAATATCCGATCCGTATAAGCCGAAACCAAATGCCTCGACATAGGCATCAGGGTCGGCAATCGGATCTGCATTCATGCCGGCGGTCGTGCTCAGCCAGCGCTGCCGATGCGCGCGCAACTCACGCAGGTAGTTACGCCCTGAGACCGCGGGCGCCAACAAAACGAGGCCGTCGATATCACCCATCCGCTGGGCGGCAAGCGCCGCAAGCGATGCGCCGAGGCGCAATCCGACCAGCGAGACGCTCTGCACGCCCGTCCACTCGCGTAGCCGCAGGGTCGCCTCAACAATGGCATCGAGCCATGCATTGAGCCGCTGTGGATCGTCTTCCAGGCCAGCCGAATCCCCCGCACCGGGGTAATCGAAACGCAAGACGGGCATGCCTGCCGCAGCGATGCGCTCGGCCAGTTTGCGCCAGCCGCGATGAGTGCACAGTGCGTCGTATCCAAACGGGTTGCACAGAACCACCCCTGCGCTGCCCTGAGCTGGATACAGCCACCCAAAGCACTCGCCGAATACGACTGGCATCGAAAGTCTCCGTACAAGAAGCCGTGGGCGGACTTGTGTCGTCCAATTCCAATACTTGACCAGCTCGTTGCCACGCAGATACGCGGTTGCCCGCATCCGCCTGGATAACCGTACGTGGGTCGAACAAGTCGGGCTATTTAAACAATTCCGCTCCGAAGCAACTGTACGGCCTCCCACACTCTCGGCAAGCCGCGCTAGTGACCTGCCATGTAGCCAGCGGCACCTACGACCATCCGGGCAGGCCATCGCCCCGCATACGGCCGTGGGTGCGGCCGCGCACAAACGCCGCGACTGGCGGCGAGCACAATGGTGGCAGCCTACAGTCGAGCCCGACACGCCTTTCTCCCATCCGTCCAAGCGCAGCGATCCATGAACCCGAAGCCCAGTCTGAAACGAAGCACGTTCTTCAACTTCATGGGAAGCGCATTGCCGATGATCGTCTCGCTGGTGACGGTGCCGCTCTATCTCCACCATGTCGGCGCTGCGCGCTATGGCGTACTCGCAATCGTCTGGATGCTGCAGGGATATTTTGGCTACTTCGATCTTGGCCTCTCCGCAGCTACGTCGAACCGCATTGCGCAATTATCGGAAGCCTCGGCCCTCGAACGTGAATCGGTGCTCTGGACCGCGCTCGCGATGAACGCCGTATTCGGCATGATCGGCGGCCTCGTGTTCTTTGCGGCCGGCCGCCTGCTACTCGCCCAGTTTCATATCGACCCGTCAATGTACGCAGAAGCGCTCGCGGCACTGCCGTGGGTTGCATGTTCAATTCCGCTTGCGACACTCAGCGGCGTGTTTGCCGGCGCGCTAACCGGGCGCGAGCAATTCGCCGCACTCAACGCCGTGCAGTTGTTTGGCATTGTGATGTTTCAGGTCGTGCCGCTCGTCACCGCGATCGTGCTGGGGCCGACCCTGCAAAATCTGATCGCTGCTGCGATTCTGGGCAGCACCGCCACGCTGATACTGATGGCCGAGGTAGTGCGCCGGTGGTTCCCGCTGAAGTTCGCCGCCGGTCCGCTCAAGCACCATATCAAACCGCTCTTCTCGTACGGCGCATGGGTTTCGGTGACCAGCCTCGCGAGTCCGCTGCTCGAAACCGCCGACCGTCTGCTGATTGGAAGTGCCCTCGGACCGCATGCCGTCGCCTACTACCAGGTACCGTACAACCTCGCGAGCCGGGTTCGGATCCTGCCCGGCGCGCTCGCACGCAGCCTCTTCCCGCGCCTGTCAGCCCTTGAAAAGACGTCCGCCAGCGAACTGGCCGACAGCGCGGTGCGGGGATTGGCCGTCGCGCTGACGCCGCTGATCGTCTTCGGCATATTTCTGATGCAACCTTTCCTGATCCTGTGGACCGGTCACGATTTCGCGTCGAAGTCCGTTTCCGTGGGCGAGACCATTCTGGTCGGCGTATGGATCAATTCGCTCGCATTCATCCCTTTTAGTCACCTGCAAGCCACCGGTCGTCCCGATATCGTTGCGCGCTTTCATCTGGTTGAATTGGTGCCGTTCATCGCCTTCCTCTGGTGGGCGTTGCACGCTTTCGGCCTGACAGGCGGCGCACTCGCATGGAGCGCACGCTGCGCCGTCGATAGCTTGCTGCTGTTTATCGCCGCGCGCTTCGGCCTTCGACTCGTGGGCTTTCTATTCGTCCCAGCGCTGCTGGTAATCGCAGCCTACGTGACGACGCTGCTCCTGCCCTGGCCATCCTGGCCCCGTGTTGCAACATGGGCGCTGCTCACCGTTGCGGCGCTCGTCTGGTCGACCGTCGCAGAGCCGCAGCTACGTGCGCGCGTGCTGCAGGTAGTCGCCCACCGACTGCCAACCGCGTTCAGGCGGGCATGAACGCCGCAGCGCGCTCGCCAAACCCCTTCCTCATGGGTCAAATTGTCATGCGTATTTCGATTGCAATGGCTACCTACAACGGCTCCCGCTTCCTCCCGGAACAACTCATGAGTCTCGCTGCCCAGTCAGTATTGCCCGCCGAGCTTGTCGTCACCGACGACGGTTCCACCGACGGCACGGTCGATCTGATCGAACGTTTTGCCGAACATGCGCCGTTCCCGGTGCGGGTCTATCGCAACCCGCAACGTCTGTGCTATGCGGACAATTTTCTGCGCGCGACATCGTTGTGCCAAGGCGAATGGATCGCTTTCTGCGACCAGGACGACGTCTGGCTCAACAACAAGCTTGAACTCGTTCGTCACGCAGCATCGCGCCGCGGGGTCTCGATGGTCGTGCATCCGGTCCGCACAGTGGACGCCGCCCTGCAAAAGACGCCCGGCGAGGCCTCCTGCTGCCGCGTGCGGCACGGACGCGGGCCGCATCGCCTGCCGCCATTCGGCTTTTTTGCCGGACTGTGCGTGACGTTCGACGCCGCACTCGTGCCGTTGCTGTTGCAACCGCCGCGCGGGCCGGGATCCGGTCACGGTACCCGCGAGCCAGCACATGACCAGTGGGCGTGCGCGCTTGCCGACGCGGCGGGCACGGTTAGATATATTCCTCAACCGCTCGTGCTGTACCGCCAGCATGGCGAGAACACGTGTGGCGCCGACGCGCGTGAGCGAACGAGCCCCTTGAATCAGGCGAGTTGGGCAGGCGCTTCCTCGTACCAGTACTATGCCGAGCAGGCCCGGCGGTACCAGGAAGCGTTCAGGACGCTGGCCGACTCACCAGAAGGCAGGCCCTGGCGTGAACAACTCGAGCGCGCCGCGCTGCGCTATGGACGCACGCATGACTATCTGATAAGCCGCGCCTCGCTGCACCTGGGTGCCGGCCGGCTGGCGAGAATCCAAACGGTCGCCGCACTCGGCGCCCGCTGGTCATACCGCTTCAACCCCGTCCGTTCACCGCTTCAGGCGTTCATTAAGGATCTCTACGTGTCGATTCTGCGCCCGCCTCGAGCCCGTGGTGACGTGAAGAGCGCAACGGCTGTGAAACGCTAGTCCCGTCTGCCGAGCGTCTATCGGGTGGCGCTCGCCGTCCGCCCGCGCTGTGCGCCGCATCCGCTAAGCCACCCCGCCGAGGCCGCGTTGTCGCGTGGCCGGATTGGCCTGGCGTCACGCGACAACGCGCGTAGCCCGCCGCAGATGTGATTTGTAGAGCAGCTCGAAGCGATCCGCGACTCTCGCCCACCCATACTCGAGCGCCGTTTCCCTCGCGCGCCGCTGCAACACCGCCCAGCGCGCAGGGTCGTCCAGCAGAGCCTGCACAGCGTCGCTGAGCGCCGCCGGGTCGCCGGGCGGCACGATCACGCCGTTATCTCCATTGCGCACGTAAGCACGCAAACCACCAATGTCCGACACCACAGGCACCAGGCCGCACGCCATCGCTTCGAGCGGCGATAACGGGAATCCCTCATAGATAGACGGGAACGTGAGTACGTGACACCGCGCAAGCAATTCGGGTAGCGCGGCATTGTCGAAGGCCGGAACTGCGGTGATCCGCTCGCGCGTGCTTTCCGGAAAGCGCGCGAGTGTCTGCTCAACGGGTTCGCCGGTGCCGAACAACGTCAGCGTAATGTCGTGGTTGCGTTCGAACAGCACCGTCGCGGCCGTCACCAGCGTAGAAATGCCTTTCCAGTAGTTGGCGCGACCGATAAACGCAAGATTGAGCGGAACCGCTGTCTGCCTGCCCGCGTCACTGAGCGCCTTGCGCGCGATCGACGTAAACGTCTCGTCAATGCCGTTGTCGATCTGTACGACGCGCCCTTCGCCAAGGTTCAGCTTCGATACAGCGAACGCGCACTCGGTGTCGTTGAGCAGCATCGCGACATCGGCCCACTGGAACGATTTCGTACATTCCCACAGCCGAAGTCCACCGTGGTAGAGACTGTACTTCCACGATTTCGCCATGTTGCCGGACCGGCAGGCTTCAAGAAACATCTCATGCACGACAGGTTCCATGCCGTGACTGCGCGTCACCGACAACTGCCGGCGCCGCCAGCCGAGCACGCGCCGCGCGAGGTTGATTACCCAGCCGTCTCCGGCGGACATGTCGAGCACGTCGTACTCGGGATGCGCGATCACGTGCGCTAACACGAACCATGGAAACAGGATCGAACACGCTATATCGCCGACGCCCCTCACATCGTCGTGTGACAGCACCTGCACCGTATGGCCGCGCGCGCGCAACGCCTCGGCGATTTTGACGGTCACACCGGGAGCGCCCGCGTTGCGGCTCAGATTGTGGTGAATCGTGAGCAGGATATTCATAGCGTAGGGGAATAAGAAGGTTAGTTTTATTGACCGGTGGTCGCGCGCCATACGTTCGACAGCCTGATGATCGGCAGCAGCGACGAAAGTGCGCGGCGCTTCGCGAGATAAGCCGTCAGATGGACGAAATACAGCGTAACGAACGCGAGATACTTCGGCAGACTCGGATCGATCACGCGGTAGCGCTTCACTCCCACGTAGAGCCGTGCGGCTTCGCAATGCAGCTGATAACGCGACATGCCATACCGGCCGGAGGTGCACTCGATCACGCCGCCGCCAGGCAGCGTGTCGCGAGCGTGCAGCGCGGGCAGCAGATCTATCGAGTAGCCGTGCTTGAGCGCGCGCAGCGACAACTCGGCATCTTCGACGCCGAAGAAAATGTTCTCGTCCCAGCCATTTCGCTTGAAGAGCACTACCGGGAACACGGCCGCATGAATGTTCACACACTGCGGCTCGTCGGCTGCGGTGAAATAGCCCGCAAACGACAGTTTCACCGGATGGCATTCAGGATGTTCCGCGCCGCTCGACGAACCGCCCGTCAACATCACCCTGTGACGGCGTTCAGGCGGCAACGCGGCGAGATGGGTGTGCGCGACGGCAAAGAAATCGGCGGCGATCTGCACGTCGTCGTCGACGAACGATACGTAGTCACATTCCGGCGCATGGGCGAGGCAATGGCGCACCGCGTTGTTGCGGTTCGCGCACACGCCGTGCCGTGGACCTTCCAGCCAGACGACACCCGGATGCCGCGCGACGACGGCCGCATTGGCAGCGCGCATCGCAGGCTCCGGCGAGTCGTCGCTGACAACAATACGCGCGGCGGCCGGCACGCAACGCGCAAGGTTGTCAAGACAGGCAGCGAGCGTTTCGGTGCGATTCATCGTCGTCACGCAGACGGCGAAGGCTGGTTCGGCGCTTCGCGTGCCTGCTTGCGCGCTATCGACATCGGCATCGGCAGCGAACGCCGCGGATTGCACAATCGTGTTCATCGTACGACTCCGTCAGGCGACACGCCGCGCCGCGTTTCCCGCACCACCACGTGTCGATCTGGTCGGCATGCGTCGAGCGTCTGTTCGTAGATCGACAGATACGCATCGCAAACGTGTTGCACGTGGAAGGTTTCAAGGTTGCGTCGCGCACGCGCGACCAGCGTGGCGTGGGCAACCTTGTCTGTCAGTAGCAGTTCGATCGCGTCGGCCAGCGCGTGTGGGGCTGACGGCGGAACAAGCAGACCGGCCTCGCCGTCGTCGAGCATTTCCGGATTGCCATCGACTCGGGTCGCCACGATCGCGCAGCCCGCCTCGCGTGCTTCGCACAGCACGAGACCGCCAGGCTCCTTATGCGACGCCAGCACGAACACATCCGCCTCGGCCAGATGCGCGTGCGGATTCGCGACGAAGCCCGTGAAGTGCGCGCGATGTGCAATACCCAGTTCCTGCGCCAAGGTTTCCATGTCTGCGCGGTCGGGACCTTCGCCGACGAGATACAACGCCGCCAACGGAATCCGTTCGCACAACCGCGCGAACGCGCGCAGCAAATCCTGAATCCCCTTGCGCTCGTACATGCCGGCCACGGTGACGATGCTCGGGCGTGCCAGTTGCGGGGAGGCGGGCAGTGGCACGCCGGCAAAGCGCGGCGTGCCAATCGTGCCGTTGCGCACCACCGACATACGCTCATCCGGCACCCCGCGCAACACCATCGACACCGCCACCGACTTGCTGACCGCCACCACGCGATCGCCGAAGCGCATCAGCGAGGCGCTCTTCTGGAATTCGTTATGCACGGTCGTGACGAGAACGTAGCGCCGCCGCGCGGCGCCGAAGCGCGCGAGCAACGCACCGGTCATCATGTGCGCGTGCACAACATCCGGATCGCACCGCGCGAGCAACCGGTTGAAGCCCGCCAGCATCGCCGGCACCCGCCACGGCTGGCGCGATTGCGGCAGCAACAGATGACGCACGCCGTGCTGTTCGAGCAGTGCCTCAAAACCGCCACCCGACGAGCCGACCGTCACCTCATGACCGGCCTTCGCCTGCATGCAGGCGAGGTCGACCATCATGTTGACGATGCCGTTGCCGACGTTCTGCGCGTGATTGGAAAGGTGAACAATTTTCATATCGGCGCGAGTTCAGTTGTGATCGATCGAGGCGCTCGCCAGCCCGCGGGCGGCCGGCGTAAAGCGGTACATCAGCGCCTTGCCATGCGCGTCTTCTTCGACGAACACGAGGTATTCGCCGCTCGCGAGCCGCTGCGCGGTGATCGGCATCGACGCATCGATCAGACCGCTGGCCGCACCGACCTCGGGACCGGGCTTCAGACGCCCTGCGTCGCGTCCCGTGTCCCGCTCGTAGACGCGCACAATACCGGTCGGAGTTTCGACACCGAAGATATAGTCTCCAGCGACGGCAAACCCGCTTAACGCCATGGCCACGGGCGGCCCTTCGTCGGGCAGCTCGATCGCGTAACGCAACACCGGCTTGCCGCTCATCCAGCGGTCGTAGCGTGCTAGCAGCGAGCCAGCGCCATTCCAGTTGTATTCGACGAACGGACGCTTGCGGGTCGAACCGGAGATGAGCATCGTGTCGCCGTCGGGAAAGTAATTCAGGCGTGCGATCCGGTTAAAAGGCGCGGGCATCGGGTAGCGTTGCATCGCCGCGTATCGGTAGATCGGATTGCCGCTGCGGTCGAATCCCTGCAGCGGAAAGCGGCGAATGCCTTGCGATTGGGTGCCCTGCCAGATCGCACCCGCGCTGTCGACCCACCAGCCGGACATCGGCGGCCCATCCTCTTGCGTCACATCCTGATCGAAGTCGCCCGCGGCGAAACGCCCCTGGCCCGCCGTATCGCGCCAGATCCATCCACCATGAGGCGGCTGGTTCGGCGGCCATGCGCCGTCGATGTGCGATTGCGTGACAAAACCCGACGGAATTGCCGTCTCCCGGTCAGCTGCAAAACGATAAATGCGCAGCCAGGTGCCGTTCATGTCGATCGTGTAGAGCAGGCGCCGTCCGTCGACATCGCGCACGAGCGGCATGCCGCGCTGTCCCTGCCGCAAATTGAGGTACGGGTCATACGGATAGCGGAAACGGTCGACGGTGTAACCGGCATACGACCACTCCTGCCCGGACGGACGAGACAGGTCGAGTGTGAAGCGTTTGGTGCCGCTATACACCGAAGGCGGATTGCCATCGACGAATTGCGCGCCATCGACGAACAACAGCCCTTGCAGGCTGAAACGCCGCTTGCCGCCGGGCGTATAGCTCTCGATCAGCGCGCCATCGTTGTTGCCGGGGCCGGGCACGAAGCCGCGCGGTCCCGCGCCGTTCATCGACACGTACACGTTGCCCGCCCGATCGACACCCACCCCCGTCAGCCCATTGAAACGCAACGGTCCCGGCGCACCGGCACGGCCCGCATAGATACCGCCTGCTTCGCCCAAGGTGGATGACAACTGCATGGAAACTTCCTCGCGAGGAGCGTTGGCGGAGTTCGCCGCAACGCCTGTCGATGCAAGCGGCACGGCGCTGAAGATCAGGATCTGCTGACGCTGACCGTTGTCGGCGATCAGCAGCCGGCCGTGCGAATCCAGCGTCAAGTCGGCCGGCACTGCGCCGGGCGGCAATGTCAGCACGCCTAGCAGCGCACCATCGCGTGCATGGTGAGCGACGCGTCGAGCGCAGTCTGTGCGGCTGCACTCAATGATCCACAGCGTGCCGTCGGGTGCGACGGCGATCCGCCCCGGCTCGCGCACCGGAAAATTGCCGGCGGGCTGCATCGAGCGCACATCGAAGATCTCGACGCGGTTCTCGTGCTGGTTCGACACGAAGAGCCTGGTCGAGTCCGCTGCGAGGCCGCGTATTGCATAGTCCTCGGCACTCGACGAGTGGGTGATCACACGGAACGCGAGCGGACTGCCGGGCCAGTCCACTTCGCCTTCGAACGGCGCGCTCTTGCGAAAGTCGGCACGGCGGCGACGTGACACGCCATACCACACGACCCCTTCGGGTGGCAGATGCTTTTTCGCCGCCATCTCATTGCCGAGACTCACGACCAGTTGCGCGGCGAACACGTAGTCGTCGTTGACGGCGATCGCGTCGCCGCCCAGCATTCCCCAGCCGTGCGATTGCCCACCGTAACCGATCAATTGGCCGTCGCGGTAGTGGCCGATCTCACCGCCGCCTTCATCCCACGGCGCATTCGTGTACACGTCGCCTTCCGGCGTGACGGCGAGCGCCTGCACGTCGATCTGCACCCAGCGTTGATCGGCGTAGCCCCACGTGTTGCCGATCCACGAAGTGCGATAGGACAGTGACGGGTGGGCGGCTACCGAAGCAGGCGCGGGGTTCGTGCTGGCGACGGTGGCGCTCCCCGCCGCCGCTCCCGCAAATACGGACAAACCGGACGTCGCCCCAACCGACCCCAGCGCGACATATAACGCAAGCACCGGCAACAACGCCGCACCCACGCAAACGATTCGCTCGAACATTCGTCGTGCAATGCGCCGCATGATCGCCTCGCGCCGTCAGAACGCGTCTATCGCTTCGCGATAGATCCGCGCAACCTGCGCCGCCACCACAGGATGATCGAAGTGCGCCCGCGCGTAATCCCGGCAAGCTTGTGCATCAGGCAATGCGAGCGTCCCCAGCAGGGCATCGGCTATGCCGCTGCCAAGCGCCTGAAATCCGCCCGATGAAAGCACCAGATCGGGCGACAGCGGAGCAACCGCTTCCGGCAAGCCACCCACTGGGGTAACGAGCACTGGCGTGCCGGAAGCGAGCGATTCGATCGTCGTGAGGCCGAAACCCTCGAACGCCACGGTTGGCACCACCGTCACGTCCGACGCGCAGTACCAGAGCGGCAACACGGCGTCGTCTACAAAACCGGCAAGCTGCACATGCCGCTCCAGCCCCCGTGCGACGATGCGGGCATGCAATTGCGGCTCAAGCGGCCCTCGTCCGGCAATCGTGAGCAGTACGTCAGGCACTGCCTGCCTGACCACGAACATCGCATCAATCAGGTCTTCGAGCCCCATGCGCGACACAAGCCGCCGGACGCAGAACAACAAGATCCGGTCTTGCGGCAAGCCAAGGCGCATGCGCGCATGATGTTTGGCAAGTCCTGTATTGAAGCGGTCAACGTCAACGCAGCCAGGCACCACGCGGATGGCGTCCTCGCGCACGCCGTACCGGTTCCGCAGAATGTGAGCGAACGCATGCGACAGCACGATATGACGCGTTCCGCCGCGATACACGATGCGTTCGAGCGCGTGACGTGCCAAGCGTGACAGCCGCCCGCGTCCTTCCACTCCCGACTCCGAGTCCCATGGCCCATGAAAATGCACGACTCGTGGCACACCGCTGAACACGCCCGCGGTCGGTGCCGCATAGAGCGCGAAATGCGTAGCGACAACATCGGGCATGCGCGCGTTCCTGAGCTTGCGCGACAGCGCGCGCGCGTGCCAAAGACGCCTGCCGAGCTGCGCGTGTGCCTGTGCGAAAGGGTGCACGCGGCCGCTCGACGCCTCGAACACGCCGGGTGTGCCGGCAACCATCCCGCGCACACTGACACCTTGTGCCGGCAGCGATTCGATTAAGGCCAGGAACATGCGGTCGAGTCCACCTGGCCGCTCGTCGAACCAGTGCATGCCGATTTGCAGCGAATCGATCGGCGCGCTCATGATTTCGCCGCCGTGACGGCCGCAGTGGCTGTTTTGACGTTCGGCGAAGCGTCCGCCAACCCCGTTACGCCCGACACAGCGGCATGCTCGACGGCAATCCGTTCATAAAGCGCCAGATAGCGATTCGCCATGTTCTGCCATGTCAGTGTTTGGGCAAGGATGCGCGCCGCTGTCCGCATCCGTTTGGCGTACTCACGGTCCTGCGCGAGCCGCGCAATCGCCGCGGCCAGTCCCGCTTCGTCTTCCGGGTTGTCGAGCACGATGCCGCAGCCCGCGCCGATCACTTCCGCGCCGCCGGCCGTGCGCACCGTGACAACCGGCAACCCCGACGCCAGCGCTTCGAGCAACACCAGACTCATCGCCTCGTAACGCGACGGAAACACGAACGCATCGACCGAGCGCATCAGGTCCGGCATCTCCTTGATGAAGCCGATGAAATGCACCCGCTCGTTCACGCCGAGCGACTCGGCCAAGGCCGGATACGGACTGTCGCGCAAGCCTCCGGCAACCGCGAGATGCACATCGGGAGTCGCCGCCAACGCGCGCAGCACGGTATCGAGATTCTTGCGCGGCACCCGCAGGTCGCCGGCGAACAGCAGCATGAACGGCCCTTCGGGCAAGCCGAAGCGCGCGCGCGGCACCTCGCCCGGCGCGAACTCTTCGATATCGATGCCGTTGTGGATCACGCAGAGGCGCGCAGCATCGATGCCGAGCGCGCACACTTCCGTGCCCACTTTCGCCGACACCGGCACCACTACCCGCGCACGCCGGAACGCGAGGCGTTCGCACCACGCATTCACGCGCGTGAAGATCACCTGATAGGCGGCATAGGCGCCATCTTTCCAATGAAACGGATAGAAGCCACACCGATACCAGCCGTCGTGAACGAAATGCACGGCATTGACATCGGCGCGCGCCCACGTAATGAATCCGTTCACGTGAATCACGTCGAAGTCCTGACGATGCGCGCGAATCCACTGCGCGGTGCGCCACGCAAACATCTGGTATTTCAGGAGCCGCGACGGCAACCGGCTTTCGGCGATCTTCACGAAGCGCGCTCGCGCATGTCCGCTGATTTCCGGTGCAGCCTTCGAACCCAGCAGCGTGACTTCATGACCCGCTTCGAGCGCGGCGAGCGCGATCTCGTAGTTCACGCGCCCTTGCCCGTCGCCTTTGGCGATCACATGTGTCACGATCAAAATCCGCATTGCCTTACCCGTCATACCTGGCTCCCCCGGACTTGCGGCGCCTCGGCCGATGCAGGTCCATGCAGATGGCGCGCGTGCCGCAAGCTGATCACCGGCATGATCACGCCGATGAAGAAGAAAAAGCCAGGCAGCCCGGCCAAGGTATTGACGAACACCATCATCGCGAAGATCGCGAGCGACACGCCCACGCCGGAAATCGCCAGCCGGTCTTTCGAGCGCAGGCGGCTCGCGGCGAACGCGCGCCACATCAGCATCAGAATCCCGCCCACATAGAGCAGCGTGCCCGGCCAGCCCATCACGTACGGCACTTCCATCACACCGCTGTCGAACACAACGCTCAGCTGCTGCGTATCGTCGGCGGAAAGTTTGCTGCCCAGACCCGTGGTACCGAGCCCCTGCCCCGCAATGTCGCTCAGCGCAACCGTGAAGAACTGCTTGTAGAACTCGGCGCGCACCTGGTAGCTGTTGTCTTCACTAATGTTCTGGATCGTGTCGAAGCGCTTCACGAGCGGCTCGGACACTTCGTCGATCATCAGCGCCGGCGCGCCCAGCATCACGAAGCCCAGCAAGCCGGCGATCAGCCGCAGGCGCCCTTTGCCGTCGAGCATCGCAAGCGGGTAAATCAAGCCGATCACCAGACCGCCCCAAGCCCCGCGCACCGCCGTGAACATCAGCGCGGGAATGCCGACGATTCCCACCGCGACGCGCATCTTGCCGCGTGCGCCGAGCGCGAACAGCATGATGGACATGATGGTCATGGCGAACGGACCCGACGAATTCATCGTGCTGCCGACGCGCATGCCGAACGGCACCGCCGTGCCCTCCGAGCTCATCTGCGAGGACAGCAGCCAGAAGGCGTCCCACGGTGGCGGCGAGATGAACTCGATCACGCCGTACAGGCCCATCACGAAGCCCGCATACACGAAGGTCTTGAGCAGCACGCGGTGATAGACCGGATACTCGCGCCAGGTCGCGACGAGGTGAAACGCGACCAGCACCGGGAAAATCCAGTTGATCAGCGTGTATAGCGCGGCGGCCGGCCCGACTGCCGCCATGCCGATCACGAACGAGTAGAACAGCGCCAGCATGATCATCACCAGCGGCGCGGCACGGCGTTCGCCGAGGATGCGGAAGTTCCTGATCAGCGTGAAGCCGCTCAGCGAGACCGCCAGCAACGGCGCGATCATCACCGGACTTTGCTGGTTGAAGGAACCATTGACGAAGTCCGCGAGACGCCGCACTTCCGGTGACAGAAAAAACAGCCAGCAAACGAAGCCGAGATAATGCGCGGGCGAGCGGCGATACAGCAGCAACGCGACGCCGAACGCGCCGAGCGGAAAGATAATCTCCACCAGCTTCGCCTGACGCAAGAGGATCAGGAGGAGCGTGAGCGCGAACAGCGCGAACGGCAGACCGGTGGGATGACGCATGCCCGCAGTCTGCCGCAGCGGCACGGCCGCGGCCGCGCCGCAGGACGATACAGCGGCGCCGGGCAGCGCACGCGGCGCTTCATGTGAAGACGGCGGTGAGGACAGCGGCGGCAGCGCCGCCTTCGCGCTGGAAGGGGTCACCAGCATACGCGCCATCACAACAACTCGAAGGTATTGATGCCCGCCATGCCGCCGTGCTCGCGGCGGCGTACGCCAAATAGCGGCTGGCTGCCGCGCACCTGGCGTGTGAGTCCGATGAACGGCACGCCATGCTCGAGATACGGTCCTTCCATCTTCCGAAAACCGAATTGCTCGTAGAAATCGCGCAAGCCGACCGGCGCCGTCACGCGCGCGGCGTGTCCCGGCCAATGCCCGGCGATCGCCTGCAGCACCCGTTCGATCAGCAGCTCGGCAGTGCCGTCGCCGCGCCGCAGCGGACTCGTCAGCACCTTGTCGATGGTGATTTCCGGATCTTCCGCGTCGCCGGGTTGCAGGCGCGCATACGCGACGATCGGCATCGCACGCGCCATGTCCTCGACCGCGAGCACATGCAACGAATGCTCGTCGCGGCCATCGGCGTCGAGACAGACATGCGATTGCTCGACCACGAAGACCGCGCTACGCGCCCGCAAGATCAGATAGAGCTCGCGCGCCGACAGCTGCTCGAATTCCAGCGTTTTCCAGTTCATCACCTTCCCCAGCGGTTTCCAGGTTTTGCGAAGCGGACTTCATGAGCCCGCCCTCACGGGCCGGCTCGACACGCCGGTCCGGTGTCATGGCTACACGGTACGTCCCCAATACACGTGGTTCCGTGCGCCATCGCACTGACGCCGGGCTTTCACGAACTTTAAATATGCGATGTCCGGACACGGCCGCACCGCACGTCTTCAATGCAACTTTGGGGCGGCCATACACGCGCAACGAGACACACTGAACCAGCATCGGAAAAACGACGGGGCCGGTTCGTTTTGTCAGTCAAGCGACACTTCGAGAGATAGTTGGCCAACCAAGGGGCCCTCACCATGAAAGAAGCATTGCGCCGCATCCTTTCCGAATCGGCACGCCTCGACGTCCTGCCAGACACGCTGGCAGACGATGCCGATCTCTACGCCGCAGGCTTGTCCTCGCTGGCGACGGTGCATCTGATGCTGGCCATCGAAGACGAATTCGACATTGAAATCCCGGACCGCATGTTGACGCGCCGGCTCTTTTCCAGCATTGATTCGATGGCCGCCGCAGTGACCGAACTGCAACGGGCAAAGGCCGCAGCATGACCGCCCCGCTGCTGGACGCTGCCGCCTCAGCCGCGCCGGAGGAATCCGCCGCCGCACCGGTCGTGCTGAGCGCAGTGGAAGCCGAACCCGGCTGGCGCGCGGCGGCGCAGCGCTGCGCGGCGGTGGCCGCGCAGTTCGCCGACGCGGTAGACCTCGAAGCGCGTTTTCCCCGCGAGGCGTTCGACGCGCTGCGGCGCGAACGTTTGCTCTCCGCGATGGTGCCGGCCCGTTTCGGCGGCGCCGGCCTGTCGCTCGCGGAGGTCGGCGCGATCTGCGAGACGCTGGCGCAGGGCTGCGCATCCACCGCGATGGTGTACGCAATGCACCAGATCCAGGTGGCCTGCATCGAGGCGCACGGCAGCGAGTCGGCATGGCATCGGCAGTTGCTCGCGCAACTGGTCGACCATCAATGGCTGCTGGCTTCGGCGACGTCCGAGGAAACCATCGGCGGCAATGTGCGCACCAGCGCCTGCGCGGTCGAACTCGACGACGCGCTCAGCGACGAACTCACCATCAAGCGCTTTCGCATCGAAAAGCTCGCGCCGACAATCTCGTACGGCGCGCACGCCGACGGCATTCTCGTCACCGCGCGCCGCACCGCCGAATCGGCCGCGGCCGACCAGGTGCTGATCGTCACGTTACGCGAACAAACGCAACTTGAAAAGCGCGGCGGCTGGGATTCGATGGGGATGCGCGGCACCTGCAGCGAGGGCTTCCGGCTCGTCGCCACCGGTCTGGCCGAACAGATCCTGCCCGCCCCCTTCGCCGATATCGCCGATCAGACCATGCTGCCGGTGTCGCACACGCTGTGGGCCTCGGTATGGACCGGCGTGGCAAGCGACGCGGTGAATCGCGCGAAGGCGTTCTTCCGCGCGCAGGCACGCTCGAAACCCGGTTCGATCCCGCCGGCCGGCTTGCGCCTCGCCGAAGCAGTCGGTCTGCTGCAGATGATGCAGGCGCGCCTGTCGGTGGCGCTCGACGCGGCGTGCGCCGCGCATCACGCGAAACACGGCGCCTGCCAGGCCGATGCGCCGCTCTCGGCGATGCTCGGCTTCGCCTCCGACATGAATACGCTGAAGACCAGCATCTCGAGCACCGCACTGCAAGTCGTGCAGGAAGTGCTGATGATCTGCGGCATGGCCGGCTACAAGAACGGCACGGAATATAGCGTGGGACGCCATCTGCGCGACCTGTACTCCGCGCCGCTGATGATCAACAACGACCGTATCGCGCAGAACACCGCCAGCCTGTTGCTTGCGCAGCGTCCTGCCGCACCGGGGAGAGCCTGAGATGAACACGATGACCGAGACCGCCGCGCTCGCCGAAACCGGCGCGACGCCGAGTTTTCGCGACGAGCTGCTGGCCGCAGGACTCCTGATCGACACCGGCGAAAACGGCCTGTACGGCCGCAGCCAGGTATTCGAAGACGTGGTGGACCGCCTGAACGCCGCGATCACGCATCTGGGCGCGGACCAGCAGCCGGAAGTGCTGCGCTTTCCGCCGGCGATGCGTCGCACCGACTTCGAAGATAGCGAATATCTGAAGAGCTTCCCGAATCTCGCCGGCACGATCCACGCGTTCTGCGGCAACGATATGGGTCATCAGCGCCTGTTGCGCGCGCTCGACGACGCCATGACCGAACGCGACGGCGAGCGCAGCGAAGCATGGATGGCCCAGCAAAAACCGACGCGTGTCGTGCTGACGCCGGCGGCCTGCTATCCGATCTATCCGGTGATGGCGCGGCGCGGTCCGCTGCCGGCCGGCGGCCGCACCATCGACGTACTGTCGTACTGCTTCCGCCACGAACCGTCGCTCGATCCGGGCCGCATGCAGATGTTCCGCCAGCGCGAATACGTGCGCCTCGGCACGCCTGAACAGGTGATGGCGTTC
Organism: Paraburkholderia sp. SIMBA_030; assembly: GCF_046535245.1. NCBI lineage: Bacteria > Pseudomonadati > Pseudomonadota > Betaproteobacteria > Burkholderiales > Burkholderiaceae > Paraburkholderia > Paraburkholderia sp. SIMBA_030. The sequence continues at coordinate 304,002 of NZ_JAWRXB010000004.1, forward strand.
CGGCAGATGTGGGTCGAACGCGGCTCGCTGCTGATTACGCTACTGCAACTGCCGGTCGAGGTGGATCTGGCCAACGACCCGTTCTTCGGCCGCGGCGGCAAGATCGTCGCCGATAGCCAGCGTGCCCAGGCGCTCAAGTTCGAACTGCTGATTCCGGTGGCGAACGCCGACAGCAAGACTGCATGTCTGTCGTTCAACTATCACATGGATCACTTCGGCGCGATCTGGAAGATCGCCTGCGAAGACGGCACGGTGGCGCATACGGGCTGCGTCGGCTTCGGCATGGAACGCATCACGCTGGCGTTATTCCGCCATCATGGGCTCGACGTGAACGCGTGGCCGGACGAGGTGCGCGCGCTGCTGTGGGACGACACCCAGGCGCGTGTCGCGCACGGCATGGCGCAGCCACACGAGGCATCGGCGCTGCCCGCCGCACCGCTACAGGGTGCCGGAGACAGCGCATGAGGTCGTCTCCTTCGTCCCAACTGAAGGGCGAGCCGTGCGCTTTTGCGCCGCTCGCACGGCTCGACCCGCACACTCAGGGCGTTACGGTCCCGAGCGCAGCGCCGCTGCGCCAGCATGCGCCGCATGCGCTGCACCAGGGCGATCGCGTGTGGCAGGAGACCAACTGCTACGTCGACCTGTGGATCGAGCTGCTGCACGGCTTCGGACTCGACCCGCGCGCGGCATTCGGCTTCACCGTCACGCAGGATTTCGAAGGCGATCAGTTCACGTTCTTCAAATTCCCGCTCGAAGACCTCGAGCGGCTGTACGGCACCCAGGTGCAGGAACTCGCGATCTACGACTCGCTCGAGGCCCGCGTGCTCGCGCAAACCTTGCGCGGTCATACGGTGCTCGTGGAAGTGGACGGCTACTACCTGCCGAATACGCGTGCCACGTCGTATCGGCGCGAGCATCCGAAAACCACCGTGGGCATCGACTTCATCGATCCGGCCGCGCGCCGTCTCGGCTATTTCCACAACACCGGCTATCACCTGCTCGACGGTGAAGACTACGACGGCGTGTTTCGCAAGCTGCCGCAGTTCGCGCAGCAGCCCGATCTGCTGTTTCCCTATGTCGAATTCGCCAAGCAGGCGCGGCCCGCGCTGGAAGGCACCGCGCTGGCGAACGCGTCCGCCGGATTGTTGTGCGCGCATCTGAGCCGGCGGCCGTTGAGCAATCCGATCTCGCAGTGGCGCGTGGCGTTTCCCGAGCATCTGGAGACGCTGCTCGAACGCGGCGAGGCGTTCTTTCACCCCTACTCGTTCAACCTGATGCGGCAGCTCGGCGCGAACTTCGAGTTTTTGTCGAAGTATCTGCTGTGGCTCGCCGGCCAGGGTTTCGAGATTCCGGCGTCGATCCCGGCCGCGGCGCAAAGCATCGCGTCGGAGTCGATGGTGATGCAGTTCCGGCTCGTGCGGGCAATCACCCGCGCTCGCCGCGATTTGTGCGAAGACTGTTTCGATACGCTGGAGAGTGCTTACGAAAAGACGTTGCCGCCACTTGCCGCCCTGGTGTCGTGACGCGCACTCGCCGCCCTAGCCGCAGGGACTCGCCGTGGATGCACTGATGACCGACGCAGCGCCCGATGCCGCCCCGCTCGTGCCCGCCGGCCCGACTGGGATCGCCGGGACCGCTGTCGGGTTAACGGCACAGGATTGCTGGCCACAGCGGCTCGACACGGGCTGGCAGTGCGTCAGCACGCCTGCGGGTGCGTGTGCGTCACCCGCCGACTTGCCGGTGGATGGCTGGCTCGGCGCGCCAGTGCCGGGTACGGTCGCGAGTGCGCGCCGTGCGGCGGGCCTCTTCGACGCTGCCCATCCGCCGCCGCTCGCCTTCGACGATCACTGGTACCGGCTGACGCTGACAGGCACGGGTAAACGCCGCTTGCGTCTGCACGGGCTCGCGACGCTCACCGAGGTCTGGCTCGACGGCACCAGGCGGCTCGATTCCGATTCGATGTTCGTCGCACACGATCTCGACATCGAACTGCACGGCAGCGCGACGCTCGCCCTATGCTTCCGCTCTCTCACGCCGGCGTTGGCGGAAAAGCGCTCACGCGCGCGCTGGCGGCCACGTCTCGTTTCGCCGCCGACCTTGCGCAACCTGCGCACCACCCTGCTCGGCCATATGCCCGGCTGGTGTCCGCCTGTGCAAGCGGTCGGACCGTGGCGGCCGGTCGAACTGCTCAGCGATGCGCCGCACGCATTCGACACTGTCGATCTCGTGAGCCGCCTCGACGGCGACGACGGCGTTGTTACGCTCACGCTACGTTTTGTTCATCCGCACGACAGCGCGGCGAGTTGCGCCTCGTTGAATTGCGGCGGGCTCGTTTCGTCCTTGCAATGGCGCGATGCCTATACGCTGACCGGCAGCGTGCGCGTGCCGCAGGCCGAACGCTGGTGGCCGCATACGCATGGCACGCCGACTGTATATCCGCTGATGTTGCAGCTCGATGACGAGCGCCCGATAACCCAACCATTGGGATCGGTCGGTTTTCGCCGCATTGAAGTAGACCATGGCGCGGACGGTGCGGGCTTCGCGCTGCGCGTCAACGGTACGCCGGTGTTCTGCCGCGGCGCCTGCTGGACCAGCGCGGATCTCGTTACCCTGAGCGGCACCGGCGAGCAATTGCACCACGCGTTTGCACTCGCGCGCGCGGCGGGAATGAACATGCTGCGCGTGGGCGGCACCATGGTGTACGAGTCGGATGCGTTCTACGCGCTCGCCGACGAGTACGGCATCCTCATCTGGCAAGACTTCGCGTTGGCGAATTTCGACTACCCGACCGACGCCGCTTTCAGCGCGTCGATCGAGCGCGAAGCCAGCCAGTTCCTGACCCGCACGCGGCGTTTCGCGTCGCTCGCGGTGCTGTGCGGCGGCAGCGAAGCCGACCAGCAGGCGGCCATGCTGGGCCTGCCGGCTTCGATGCGCACGCAACCCTTGTTCACCGGACAGTTGCCGGCGATCGCGGCACGCGAGCGGCCGGACGTGCCGTATGTCAGCAACTCACCCTCGGGTGGCGTCTGGCCGTTTTCGACTAATACCGGCATCACGCATTACTACGGCGTCGGCGCCTATCAGCGTCCGCTCGACGACGTGCGCCGCTCACAGGTGCGCTTCGCCGCCGAGTGCCTCGCGTTCGCCAACGTGCCCGACGACGCCACCTTGCACGACGCGCTCGGCACGATGCACGTGCACGATCCTCGCTGGAAGGCCGCCGTGCCGCGCGACCCCGGCGCCGGCTGGGATTTCGACGACGTGCGCGACTACTACCTTCAGGCGCTATATGGTGTCGAACCGGCGCGGCTGCGTTACGAGGACCCGCAACGCTATCTGGACCTGTCGCGCGCGGTGGTCGCCGAACTGATGAGCGACGTGTTCGCCGAGTGGCGCAGCGCCGGCTCGCCATGCGGCGGCGCGCTGGTCTGGCAGTTTCAGGATCTGCGGCCCGGCGCGGGCTGGGGCCTGATCGACGCCACAGGACGACCCAAAAGCGCCTGGTACGGCCTCGCGCAGACACTGCAGCCCGTGCAGCTGGTCATGATCGACGAAGGCCTCAACGGCCTCGCTATTCATTTACTGAACGAGCGTGCGCAAGCGTTGCACGCGCAACTGGATCTAGTGTGCCTGCGCGACGGTTGCGTCAAGGTAGCGTCCGCGAGCCGAGCGGTCGAGCTGGCGCCGCACTGCGCGGAGCAAATCGGCGCAGCCGAGTGCCTCGGCCAGTTCTTCGACTTCACGCACGCGTACCGCTTCGGCCCGCGCGCGCATGATGTCACGATTGCGACACTGCGCGATCCGGCCAGCGGTCGGGTTCTGGCGGAAGCGTTTCATCTGCCGGAGCGGCGCGTCGGCGAACGCCACGAACTGGGTTTAACGGTGACTGCCGAGCGCGCCGGCGACAACTGGCAACTAGTCATCGAAGCAAAGCGTTTCGCGCGCTTCGTTCATATCGTCGACATGCACTACCGGGCCGCGCATGACTGGTTCCATCTGCCGCCGAACCGTTCTGTGACTGTGCCGCTCATCCCCTCGGCTCAACTCGTTGCGTGTGCATCGAGCGCGGCGTTTACAGCTGACGCAACATGCGTGGCGCCCGCCGGCGAAGTGCGCGCAATCAATGCGATTTCCGCCACGTTCTACGGTTGACTGTCTCCCCTGAGCTAACCGTCCCTTCGCAATACGCTTAACGCCTCGCAATGCGCGCATCCGTTTGTTTGTTTTCATGCGTCACTGTCGGTTTTTTCGCGACTTCCCAGTCGCCAAAAAAGCGATCCGTAAGCGCCGTATGCAATCTGTGGAACACAACTGAATCAATTCCGGCACATCCGGGACGCCCCTTTGCAGCCCACCTGCCAAGGCTGTCTCATACCTGCGACGCCACCCGGAAAGACGCTCGCAGCGGCAGCCAGGCCAATCTGGTCAAGGATTTGAGTCGAATAAAGATACTGGACTGCCCCCTCTGCCAGGCGGGACGCGCTGTACATATTTGAAACAAAAAGCCACGTTTCGCTTCGCGCACCGCTAAGGCCTGCTTCGTTGCGCCGCACCAGCCCTCGTTTCCCCTACGGTTGGCACGCTCCTCGCTAAAGAGATAGCGCAACACGGCGTCGCCCGGACGAGATCGACAAGGAGGGGCGGTGGCGCATCAGGCCAATACGGGGCCGTTCCTGCTCATCCTTCGCTACTCGCCAGGCGGCGCGTTGTTTTAATGGATGCAGGCATCGGATCAAAAAAACTGGAAGGCGCGCGGCGCGTGACTTCACAAGAGGACCGATCATGTTGACACTTCAATCAGACCTGCACGGCAACCATTTGCTCGGTGCATTGCCGTCCCACGAATGGCAAGCACTTGCGCCTCACCTCGAGCTGGTCCATCTGCGTACCGAGCAGTTGCTGTGCGACTCCGGCCAGCGCATCCATCACGTCTACTTCCCGACCACGGCAATCATCTCGATGCTCTCGACGATGGAAGACGGCAGCTCGGTCGAAATCGCCGCGGTCGGCCGCGAAGGCATGACCGGCGTGCCGGTGCTCACCGGTGGCGAAACCATGCCGAATCGCGTGCAGGTCCAATGCGCCGGCTTCGCGTACCGGACGAGCGCACAGGCGCTCAAGCAGCAATTCGCCCGCTCCGATTTCCTGCGCCGCCTGATGCTGCTGTATATGCACGCCCTGCTCACGCAAGTCGCGCAGACGGCTGCCTGCAATCGCCACCACGCGCTGAGCAAGCAGCTTTGCCGGTGGCTGCTGATCGAAGTGGACAGGGTCGATTCGAACGACCTGACGGTAACCCAGCAACTGATCGCCGACATGCTCGGCGTGCGCCGCGAAGGCATCACCGAAGCGGCCGGCAAGCTGCACGACGAAGGCCTGATTCATCACAGCCGCGGCCACATCAAGGTGCTCGACCGCAAGGGCCTCGAAGCGCGCGCCTGCGAATGCTATGGCCTCGTCAAACGCGAATTTGACCGCCTTCTGCCACGCCTGCGTCAGGCTGAAACCGTCGAGTAGGCGCTGCATTCTTTTTGATTACCCGGCAACTCATTATGCTTAGGAATACTGCTCGATGTCTCGACGCACTCTTTGTGATCGCGGACAGGCTGCTCGCTCACTGGACGTGAAAGTCTCCGTGATCGTGCCGACCTACCGGCGCACCGCCGATCTGGCGCGCTGCCTGGCGGCACTCGACGCGCAGCAGCGCCGCGCAGACGAAGTGATCGTGATCGCACGTCACGACGATTACACGACGCTCGACTGGCTGCGCACGCGCGAAGCAAACCGGCCGGACACGCGGATCGTGCTGGTGCGCACGCCGGGCGTGGTGGCCGCCTACAACCTGGGTATCGAAAGCGCCAGCGGCGACGTGCTCTGCTTCACCGACGACGACGCCGCGCCGCACCCGGACTGGGTCGAACGGATCGCCCTCGCCTTCGAAAACGATGCGTCTCTCGGCGGTCTGGGCGGACGCGACATCGTGCATGAACGCAACGGCATTCTGCAGGGGCAGAAGCCGCGCGTGGGGCTCGTGCGCTGGTATGGCCGCGCCATCGGCAATCACCATATCGGCCACGGCGCGGCGCGCGAAGTGCAAGTGCTCAAGGGCGTCAACATGGCGTTTCGCCGCGAGGCGATCGGCACGCTGCGTTTCGACGGGCGCTTGCGCGGCACCGGCGCGCAGGTGCATTGCGAAATGGGCTTCAGCCTCGACGTGCAGCGGCGCGGCTGGACCTTGATCTATGACCCGTCGTTGCTGGTTGAGCACTTCCCGGCCCAGCGCAGCGACGAGGACCAGCGTGACACATTCAACGACACAGCTTTCTATAACGCGTCATTCAATCTCCGACTCATCATGTGCGAATACCTGACGCCGCCTGGCCGATGGGCGTTCGTCGCTTACTCGACGCTGATCGGCGATCGCGCTGATCCGGGGTTCCTGCGCGCATTGTCGTTGGCATTCGAGAGCGGCGGCGTGGCGCTCGCGCTTCGCAAATGGCGAGTCGGTTTACGCGCAATGCGCGGGGCATGGCAGGAGGCGGCACGCTGACCGATCCGATCAGCGCATCGTTTCACGCGAGGGACCACAAAATGAATATCAAAACCATTGCCGCAGGGCTCGCGGCCGCATCGCTATGCGCCTGCTCATTGGCGCCGGGACCTTATCTGGACACCAAACGGCTGGAGCCGCCCCCTCCGCCGCAACAGACCGAAAAATTTCCGGTCCGCGCGATCGATGTCGGCTATTTTCGCCAGCAGCGCGCGGCCGCCGTGCCGGCGGTCTGTCCGTTGCAGTGCCTGACGCCGACAACGCGCAGCTTGTATGACTATCACCTGGGGATCAGCGATCAGTTGACCATCATCGTCTGGGATCACCCGGAACTGACGGCTATCGGCTCGGGCACGGCGGCCGGTGCGCCGCCTCTGCCGGCGGGCAGCAGCGGCACGGCGCCGTCGCCGGGACCGACGCAGACACAAGGTGCGACACCGATCGCGCCGCCGCTGTCGGGCGGCGGCGAAGGCGGACTGACCGTGCGGGTCGCCAACAACGGCACGATTTTCTTCCCGCGCGTGGGCCGCATCAAAGTGGTCGGGATGACCGCGCAGCAGGTCCAGCAGGAATTGACAAAGAGCCTGGCGAGGACGATCCGCAATCCGCAACTCGACGTGCGCGTATCGGGCTTTAACAGCCAGTCGGTGCAGGTGACCGGCAACCTGCGCACGCCCGCTTCGGAAGCGATCACCGACACGCCGCTGACCGTGCTCGACGCGATCAATCGCGCGGGCGGCGCACTGGCCGACGCGGATCTGCAAAACGTCGGCGTCACGCGCGACGGCAAGCGCTACACGGTCGACGTCGCCGCGCTGCTCGAAACCGGCGATCCGCAACAGAACGTATTGCTGCAGGACGGCGACATCATCGACGTGCCGGACCGTTCCAACAGCCGCGTCTTCGTGCTCGGCGAGGTCAACAAGCCGACCTCGCTGCCGATGAACCGCGGCCGCCTGACGCTCGCCGACGCGCTGACCGGCGCGGGCAGCCTCGACGTCAAAACCGGCGACCCGCGTTTCGTCTACGTGGTGCGCGGCGCCGACAAGACGCTCACGCCCGACGTCTATCAGCTCGACATGACGCAGGTCGACGCGTTGATGCTGATGACCAAGTTCGAACTACAGCCCAAGGACGTGGTGTACGTGCAAGTCTCGAACGCCGCCCGCTTTAACCGCGCACTCGAACAGATCACGCCGACCCTGCAAACCTTGTTCTACACATGGCAGTTGTCCAAGTAAAACGATCGCTACGGAGTATCTATATGAGTACGTACGACATGCCGGACCACGGACCGGCACCGGGCAGCGACGAGGACGCAGTGATGCGGGACCTGTTGCGCATTATCGTCGATCAGATCGGGTGGGTAATCGGCATTGCCGGCTGCGTCATCCTGGCCGCGGTGATGTACACGAGGATCGCGACGCCGATCTACTCCGCCGATGCACTGCTACAGGTCGAAGCGCAGAACGCCAACGCCACGCCGAGTCAGACCATGCTGGCGCTCATGCCGTCGATCGGTGCGACGCACACCCAGGCGGAAATCGAAATCATCAAGAGCCGCGCGGTGGTCGAACCGGTGGTCGAGCAATTCAAGCTGAACTTCATGGTGGTGCCGAAGACCATGCCTGTGCTCGGCAGGATCTCGGCGCTTTTCACGCATCCGGGCCGCCCGCTCGGCGCGGCGTTCGGCATGAACTCCTATGCGTGGGGAGGCGAGCAATTCGAGGTCGATTCGATCGCGGTGGCCAAGTCGCTCGAAGGCGCGCAGCTGACGCTGCGCGTGCTCGACTACGGACGCTACGAACTGCTCGACTCGTTCGGCAAACGGATCCTGACCGGCGTGGCCGGCCAGGAAGCGAGCGGCAACGACGTCACGTTGTTCGTCAAGACGCTGGTGGCGCGTCCGGGCACCGAGTTCTACGTCACGCGCTTCAACCAGCTCGATGCGGTATCCGCCCTCTCGTCCGGTCTGCAGGTGTCGGAGAAAGGCCGTGAAACCGGTGTCGTGCAACTGTCGTACATGGGCACCGATCCGCACGCGATCACCGCGATCACCAACGCGGTGGCGGCGTCGTATCTTAAACAGCGCACCGAACGCGCGCAGGAAGAAGCGAGCCACATGCTGAGCTTCCTGAACAGCGAACTGCCGCGTCTGCGTACCGAGGTGAAAAGGGCGGAGACTGCGCTGTCCGAATACCAGTCACGGGTCGGTTCGTTCCAGCCGACCCAGGAAGCCGGCGTGTACCTCGCCGGCGGTCTGGACTACGAAAAGCAGATTGCGTCGCTGCGCATCATGCGTGCGCAACTACTGCAGCGCTTCACCGCGGAGAGCCCGGAAGTGCAACAGGTCGATGCGCAACTGGCGGCGATGACAAGCGAAAAGGCGCGCTTCGAACAGCACTTCACGACGCTGCCGAGTTCCGAGCGCGACGCCCTCGCCTTGCAGCGCGATGCGAAAGTCGCCGAAGAAATCTACGTTGCACTGCTGAACAAAACCCAGGAGCTGTCGATTTCGCGTGCCGGCACAATCGGCAACGTGCACATCATCGATCAGGCCTTGCTGCCGTCCCAGCCGGTGCGGCCGAAAGCGGCGCTAATCATTTCGGCGGGCACGGTGCTCGGCATCATCGCCGGCATTCTGTTCGCGTTCTGCCGCCGCACGTTCCTTACCGGCGTGTCCGATCCGGAGTTCGTCGAACGCCGCTTCCAGCTACCGATCTTCGGTTCGATCACCTTCAGCCCGGAACAGGCGCGCAGCGACCGGCTGTTGAGCGCCACCCGCGGCGCGGCGCTGCCCGCGCCGAGTTCGCGGCCGGCCGAAGTGCCGGCCCTGCCCGCGACGCCATCCGGCATCCAGCGGTTGATCCGGCCGCGCACGGCGGCGGCCAAGGGCGCGCGCGTGCCGGTCGGCACGCAAACCGTCATCCCGTCGGCCAGGACGCCGATGCGCTCGCTGCTGGTGAAGACGCATCCGTACGATATGACGGTGGAAGGTTTGCGCGGACTGCGCGCCACGCTGCAATTCGGCCTGGTCGATGCGCCCAACCGGGTGGTGGCGATCACAAGCCCGGCGCCTTCGGACGGCAAGAGCTTTCTGTGCGCGAACCTCGCGGCGCTGATCGCCGAGTCCGGCAAGCGCGTGCTGCTGATCGACGCCGATCTGCGGCGCGGCCGGCTCGCGCAATATTTCGGCCGCTCGCCCAATGGCGGCTTGACCGAACTGCTGATCGGCCAGGTGGATCTGAAAGTCGCGGCTCGAGCCACGGGCGTCGACGGCTTGCACTTCATCGCGGCGGGTGCTTATCCGCCGAACCCGTCCGAGATCCTGACTTCGTCGCGCTTCAGCGAAATTCTTGCGCGCTTCGAGCAGGAGTTCGACCTGGTGATCGTCGATACGCCGCCGCTGCTGGCCGTTGCCGATGCCGCGGTGGTCGCCAATATCGCCGGCTCGACGGTGCTGGTGATGCGTGCCGGCATGCACTCCGAACACAACGTGACTGACTCGCTGAAGAAACTGCGGCGTGCGCGTGCCCGGGTGGTGGGCGGCGTGATGAATGCGGTGCCGTTGAAGAGCCGCAACAGGAACGGTACGTATGACTACGCGTATGCGTACACCTACTCCGCCGGCGATCCGCTCGATCCTCAAGCTCCGCAAGCGCCACAATAGATCGCGCTACCGTACTGACGAAAAGGGGCTGCGCCTGGATCAGGCGCAGCCCCTTTCGCATTGGCACACGGTTTATGTGGGCGGATCGGAAGCGAAGTTGATGTGGGATTGACGCGGCGGTATGTGCCGCTCTTACAGAAACGCGCTGACGTCGGTATGAAAACGCACGGCCAGTGCTTTCGCGACCTTCTTGCTGATCGCGCGGCGGCCCGCGAGAATATCGCTTACCACGGTGGGCGAGGCGATTCCCATCAGATCCTTTTGCTTGAGCCCATGCGTTTCCAGCAGATGCCGCAAGACCTCGCGCGGCTCCGCTTTCGGGATCGTCACGTTGTTGGCTTCCCAACCCTCGATCAGGTCGGCGACGATCGCGAACAGATCGGCAAGCGGGTCTTCCGCGTTGCCGTTCAGGTGATCGGCGAGTTCATTGGCTACCTGGACCATCTTCTGATAATCCTGCTCGCTGCGAATGGGTGTGAGGGCCAACTGGGTTTGCAGCGTAGCCCAGGTCTGAGCGATGTCGGGAAAAGCTCCCGGGAGGCGATCGGCATCCATGACTTTAAATTCTTCCTCGTCCAAAGGTCGTATTCCGCATGCGTCAATGCAACGCTTGCTTCGAAATGACCCGCATCATCTTTCCTCGCAACGATTCGTGCATCGGACATGCACGCTCTGCCTGCAAGGCTGAATGGAGTGGATCGGCACCGATGGTCGGCCGGACGGCATAGTCCGAGCGACCAGCAGCGCTTTGCTACGGTACAACGGAAGCCATTTTTTATTCGCGTATTGCGAAGTTCCCAATGCACGAATAACACGATAGTAAACTTCACCCCGGAGACGACTCGCTAACGACGCCGGCGATCAAGGCGGACACGATCGAACTCGTCTTGCGTCAACGTCCCCAGAGGTTTTCCTGAACTATATCGCCGGACCAGGCGATATCTTCGGCGGCGAATTCGTGTTCAGTCCGTTCCATCGCCACCTGTGGACGCCCACCCGACGCCGCGATCGTGCGCGTTACTTCGCTCATGAAGGCGCGCCGGAACACCGCCGCCGAAAAACGTTCGGCATTCGCGCGGCACGCAGCCGGCGTGATCTGTTCACGCTGGCGTTCGAAGCGGTCGATCGCATCGAGCATCGACACAACCGTTTGGCGTGCGAAATATACGCCGGTAGGATGCGCCTCGCCGACCGGCACCACCGTTTCGAGCGCCCCGCCCTTGCCGAACGCGATCACCGGCGTGCCGCATGCCTGCGCTTCGAGCGCAACGATACCGAAGTCTTCTTCGGCGGCGAATACGAAAGCGCTCGCACGTTGCAGATGATCTCGGAGAACCGTGAACGGTTGATAGCCGAGAATCGTCACATTCGGACCGGCCTTGGCGCGAATCACCGCCATCTCCGGACCATCGCCGATCACGATCAGCTTGCGGTGGGGCGTCGCGGTAAAGGTTTCGACGATCAGATCAATGCGCTTGTACGGCACCATCCGCGAGGCGGTCAGATAGAAGTCTTCCTTGTGCGTGCACATTTCGAATCGGTGCACGTCGACTGGCGGCGGAATCACCGCCGCATCGCGCCGATAAGTTTTCATCATGCGGCGCGCGACGAACTGCGAATTGGCGATCAGCCGATCGACGCCGTTCGCCGAATGAGAATCCCAGCCGCGCAGGTAATGCAGCAGCGCGCGCGCCGCCCATGAGCGCAGCCCGTGCGTCAGTTTCGCCTCGCGCAGATACTGGTGTTGCAGATCCCACGCGTAGCGCATGGGCGAATGCACATAGCTCACGTGCGTCTGATCGGGGCCGACCAGCACGCCTTTGGCTACCGCATAGGAACTGGTGATAACGAGGTCGTAAGTCGATAGATCGAACTGTTCGATTGCAAGCGGCATCAGTGGCAGATACGCTCGATAGCGGCGCCGCGCAAACGGCAGGCGCTGGATGAACGAGGTCGTGACGGGCTTGCCGCCGAGGGGTCTGCGGTCTTCGAAGAAATCAACGAGGCTGAATAGATCGGCATTGGGAAAGCACTCGATGATCTGTTCGAGCACTTTCTCCGCCCCACCGGGCGCGACGAGCCAGTCGTGCACGATCGCCACTTTCATAATCTTGTTACCTATAGAGAAACGACCCGTAGCCGTAGGATCGAGTGTATGTGGCGCTTCGTTTGCTGTGCGTGCGCATGCCCACATTCGAGGCGCGACAGTCCACGAATAATAAAGACTCGCCATTCGCCTCCTGCGAAGTGGCGCCTCAATTACTTCGCCATCCTATGCGACCGACGATCGACGCCTCTCCACTTGCCCATTCGTTGCCGCTGGTTCAGCCAGCTTCGATCGATACACCCGCCACACCTTCGACACCCGTGACACCCACAACGCTCGCGCCCGCGATGCCGAGTGTGCTGTTCGTCGATCAGAGCGGCCAGCTCGGCGGCGCTGAATTCGCGCTGTTGCAACTGGCGGGAAGCTGCACCTCGCGCAGCCAGGTCGTGCTGCTCTCCGACGGCCCGTTTCGTGCGCGGCTCGAAGCGCTCGGCGCACGCGTGGAGGTGCTGAACGATGTGCACGTATCAGGCATCGTGCGGCAAGGCTCCGGTTTGAATTGTCTGCGCGCCGTGCCGGGCATCCTGCGCCAGGTACGCGCAATCGCCTCGCGGGCGTGCGACTTCGACGTGCTGTTTCTCAACACACAAAAGGCGCTGGTGCTCGGCGCGCTCGGCAAACCGCTGCATCGCAAACCGGTGATCTGGTATCAGCACGACATCCTGACGCGCGCGCACTTCGGGCGTGTGCAATTGAGCGTGGTCAAGTGGCTGGTGCGTTTCGCGGTCGATCAGGTTGTCGCGAATTCGAAGGCGTCGGCGCAGTCGCTGGCGGCGCTAACGGGCGTCGCGCCCGATACGGTTCCGGTCATCTACAACGGCATCGATGCGGACGCATTCAGCCGCGTCGACGGCACGAAGATGGCCGCGCTGCGCCGGCATCTGGGCTTGCCTGAGGATGCGTGGCTCGCAGGTTTATTCGGCCGCCTCGCACCGTGGAAAGGTCAGCACATTGCACTCGACGCGCTGGCGCGGCTGCCTGGCGTGCATCTGGTGCTGGTCGGCGCGCCGCTATTCGGCGAGGACGCATACGCGCAGCGTCTTCATCAGCAGGCCAAACAATTGGGCATTGCGGATCGCGTGCACTTCGCAGGCTTTCAGGACAACGTGCCCGCATGGATGAAAGCGATGGACGTCATCTTGCACACTTCGACCGAACCCGAGCCGTTCGGCCGGGTGATCGTCGAAGGAATGGTGGCGGCGCGGCCGGTGATCGCCGCGGCCGCCGGCGGCGTGACCGAGATCGTGCGGCACCGGCACAACGGCTGGCTGGTGAAACCCGGCGATGTGGCCGAGTTAGCCGATGCGATCGAAACGTTGCGCGCCGAGCCGGCACTCGCGCAGCACCTCGCGGCGCAGGCGCTCGCCGATGCGCAAAACGCGTTTTCGGTGGATCAGTATTTACAACGGATGACGCAGGCCATCGGGCAAGCCGCGCGCTGAAACAGGCTCGCGCACGCGGCTGCTAAAAGGCCTGGCTTAGACTGGGTTAGCCCTTGTTGTACTCGATGATCTCGACGCCGGTATCGGTGCCGAGCAGGCATAAATCCGCGCCGCGGCCGGCAAACAGACCCACCGTCACCACGCCCGGCCATGCATTGATGTGCATTTCCAGCGTGCGCGGGTCGCTGATCCGCAGACCTTTGACGTCGAGGATCTCATTGCCGTTGTCGGTGATGAACGGCACGCCTTCTTTCGTCACGCGTACCACCGGCACGCCGCCGAGCGCCGTAACGCGGCGGCCGATCGCGGTGCGCGCCATCGGCACGACTTCGATCGGCAGCGGGAAGTTGCCGAGCACGTCGACACGTTTGCTCGCATCGGCGATGCAGACGAACACGTCCGACACGGACGCGACGATTTTCTCGCGCGTCAGCGCCCCGCCGCCGCCCTTGATCATCGCACCGCTGTGGTCGATCTCGTCGGCACCGTCCACGTACACCGGCAGCAAATCGATTTCGTTCAGGTCGAACACCTTGAAGCCGTGCGATTGCAGGCGCGCGGTGGTGGCGAGCGAGCTCGACACCGCACCGCGATAGCGGGCCTTGTCGACAGCCAGCGCGTCGATGAAACAGTTCGCGGTGGAGCCGGTGCCGACGCCGATCACTGCGCCTTCGGGCACGTTGGCGTTCACGTAGTCGGCGGCGGCCTGGCCGACCAGTTGCTTGAGTTCGTCTTGGGTCATAGGAAATGCTGGCGAGCAGTAAAAGCGACAAGTTTACCGGAGTGGCATGCGAGCGCCGGATGACGGCGATTGAAACTGGGGCGTCGAGCCTGCGGCATTGCGCCGAAACCGGTCCGACGCCCCTTGAGCTTACTTCTTCACCGACCGCTGACGCACCGCTTCGAACAGGCACACGCCGCTCGCCACCGACACGTTCAGGCTCTCGACCGTACCGGCCATCGGGATCTGCATGACCACGTCGCAGGTATCGCGCGTGAGACGGCGCATGCCCTCGCCTTCGGCGCCCATCACCAGTGCGACCGGACCGTCGAGTTCAGCCTCGTAGAGGCTCTTGGTGGCTTCGCCGGCGGTACCGACAACCCACACGCCCGCGTCCTTCAATTCGCGCAACGCGCGCGCCAGATTCGTCACCGTGATGTACGGGACGGTATCGGCTGCGCCGCTCGCGACCTTGGCTGCCGTCGCATTCAAACCCACTGCGCGATCGCGCGGCGCGATCACCGCGTGCGCGCCGGCAGCATCGGCGACGCGCAGACAGGCGCCGAGATTATGCGGATCGGTCACACCGTCCAACACGAGGATCAACGGCGAACCGTTGATGCCGTCGAGCAGTTCGGCAAGGTTCTGTGCGAGCGGCAGGTCGCCCGCGCGCGCGACCACGCCCTGATGCCGCTCGGTATGCGAGAGGCCCCACAGACGCGTTTCGTCGGCGGCGATCAGACGCACGCCGGCTTCCTTCGCCGCATGCAGGAATTCGGTCATGCGACGGTCTTTGCGCGTCGCGTCGTAATAAACCTCTTCGACCGTCGACGCGTCGTGCCGCATACGCGCGGTCACTGCGTGGAAACCGTATAGAACCTTGAGACGTGACATGACTGAAAAACCTTTGATTGAGCGCGCCTTCAACGCGCGCTGCTGTGATGAATACGAGCGTGGGTGCGACTTGAATACGGTCTGGTTATGGCCTGCGTACGACATGGATCAGACGAAATGCAGACCGCGCGCAACCGGTACGTGACGACGTACCCGATGCGCGCGGTTCAACGACCATGCGACTTCAGCGCTTCTTGCGTGCCGGCTTCGACGCCGATTTGGCCGGCGCGCCATGCTTCTTCGCCGCGCCGCGCGCCGCGCGCGCTTCCTTGACGGCCGCGGTTTGTGCCGGCGCGGCCTTCTTGCGCCGCCCACCCGCGCCTGCCGCGCCGCCCGCCCCACCTTCGAGCGGCGGCAACGAACGCACGCGCGCGCCGCCGTTTTCGCCGGAAACCTTGTCGGCCGGCGCCGGACCCGGACGACTCGTCGGCGGCTTGATCGGCGTGTCGCGCACGAGGCGGAAGTCGATCTTGCGCGCATCGAGATCGACGCGGCTCACCTGCACCCGCACGCGATCCGACAGGCGATAACGAATGCCGGTGCGCTCGCCGCGCAGTTCGTTCTTGATCTCGTCGTACTGGAAGTAGTCCGAGCCCAGTTCGGTGACGTGCACAAGGCCTTCGATGAACAGCGCGTCGAGCTGCACGAAAATGCCGAACGACGTCACGCCGCTCACCATGCCGCCATACTCTTCGCCGAGCTTGTCGCGCATGAAATAGCACTTGAGCCATGCTTCGACGTCGCGCGACGCTTCGTCCGCGCGACGCTCGTTGGCCGAGCAATGCAGGCCGAGTTCTTCCCAGATCGCAACGTTGTTCGATCGCGTGCGGCCGCGCTTCTCGTCGTCGGCCTGCTGCATCGCGCGGGCACGCGGCGACAGCGCCGTATTCAGATCGACGCCGTGCGGCGCTTCCGGTTGATATTTGCGGCCTTGCAGGATCGCGTAGATCGCGCGGTGCGTCAGCAGGTCGGGATAGCGGCGGATCGGACTCGTGAAGTGCGCATACGCTTCGTACGCGAGACCGAAGTGGCCGATGTTGTCCGGGCTATAGACGGCTTGCTGCATCGAGCGCAGCAGCATGGTCTGCATCATCTGCGCGTCGGGCCGTTCGCGGATTTGCGCCATCAGCGCAGCGTAATCGCTCGCGTGCGGCGTGTCGCCGCCGCCGAGCGAAAGGCCCATGCCGCGCAGGAAAGTGCGCAGATTCTCGAGCTTCTCGGCGGTCGGCCCGGCGTGCACGCGGTACAGCCCTGGATGCTTGTGGCGCTTGAGGAAGTCGGCGGCGCAGACGTTCGCCGCCAGCATGCATTCCTCGATCAGCTTGTGCGCGTCGTTGCGGGTGCGCGGCACGATCTGCTCGATCTTGCCCTGCGCATTGCAGACGATGTACGTTTCCGTGGTATCGAAGTCGATCGCACCGCGCTTCTGGCGCGCGGCGAACAGCGACTTGTACACGCCGTACAGATTCTGCATCTGCGGCAGCAATGCGGCGCGGCGCGCGGCCTCAGGGCCCTTGGTGTTCTTCAACACCGCGGCCACTTCCGTGTAGGTCAGCCGCGCCACCGAGTGCATCACGCCCGGATAGAACTGATATGCCTTCACCTCGCCGCGCGCGGTGACGATCATGTCGCACACCAGCACGCATCGATCGACGTGCGGATTGAGCGAGCACAGTCCGTTCGACAGTTTCTCCGGCAGCATCGGAATCACGCGGCGCGGGAAATAAACCGAGGTGCTGCGTTCGATCGCGTCTGCGTCGAGCGCGCTCTTCGGGTGCACGTAGTGCGACACATCGGCGATCGCGACGATCAGGCGGAAGCCTTCGCCGCGGCCGACCTGAACCGGCTCGCAATAGACGGCGTCGTCGAAGTCGCGGGCGTCTTCGCCGTCGATCGTGACCAGCGGCACATCGCGCAGGTCGATGCGATGACGCGCGTCGACCGGGCGAACTTCGTCAGGGAGCTTGACGGCTTCGTCGAGCGCGGCCTGGCTGAATTCGTGCGGCACGCCGTACTTGCGCACCGCGATTTCGATTTCCATGCCCGGGTCGTCGATATCGCCCAGCACTTCCACCACGCGGCCGAGCGGCTGCGAATGACGGCTAGGGAAATCGGTGAGTTCGACCACCACCACCTGGCCGACCTTGGCCTTCTTGGTGTTCTGCGTGATCAGGATGTCGTGACCGATGCGCTTGTCTTCGGGCGCGACGATCAGCGCGCCATTCTCGTTGAGCAGCCGCCCGATCACGCGCTTGTTGGCGCGATCCGTGACTTCGACGACATGCCCTTCCGGACGCCCGCGGCGGTCATAGCCGACGATGCGCGCTAGCACGCGATCGTTGTGCATGACCTTTTGCATCTCGCCGGTCGGCAGGAACAGATCGTCCTGGCCGTCGTCGCGCACGAGGAAACCGTAGCCGTCGCGGTGGCCTTGCACACGGCCGGCGACGAAGTTCGACGGATGGGTCAGCTGATAGAGATTGCGCTGATCGAGCCGGATCTGGCCGTCGCGCTCCATGGCGCCGAGGCGCTTGAAAAATCCTTCGCGCTCCTGGCGCTTGATCGACAAGGCTTCGGCGATGTCGTTCGCGGCAAGCGGCGCTTCGCTCGTGCGCAGGACGCCCAGGATTTCTTCGCGGCTTGGAATCGGATACGGAAATTTGCTCAAGGGCTTGTCGATGATTTTTTCTCGTTGCATGGACGTCGGTCGGCGATGTGGCTCGGCTTAAGAAGCGTCTGAAATGCGCTTAAGTTGCACTTGCGATTGCACTGGAATAACTGCTCGGGTCCGGCTCGTTCAAGTCTGAGTCCGACGGGCGTGTGCACCGTGCCAACGAACTACTGCGAGGCATTCTAACACCCGTCTTGCGCGCCACGCGGCCGGTCAATAGTCGCTGTGAGGCAGGTGCGGCGTGGCCGCCGCGCTGTTTAAGCACGTTTTGAGAAACGCTTGACAGGCCTGAGTCTGTCGCTATAATAGCGTTCTTTGCTGTTCATCACCTGCCCAGGTGGCGAAATTGGTAGACGCACTAGGTTCAGGTCCTAGCGGTGGCAACACTGTGGAGGTTCGAGTCCTCTCTTGGGCACCAATAATTGTTCCGGCGTAAGCCGAAGTAGTCCGAGAAACCCCGTAAGATCAAAGTCTTACGGGGTTTTTTGTTCCCTGCAGTTCCCTTGCGTTCCACTGACATCGACGATTTTTGCGTATACACGGAATCGAGATGTTAGGCCATGCCCAAACGCGTCGAACCGAACTCCGAAGTGGTACTTCGCGTCGCCAAACCGCGCGAGCGCCCCTACCTGCTCGCGGATGGGAATGGCTTGGCCTTGCGCATCTGGCCGGACGGCAGCAAAACCTGGCTGTTCCGCTATCGACGACCGAGTACGGGCAAGGAGAACTTCCTCAGCCTCGGCCCCTACCCCGATATCACCCTCGTTGATGCCCGACGGTCGGCCACTGCCGCGCGCAATCTTGTGCGCGAAGGCACCGATCCGGTCGAACATCGCCGGGCCGAGTCCATCGCCCGCAAACGCGCCGCCGAAGGCGCCTTCCATCTTGTAGCCCAGCGCTGGCTCGACTTCAAACGCAAGGAATGGGCAGACGAAACCTACCGGAAGGCGGAGTTTGTTGTGCGCGAATACCTGACTCCCGCGCTCCGCAACAAGCCCATCTCGACGCTTACCACGCCAGAGGTCAAGCCAGTACTCGAAGCGATTGCCTCTCACGCGCCCAACCTCGCGACCAAAGCACGGCAGTACGTCGGTGGCATCGTGACCTACGCCGTCCAGAACGGACTGCGCGAAGATGGCGCCGCGTTAACACTCCGCGGCGTTGTGCCTCGCCACAAGAAAGGCCACATACCAGCGATTACCAAGCCTGCGGACATCGCTCCGCTCGCTCTTGCCATCGATGCCTACAAGTCGCCCATTACCCGCGCCGCCCTCAAGCTCACCATGCTGACCGGCCTTCGCGCCGGCGTGGTTGCCTCAGTGCCGTGGGACGAGGTGAACCTCAAGACAGCTGAATGGCATGTTGCCGCCGAGCGGATGAAAATGCGGCACGATCACATCGTGCCATTGCCAACGCAGGCGATCGCCATCCTGAACGAGTTGCAGTCAATTACCGGCAAGGGGTACTACGTCTTTCCGTCCCCTGCCCGTCAAAAGACTCCTCATTTACATCGAGACGCATTGAGTAAGGCATTGCGGGAGATGGGATTTCAAGGAAAGCACGCGACGCATGGTTTCAGGGGCATGCTTCGTACGGTCGGACGAGAACGACTCGGTATGGATATCGATGTACTGGAAGCGCAACTGGCGCACGCCAAGCGTGGCGATGTGCAAAAGGCCTACGATAGAACAACGTTTGACGACGATCGTCGCTGGGTCATGCAGGAGTGGGCCGACTATATTGATCGGCTAAGCGTGCCAGCGACGGGAGCGGGATCGAGGAAGCAGGCGTGAGTAGCATACCCACTCGATTGTAAATAGCCCGCTGAACCCCTGTATTGCGGGGGCTGTCAGCGATTTCGTAAGCGTCGATACCGTCGGCGATACCGATTTTTCGTCCCGGCTATCACCGGCTTTTGGCAGGCCGCATTGGAAAATCCAAACGTGGACCGCCTGAAAAAATCGTGAAGGTCGAGCGAATGAAGACGATTTGCGAGCGTGATACCGTCATCGATACCGTCAGGCCACGCTCTTTGTCGACGCGGTCTTGGTGGACCCGCGCCCTCACATCACCATTACATACCGTTTTCCGAACCCGAACGAGACGTTCCGTTGGCGGCACCGCCATATCCCGAAACGCCTGCTTGTGCTGTGGCGTTCTGTACCGTCACTTTTGCTTCAGCGGCCTGGATATTTTCCGGGTAATGAATCGCGTCGCGCGGGTTATAGCCGGCTTTCTCGACCTGCGCGAGTACCTCAATGATTTCTGTTAGTGGCGCTACGAAGAAACCTGCTCGGCCACGAATGCGGTCAGTCTAAAGGGCAAAAAATCATTAGGGTAAGTACTGCTTTTTTAACTCTCCGTTGCTGTGACGACAACAATCGATCAACACAGGTTCGACCGTCTTCGCTCGAAGAACTATTCGGCCAGAGTCAGTTTGGGCGCAGCTATGCAGTGGTGCTGCGGATCCACTTGATCGCTTCGGCGAGCCGTTCCGCCGAAGCGCCTTTCCAAGCTAGAGACCGTACTTGTACGACGGATCGTCGCGGTCGCGCTGCCCATAGTTCCAGTCGCCCAACGGGGCAGGATGCTGCCGCGTACCGCGTGGAATCTCAAATGATGCCCTTCAGGCACTCTTCTGCGCGCCAGCCGTGCAGCCATTGCAGTGCGTCGTAAAACTGCTCCTGCGTGCGGCCGATCCAAAGGGAATTGCGAACCTGTCGCTCAACGCCCTTCGCGTGATAGATGCGGCCCATTTCACGTGCCGAATAGAGCACGCGCGCCGTGCGCGGAATACGAGCTGTCTCGTACAGTTTGAACGCGGCTTCGAAATCGCCATCGGTCGCAGCGACGGCGGCACCCAGCGTAACGGCATCTTCGAGCGCCTGGCAGGCGCCTTGCGCCAGGTATTGCGTCATCGGATGCGCGGCGTCGCCAAGCACCGTCGCGCGGCCATAGCTCCAGCGCTCGACAGGGTCCCGGTCCGCCGTCGCCCAGCGCTTCCACGAAGTCGGCCGGTCGAGCATCTGATGCGGCAACGGATGAATGCCTTCGAAGTAGGACAGCACTTCCTCCTTGCTGCCTTCGCGCACGCCCCACTCTTCTTTCTCGCGACTGTGAAACGTGACGACGAGGTTGTATTGTTTGCCGCCGCGCAGCGGGTAGTGCACGAGGTGGCAATTCGGGCCCGCCCACACCACCGGCGCATTGATCTGCAAGTCCTTCGGCATGTTTTCGACTTCAACGACGGCGCGATACACGACATGCCCTGTCACGCGATGCTCGTCGCCGATCAATGCCTTGCGTACCGCAGACTTCACGCCATCGCAACCGATTACGGCATCCGCGTGGTACCGCTCGCCGTTCTGATCGATGACAGTCACACCGCCGGCATGCTGGTCGAGCTCGCGGACCCGCGTGTTGGTGCGGAACTGGATCAACGGATGATCCTTCACGGCTTCGAGAATCGACAGGTGAATGTCGGCACGATGAATCACCGCATAGGGATTGCCGAAGCGCGTGCGATACGGGGCGCCGACGTCGATCCGCACGACTTCTTTTGCGTCAAGCGCATCCATCAGTTTCAGGTAGTCCGTAAAGACGGCGCGGTTGCGCGCCGTCTCACCGACGCCCAGTGCATCGAGCGCGTTGAACGCGTTTGCGGCCAACTGGATGCCTGCGCCGATTTCCTGAATCTCAGGAGCCTGCTCCAGCAGCTGTATATGAATGCCTTGACGTGCGAGCGCGAGCGCGGTAGCCAGGCCGCCAATACCGCCGCCGATCACGAGTACGCGCCGGCCTTTGGTGTCTGTCTCAATCATGTTTTGTCTCCTGTCGACCAGAGTTAGCGCTTTAGCGCTTACTCCGATCCCATGTAATCACGCGATGTAATCGGGCTGGCGCTGCGGCTGCGCGGCGTCGAATGCCGGGTGTTTCGACGCGTGCTCAAAGACCGCGAGACAGCGCGGATGCGGACTCAGATCGCAGTCCATGCGCAGCGCGTTAGCGATCTGTGGCACGAGGCACAAATCGGCGAGCGTCGGCTGTGCGCCAAAGCACCACGGACCTGGGTTGGCACGTTCGATCATGCGTTCGGCGCCCGCCATCCCTTGAGCAATCCAGTGCCGGTACCACGCGCTTTTCTGCTGCGGCGTGACTTCGAGTTCCGTTTCCAGATATCGCAACACCCGCAGGTTATTGAGCGGATGAATGTCACACGAGATCAGCGCGGCGAACTCGAGCACACGCGCACGCAGAACCGGTTCGAGCGGAATCAGGCGCGGCTCGGGGTATTTCCGGTCGAGGTAGTCGATGATCGCGAGCGACTGGCCGAGTCTGAAATCGCCGTCGATGAGCGCGGGCACCGACGCGGACGGATTCACATTCGCCACATAGTCCGTTGCGCGATGTTCGCCCACGCGAATATTGACGGGCAGCGTCTCGTACGCGATCCCCTTGAGCGCGAGCGCAATGCGTACACGGTACGACGTCGAACTGTTGAAGAAGCTATGGAGTTGCACGGGTAGACCTCCGACAAATGCAGGTTACGTATCTCAGGCCACACGCACCGTTACTTCGCCAAGACGTTCGACACCGACCTTCATCGTGTCGCCCTTCTGCACCGCACCGACACCTTCGGGCGTGCCCGTGAAGATGACATCGCCCGGTTCGAGGCGGAAAAATCTGGACAGATACGCCACCGTCTCCGCAACCGACCAGATCAGATGCGACACGTCGCTCTTCTGTTTGGTCTCGCCGTTGACCGTCAGCCACAGTCCGGCGTTGTCGAAGTGACCGACCTTGCTGGCCGGATGGATCGGCCCGATCGGCGCCGAGCGGTCAAACGCCTTGCCGATCTCCCACGGACGGCCCATTTCGCGCATCTTCATCTGCAGATCGCGCCGCGTCATGTCGAGGCCGACCGCGTAGCCCCAGACGTGATCGAGCGCCTGTTCGAGCAGGATGTCCGAGCCGCCTTTGCCAATCACAGCGACAAGTTCGGCTTCGTAGTGGTAGTTCTGCGTCTGCGAAGGGTAAGCCAGTTCGAGCGTTTCGCCGTAAGCGACGGGCACGACGGCATCGGCCGGCTTGCAGAAGAAGAAAGGCGGTTCGCGATCGGGATCGAAGCCCATTTCGCGTGCATGCGCGGCGTAGTTGCGGCCAACGCAATAGACGCGGCGCACCGCGAATTGAGCATCGCTGCCGGCAACGGGTACAGCAACGAGCGCTTCGGGCGGAAAAACAAAAGTCATGATGAGTTGGACTCGGCAAATAGTTTGGGTAGCTCACCGCCAATGCGGCGCCTGGAAAGAAAAGTGACGCGTCTAGCCGCGTTCTTCGCGCAGCAGATTCAGCGCGGCGAGCACGGGACGATCCGAATAGCTGAACAGCACGCTTTCCGCCGATGCCACCAGTTGCACGGGCGCCCACGACGGCGCGACGAACACGTCGTGCGCCTCGAAGGTGAACTCGTCGCCGCCCATCCTGACCGTGCCCTTGCCTTCGACGACGCAGTAAATCGTTGCGTCGGTACTGCGATAGGTACGGCCCTTGAAGCCGGCAGGCAGGTACTGCATGAAGGTCGCAATGGTCGGCATCGGCCAGCCGCCCGTGGCCGGATTCACGTAGCGCAGCTTCACGCCGTCCCACTCGTCGAGTTCGCCGTTGCGGTACAGCGCGTCGAGCGCTTCGCGGCTGCGCGCATACGGGTAGCTGAAAATCGGCGACGTGGGATCGGACACGCGGTGCCGCACGGGCATCATGTTGTGGCCGAAGCGCGCGAAGCTGTCGCCTTCGGGGCGCGAAACCGGCTGGGTCGCTTCGGGGTAGTTCTCGGCGAAACCGGCGTCCATCTGCGCGACGAGTGGTATATCGAGGCCATCGAGCCACACGACAGGCTCGCCGCCCTTCTCCACGGAAGGATTGCCGTGGTCGTGCCATGTCCACGACGGCGTGATGATGAAGTCGCCCGGATGCATCGTCGTGCGTTCGCCGTTGACAGCCGTCCACGCGCCCTTGCCTTCGACGATGAAGCGCAGCGCCGACTGCGTATGCCGGTGGCTCGGCGCGATCTCGCCGGGCAGGATCAGCTGGAGTCCGGCGTACAGATTCGGCGTCATGCTCGATTTGCCCGGCAGGCCGGGGTTTTCGAGCACCAGCACGCGGCGCACGGCTTCTTCCGCGCTGATCACGGCCCCCGCCTGCATCACGAGATCCCGCACCTGTGCGTATTTCCAGATCGCAGGCCGCGCTTTCGGCTGCGGCGCTTTGGGCACGAGGTTGTGCAGCGATTCCCAAAGCGGCGCCATGCCCTGCTGGGCAATCCGCTCGTAATAGGCTGCGCGCGATCTGCCTGGATTGTTACTCGTCATTCGCGTCTCCTTTATGGTGTCTCATGGGTTCCGGCTCACTAGCCGGCGGCGTCGGCTCAATGGATTCCGCACAATCATTTATATGCGACAGCGCTATGCCCAGTAAAATGGCGAAATCATCTAATCCATACGGTTTTGGATATACCTGCGGCGCAGGACTGGCAAAACTCATGACGAAGGAGCTGCGCAATGGACTGGACTTACCGCCTGCGGCTAAGGCATCTGCAGGTACTGTTGAGCCTCGCGAGCACGGGCAATCTCAGCCAGTCGGCCGCGGCGCTCAGCACGACGCAGCCGGCACTGTCGAAATGGCTGAAGGCACTCGAGGAAGACGTCGGCCTGCCCCTCTTTGAAAGGCACGCACGCGGCCTGCGGCCCACGTCGTATGGCGAAGCGCTGATCGAGCACGCGCGCCGGATCGAAGCGCATCTCGACATTGCGCGCGACGACATGCAGGCACTCCGCGCGGGCGGCAGCGGCCTCGTGAGTATCGGGACCTCGGGCGTATCGGCGGCGGACACGGTGCCGCTCGCCGTGTCGCGGCTTCTCGATCGCATGCCGCGGGCGCAGGTGCGGCTCGTCGAAAGCACGATGAACCAGCTGATGCCGCAGCTTGCGCGCGGAGAACTCGATATCGTTGTCGGCCGCGCGGGACAGCAGTACGACGACCCGCAACTGCAGACCGAAACGCTGTATACGGAGCCGATCAACTTCGTCGCACGGCCGGATCATGCGCTCATGGAAAAAGCGCGACTCGGCTGGGACGACGTGCTCGCGTATGCGTGGATCGTCTGGCCGCAGGGCACGCCCGTGCGCAACGCCCTGGAGAGCGCGCTCGCGGCCGCGGGACGCACGCTGCCGAATCACTGCGTCGAATCGAATTCGTCGATTCTCAATCTCACGCTGCTGAACAACACCGATCTGGTGGGCGTCGCCTCGCATCGGGCCGCGCTTCGCTTCGAGCAGCTGAACGCGCTTCGCATTCTGCCGGTGCCACTCGAAGGCTTCGGCTCGGTTTCGGTCTACTGGCACGCCGAGAACGTCAATCGCGCCGCGGTGGCCATGGCATTGGAGAGTCTTCGTCATTTTGCGGACCCGCGCATGAACGAATGGCACACCGCCTGAGGCGCAAGCGCGTCAGCCGGTATGAACGAACGCGTCGCTGAAGAAGTCGTCTTCGGGCATGCCGCTCTTCACGAAGGTATCGCGCGCGGCGCTCGTCATAAACGGGTTGCCGCATGCGTACACCTCATAGCCTGCGAGCGAGCCGAAGTCTTCGAGCACCGCCTCGTGCACGAAACCGCGCCGGCCCGCCCACGCCTCGTCGGCTTCGGACAGCACCGGCACGAACTTCACGCGGCCACTGTCGTGCCATTTCTGCGCGAGTGCCGCGAGATAGAGGTCTTCGGCGCGGCGGGCGCCCCAGTACAGATGCAACGGCCGTTCGAGCTTGCGCTTGATGGCGTCCTCGACGATCGACTTCACCGGCGCGAACCCCGTGCCGGTCGCGAGCAGCACGGCGGGGCTGTTCGACCCTTCGCGCAGCGTGAACTCTCCGAACGGCAGTTCGACGCGCAGCTTGTCGCCCTTCGCGAGGCGGCCCAGCACGGCTTCGGAGAACCGGCCGCCGAGCACGTGGCGCACGTGCAGCTGCACGCTGTCGTTTTCGTGCGGCGCGTTCGCCATCGAATAGTTGCGCCGCGTGCCGTCATCCAGCTCGATTTGCAGATACTGGCCGGCGCCGAACTTCGCGCGTACACCGGTGGGCAGCCGCAACTGCAGGATGCTGACGTCGGCAGCCGGCTGTGTGATGCGATACACGGAGACCTCGAGCGTCTTGCGCGCGACGGGGTCGCGCTTCTCGATGCGGCGCGGTGCGATCGTCAGGTCCGTGTCGGGGCGCAGGCAGCACAGCAGCGCCCGCTCGGCCGGCGCCGCCACTGCGCCCTGCACCGGCGAACGCGCCTCACCCGCCACGAGACCTCCTTCGCAAGACGCGCAGACGCCCTTGCGGCAAGAGTACGGCACCGCATAGCCGGCGCGTTCGGCCGCGTCGAGCACGGTTTCGCCGGTCGCGCATGGAAACGTTATGTCGCTGTCAGCGACGGAAATTAGAAAGTCCAAGATGTCACCTCGATGCGTTGTCAGCAGGCGCCGGTCGAAGGCGGATTTGCGGGCGTCATAACGGCAACGCGAGCAGCGTGTCGATACGCGCGCTGTCGCACACGACGACGCGTTCGCGCAACCGCACGCCCGCCTCGTCGCGCACGTACACATCGCAATAGCGGCCCGTCGCGAACAGGTCGGTGGTGCCGTCGCGCATGATACGCGCGACCATGAACGAAGTTTCGCTGCGCGCCTCGGTGCCGTCGTCGCTGATCACGTACGGCTGCCCGAGCAGATGGCGGTAGGCGTGCCGTTCATAAATATTGGCGTCGCGCAGCGACGCGACCCGGTCGACAAGCATGCCGTGCGAGGCCGCGTAAATCATGCTGGCCACGAGATCGCGGCGATGGTTGTCGGCGGTCGTGACCCTGTAGATGCACGACGTGGTGAAGAAGCCGGGCCATTGCCCGAGGTCGCCGTCGTCGATGCAGCGCACGTATTCGGCCTGCGCGCGGGCGATCAGTTGATGGATGTCCCGCGTCATCGTCAATATCCCATTGCGTTACGGTAGGCCTTCCAGAAGCCGCGAATCGAGGCCTCCGTCACGCGGCTCGCGCTGCTGGTCGTGCCGTCGCCGCCCATTTCGATCACCGAGCGTGCGTCGCTTGCCCCGTCGATGCCGCGCTGCACGAAGCCGCCCACGCAGCCGTCCTCCATCGAGACATACCCGGCCGGGCCCACGAGGTTCGCCTGGCGCAGACGCATTTCCCGCAACTCGGGCGTATCGTCCTCGAAGCCGAGATAGATCCAGTTGAGTTCGGTCTGGCGCGCGCCGCGCGGCAGGATCTGGCGCACCGCGATGGCGTTCTGGATCTGCTGGAGCACGAAGCCCGGGAAGACTGACAGAATCTGCAGCGTGATGCCGTCGCCAAACTCGTCGGTGCCTGCGAGCACCGAGGTATCTTCGAGGCGGTGGCCGCTCTCCGAGCGGATGTTCTGGGCCGCGTAGTCCTTCGTGACCGCCTGCTTCTCCGCTTCAGCCGCGTGATCGACCGCCGAATAACTGACGTGATGCCCGCCGCTCGGGTCGACGATAATGCCACCGCGCTGCGACAGCTTGTTCAACTGGAAGGTCGTGAAGAACAGATGCAGGATGCTTGCATGATAGGAATCCTTAACGTTTTCGAAATAAAGCTTCCAGTTGTTCGGCAGCATCTGCGTGAAGCGGCCGAGCACGACGGGTGCGCGGTTTTCGAGCACGCGCGCAATGCGCTCGACGATCTCCTCGCCAAGGTATTCGTCGAGCGGCGGCACGTCGTCGGAGAAGCTGCCGAACACCAGACCGTGGAGCGTCGCCACGCGCAGCTTGCGCAAGCCGTGATCGCCGAGGCAGAAGTCTTCCTTCATGCCGCCCTGGCCGTTGATGCCGTCCCGGAATGCGACGCCAAGCAGATCGCCCTGCAGGCTGTAGGTCCAGGCATGGTAGACGCAGCTGAAATCCTTCGCGTTGCCCGCATCTTCGAGGCACACCATTGCGCCGCGATGCGCGCAGCGGTTTTCGAATGCATAGAGCTCGCCGTCTGTGTCGCGCGTGACCACCACCGGTGCATCGCCGATGAACATGCTGCGGAAGTCGCCCGGATTCGGCACCTCGGTTTCGAGGCACAGATAGCTCCAGTTCGGACCACGAAAGATCGCGTCCTGCTCGTCCGCATAGACTTCGTCGCTCTGGAACAGCGCATAGGGCACGCGCGTGACGCCCTCGGCGGGCCACTCGATGCTGGCGCGCCGCGCCGGCTGGATGGGGATGATGTTCAAGTTGCTGACTCCGTAGAGGGCGTTTGCCGAACGCCGATTGCCGGGGACCTCGGCGGGACTGTAGTTGACAGCCCGATCGGGGTGTGTTCGAATATCGTACAAAGTTCGGTATACGACCCAATATGACATTCCTCAAAAGCCCTGTCAATACGGAGGAGCGCGCCATGTCGCCCGTCGAGGATGAATCCGGAACAATCAAGTCCCACGCGAAGGAAGGTATGGGGGGGCTGGCCAAGGGGTTGGCCATCATCGAGGCGTTCGGCCCGAACACCACGCGCATGACCGTTTCGGATGCGGCGAACCTGGCTGACCTGAGCCGCCCCGCGGCGCGGCGCTGCCTGCTGACGCTCGTCGAGCACGGCTATCTCGCTCACGACGGCAAGTTCTTCACGCCATTGCCGCGCATGCTACGGCTGGGTGGCGCCTACCTCAGCACGTCGTCGCTGCCGCAGATTGCGCAGCCGCTTCTGGCGAGCACGCGCGACAATCTGCAAGAGTCGGTCTCGCTGGCCGTGCTGGACGAGGGTTATGCGGTGTTCATCGCACGCGCCGAGGCGGTCCGTATCGTGTCAACGGGCGTGAAGCTCGGCGGCCGCCTGCCCGCCTATTGCTCCGCCACGGGGCGCGTGCTGCTCGCCGGGCTGCCCGAAGAGCAGGCGCGCGCGCACCTCGAAAGCGTGCCCATGAAGCGGCTCACCGATCGCACAGTGGCCAATCTCGACAGCGTGCTGAAGGCAGTCCGGCGCGCGGCGGAAGACGGCTACGCAATCAGCGACGAGGAGATCGAAATCGGCATGTCGGCGATGGCGGTTCCGGTGAAGAACAGCGCCGGGCAGATCGAGGCGGCGGTGAGCGTGAGCGTCTATTCAGGGCGCGTGAACATCGAAACGTTGCGCGAAACCTTCCTGCCGGCGCTGCGTGAAACCGCCGCGCGCCTGCAACGTTCGCTTTAAGCCGGCCGGCGAGGCGTGCTCCCCGGACACGAGAGGCGGAGCGCTACAACAGGGCGGCAAGGTGGCGGCGCGCGCTTTCAAGTTCTGGCAGCAGGTGTTCCACTACGCCTTCGCGCGTCATGCGGCTTGTGGACACCGAAAGGCTCATGGCAGCAACCATGTTCCCATGTGCGTTGCGGATCGGAACGGCGATCGAGCGAATACCGATCTCCAGTTCTTCATCGATGATCGCGTACCCGTGCCTGCCCACAAATTCGATCTCTTTCATGATGCTGGTGATCGTAGTGAGGGTGTGAGGCGTCAGAGCGGGACGTGCCATTCTGTTGAGCATGAATCTCACTTCGGCCGGCGGTCGCCCTGACAGCAGAACCCGCCCTGTGGCACTGCAGTAAGCAGGCAAACGCGAGCCAACACCCAAACCGCTGGACAGGCTGCGCCGATGCGTTGAGCGTGCGACGAAGACCGCATCCTGCAAATCCAGCACAGCGATCGAGGCAGATTCCTGCGTGCGTTCGCTGGTGATCTCCAGGATAGGTTGCGCGACCTTGGTCAACGGATCTGAAACGACATACGCGTAGCCCAGCCTCAGAGCGCGTGGTGCCAGGACAAAGCTGTAACCATTCTGCGTGGCATAGCCCAGCCTGCACAGCGTGAGCAAACTACGCCGTACCGAACCCTTGGTGTGACCGGTTATCTCCGCCGCCTGCGTCACAGTCAACGGCCCTTTTTTCATACCGAATGCTTCGATGATGGAGAGCCCTTTTTCGAGCCCCATCACGTATTCCGGTTCGTTTTCCCGTGATTCTTTCCCGCCCGCAGGAGACGCCATAGACCCTCTCGAAATTCGAATTCCGTATAAAAGTCCGGTATGCGGACATTCTAGCCAGGTTCGTTGACACCCAATCAGCCTTTGCTGATATTTCGCTACATACCGCAGGGCAAGCGACCCACACGAACATCGATCACTCATTGCCACCTGAAATCTTCTGACGTGCGAAGGAAACCATGAAACCTGAATTACCCAAGCGCATTATTGTCACTGGTGGTGCCAGTGGCATTGGCTACGCTTTCAGCGAACATCTTGCACAGCTGGGCCATCGTGTCGTCATCGCCGACCTGCATGGCGCAGACGAAGCCGCAGCGCGTCTTCGCGAGTCCGGACATCAGGTCATCGGCGTACGCACGGACGTTGTCAGCGAGGCAGATGTCGCCGGCATGGCGGCCGCAGCAGTCTCGGAGTTCGGCGGCATCGACGGTCTCGTCAATAACGCTGCGCTGTTTACCACCCTGACGCTCAAGCCCTTCGAGCAGATCACCAATCAGGAATGGATGCGGGTGATGGAAGTCAACACGCTGGGCCCGTTCAACTGTGCCAAAGCAGTGCTGCCGCATCTGCGCAAGAGTGGTCGGGGGCGCCTCGTGAACATCGCGTCCACCGTGCCAATCAAGGGGCCGGTGAATATGGCGCACTACGTGGCCAGCAAGGGGGGCGTCATTGCCTTCACGCGCGCACTTGCGCGGGAACTGGCGAAGGACAGCATTACGGTCAATGCGATTGCCCCCGGCTTCACGCTAAGCGACGGCGTGCTGCAGACCGATCTGCAAGACCGCATTGGTGAAAACGCCCGTACTTCCGGCCGCTGTATTCAGCGCGATCAGGTACCGGGTGACCTCGTGGCGGCGCTCGCGTACCTGGTCAGTGATGGTGCGGGCTTTGTCACAGGCCAAACCCTCGCCGTGGACGGCGGTAGTGTATTTCTTTGAGTCAGGCCGCCATGGACACCACAACCGCACAATACGAAGCACTCGCCCTCTACATCGGTGGCCGTTTCCTGAGCGCCCGCGGGCGACCCGAACAGGATGTGATCAACCCTGCAACTGGCGAGGCGTTCGCCCGATTGCCACACGCTACGCCTCAGGATCTGGATGATGCCGTGAACGCAGCGGCTGATGCATTCCAGGTCTGGCGGCACACGCCGGCAATCGAACGCTCAGCGTTGCTGCGTCGTGTTGCCTCGTTGATCCGGGAGCGAGCTCCGCAGATCGCCCGTAACATTACGTTCGACCAGGGCAAGCCTTTGGCCGAAGCTATTCTGGAAGTACAAAGCTGTGCTGAGCACGCTGAATGGCATGCGGAGGAGTGCCGGCGCATTTATGGACGCGTGATCCCGGCGCGCACGCCGGGTGTGCAGCAGACGGTCTCCCGTGAGCCCATCGGTGTTTGCGCCGCGTTCACACCGTGGAACTTCCCCTTCAACCTGGCGCTACGCAAGGTGGTCGCCGCCTTGGGTGCGGGCTGCACGATAGTACTCAAGGGTCCTGAGGATTCACCAAGCGCAGTGGTCGCGCTGGCGCGTATATTTCACGACGCAGGTTTGCCAGCGGGATGCCTCAACGTCGTCTGGGGCGTGCCGTCCGAGGTTTCCACCCATCTCATCAACGCTCCGGCTGTGCGAAAGATTTCGTTCACTGGCTCCGCCACTGTCGGCAAACAGCTGGCGTCGATGGCCGGCGCGCAGATGAAGCGCATGACGATGGAACTAGGGGGTCACTCGCCGGTGCTGGTGTTCGACGATTCTGACGTAGAACAGGCAGCGCGTTTTCTCGCGCGCACCAAGACACGCAATGCCGGTCAGGTCTGCATGGCACCGAGCCGCTTCTTCGTGCACGAAAAAGCCTATGACCAGTTCGTGGATGCCTTCGCCGCCGAGTACGCACCGCTACGGGTCGGAGACGGCCTCGATCCACAGACCCAGATGGGACCGCTGGCCCACGAACGACGCATCGACGCAATGCAGGCCCTGGTGACGGACGCGCGGGAGCGCGGCGCATCGTTGGTGTGTGGTGGCAGCCGTCTGGCTGAAACAGGTTACTTCTTCCCCCCGACCATCCTCACCGGTGTGCCCGATGACGCGCGCCTGATGCTCGAGGAACCGTTCGGACCCGTCGTGCCGATAACGACATTCAGTAGCACTGAAGAGGCCTTGTCACGTGCCAACGCGCTGCCATACGGCCTGGCTTCCTACGTGTTCACCAATTCGATCGCGACCGCCGAATACGTTGCAGGTCGTATCGAGGCCGGAATGGTTGGAATCAACCATTTCGGCCTGGCATTGGCCGAGACGCCGCTGGGGGGCGTGAAGGAGAGCGGCATGGGCAGCGAAGGAGGCATCGAGACGTTCGATGGCTACCTCGTCACCAAGTTTGTGTCGCAGGCCAGTCGGGTGCCCTGACAACGACGCGACTGGACCTCTTCGTTAGTGACCCCGTACGAGCAAACTTTCGTGCATTTCTGAGAACGCGTTCGTACCGTGTCCTCCGCCGCTGCGTCGGTACTGGCCTCAGCGCGGCAGTGCCGATGCAGCGGCACATTTCTCCGACGGGATTCCGATCATTCCGCTGACGGATGGGGCAGATCAGACTATCCGGAATCCCGCCTTCCCTGTCCTCTCTCATTTTCAACCTGCGGGCGAGTGCGCAGCACTCGCCCCTTCCTCACCACTGCACGCGAAGCGCATTCGGCCGCACCCGTCACGTTCACGTGCGCCCTTGCCAGGGACTTTCCCCAGGGTGCTTGACTTAATTCATCCCGAGACACATTATTCGATATGAATCGATCTAACAACACACTGTTTCATTTAGCATCACATATCAATGCCGCCACAGGAAGTTCCATTTTCCTGATCGACCCGATTCCATTACTCATCCATCACCCACGGCGAGGATCACCATGTTCTTCAAGCTTCGCGCATCGCAAGTTGCAGTGCAAAAACCGCAAAGTCCGTTCGTTGCGCAAGAGACTATGCCCGCTCATCAATGCGGCCTCAAGAATCGGCGCGATCTTCGATACTGGCGAGGAAAGATGCTCGTCCGGATTACGCAAATAAGCGCCAGCCTCTTTCTTGCCACGGGTTTTATCTCTACAACTGCCCACGCGGCGGGAGATTCCATCACGAACCATCAAGGCGACATCACGCCAATGTGCGGAACGAAGCCGATGATCGTCGGCGTGTCGGACGGCTACGGCGGCAATACGTGGCGCAAGACCGGCCTCGCCGAAGTCAAGGACGAGCTCAGTCGGTGCAAGAACGTCACGCGGGTCATCTACAGCAATGCCAACGGCGATCCTCAGAAGGCGAATTCCGATATCAACAGCATGGTCGCGCAGGGCATCAACGTCCTCATTCTGCTCCCGGACTTCGGCGCGGTACAGCTTCCCGCGATGCGCGCGGCCATGAAGGCGGGCGTCGCGGTCGTCCCGTACTCGGCTCAGATGACGGGCACACCTGGCCGTGACTACGTCGTCAACGTGGTGGGCGATACGCAGCAAATCGGTGTCCTGTGGGCCGACTGGCTCGGAACCACGCTGAAGAAGGGAAATGTCGTGTTCATGGGCGGATCGCCCGGAGCGACCACCTCCCAAAACTTTATGGACGGTTTGAGAGGCGGACTCAAGAAATACCCGGATCTGAAGCTGCTCAACGAGCAGTACATTGTGACGAACTGGAATCCCGTCGACGCCCAGAAGGCCACCGTCGGTCTAATCGCGCAGTATCCGAAGATTGACGCCATCGTGACGGATGGTGGCGAAACTGCGCTAGCCGCCGTCAAGGCATTCGAGCAGGCTCACCTGCCGGTCCCCGCCATCGCGACGATTGCAAGCGACAACCAGGTGAATTGCCACTACATGTCGGCAAAGCAGTCGGGCAAGCCCTATCCCTACTACACGCTCGACGGCACGACGACTTACGTTCGCTTTGCCGTGCGGCAGGGTGTAGCGGCTTATCAGGGAACGGTAAACAAGGAGTCGCCGTCGATTCTGCCCTTTGCCTACGCCGATAGTGCCAAGGGCCTCGACCCGAAGTGCGATCCGACCGCTCCGCCGGATGCCGACCTCACCTCCGCGCTCCCGCCGCAGAAGCTGAAGGCCGTGTTCGAGCGTTGATCGCTTAAAACAAGTCACAAGCGAACAGCATTCACTGCTGCAGTTCGATAAGACCACGAACGATGGCCTTGTCCAGCGCGAAGTCCGCCACGAGCCGCGTGGGCTTCCCGCTTTCTTCCTCGACCTGCCTCTTGCGCCTTGCCTCCGATGGCAACAGGCCTCCGAATTTCTCCCCGAGCATGATCTCCTGGTCGCAGTAGGGCCGTTGCACACGCGCCGCTCACCAGGGCATTCCCCAGGTTTCTTGACTTATTTTATTCCATAACGCATCATTCGATATAAATCGATTGCTCATGGAATCATCTTGATGCACACGATCTGATTGCGGGAGGGGTCTACTTTTCGGGCGCGATCTGCCAGAACCTCTCCAGTTTGGTTGCCGTGGGCCCGGAAGCTTAGCGGGCCTGAATTCACTACCTGTGTTGAGGATCATCATGGTCGAAAAACTGTCTCTCTGGGAAGCCGCCAAACGCGAAATGGAGGAGTACCAGTTCATTGCCGGAGCCGAGCTGCAACCCAAATGGGACGTGTCGGACAAGATTGCGATCAATGCAGCCGTATCGGGGCGCTTTGAGAGCGCCACGTCGCTCGCGGAGTATGTAGAGGCCGCGTCGAGCGTCATCGAAGCCGGCGCCTGCGGCGTGCACATCGACTTTTCGTTCATGACCGATGAGAAGGGACGGCGCCTCGACCGCGACATCCCGCCAGTTGAGGCGTATTCCGCCGTTCTCGAGCCGCTGCGTTCGCGCTTTGGCAACGACTTCGTGCCGAATCTGAACGTCCTCAACGGCTCGTCATTCGATGAGTGTATGAGCCCCGCGCGCGCAGGTCTGACCGAAGTCGCACCGTGCGCGCCGGGCCATCCGGAAGCCTTCATGGTGCCGGCCATATCGGAGCTCGAGGCCACCGGCGTCAAGCCGGAACTGGCCATCCACAGCTCCGGTGAGATCGAGCTCGCGAAGCGCAAACTGATCGATACCGGCATTCTCAAGAAGCCCTACAACTGGCTGATTCTCTATGGCCTGCCGTTCAACGTCGGTCGCACGCTGGTGTCCGGCACGTGGGTGAGCGATGCCCAGGACATGACGCGCCACATGTTCCTGATGGTCGACCAGATCCGCAAGATCGATCCGACATCGGTCATCAGCGTCTGTGCGGCCGGTCGCGCGACACTCTATATGACGACCCTTGCCACGATGATGGGCCTGCATATCCGGATTGGCACCGAAGATACGCCGTGGAAGTACCCGAACAGCGACAAGCGCCTAAAAGACAATCTGGAGATGTTCAACATGGCGCGCGACATCGCCGGCCTGCTCGGACGCAAGCCGGCCTCGGCCAATGAATACCGGGCGCTGGTCGGCAAGCCGGCCCGGAACTAAAAGCATAGCGCGGCCATGACCGCGCAAGCGGACAGCGGTGCAGGCACGACGGGAGTCGTGCGATCGTGCTCTGCACCCGAGTTCAGTCGCGACGATCCAATCAAGGAGACCGAAGGTGGAAGCGAAACTTCAGCAGCTACTGGATGAAGCGGAGATTCGCCGCGTTCATATCCGCTATTGCCGTGGCATCGATCGGATGGACTGGGATCTCGTGCGGTCGTGTTATCACCCGGATGCGATCGACAGGCACGGTGCGTACAACGGAGGCGTGGAAGGTTTCATCGACTGGGCAGCCGAGTTGTTGCCGAGCTTCGAGTCGACGCAGCACTTCACCGGCAACCAGTATGTCGAGGTGCACGGCGATGTGGCGTTCGCGGAACACTATGCGCAGGCCAGCCACCGCACGAAACCCGACGACGACAAGCCAGCGATGGACTGGGTGGTGAACATTCGCTACGTGGACCGCATGGAGCGGCGCAACGGTGAATGGCGCATTGCCGATCGGGTGGTCGTGCTCGATTCGCAGCGATCGGACCCGGTTCCCGGGGACATGGCACTGCTCGAAAATTCCAATGTCGGGCGCCGTGACAAGGAGGATCCGTCGTACAGATACCAGATCGTATGACGGCTCCGCCAGTGTCTGTGGCTGGCTCCAGAGGACCAACCTTTGAGGTCAGGCGCTCGAGGTTACTGCGGTTACCTAAAGGTTAGAGGAAGCAATGGAAAGAAAACATCGTGTGGGTATCGTCGGTCTGAGCCCAGGACGCGGCTGGGCGGCGACAGCCCATATTCCGGCCTTGCGGGCCTTGTCAGACGTCTTTGAGCTCGCCGGCGTGGCAAACACGAGCCTCGCGAGCGCGCAGGCAGCGGCCGCCGGGTTCGAAATCCCGCAAGCATTCGAAAGTGCCGCTGCGCTGGCCGCATCGCCGGACATCGACATCGTCGTCGTCACCGTCAAGGTTCAGCACCACAAGGAAGTCGTCACGGCGGCCCTGCAGGCAGGCAAGAGCGTGTACAGCGAATGGCCGCTCGGCAACGGGCTCGAAGAAACCATCGCGCTCGCCGAACTCGCGCGTGAGAAAAAGGCATTGGCCGTCGTTGGCGCGCAGGCGATCGCCTCCCCCGAGGTGCAGTTCATGCGCAAGCTCGTTGCGGACGGCAAGATCGGTAATGTCCTTTCTTCGACGTACGTGGGTTCGGGTTTCAGCTGGGGCGACGACATCCTGCAGGGTGACGCCTACGCCATGGACAACCGGAACGGCGCCACACTGCTTTCCGTGATCGGGGGGCATGCCATTTCGGCGATTGATGCCGTCCTCGGCGATATCGACCAGATCGGCGCGGTGCTCTCGCAACGCAGGCAAACCGTGCGCGTCATCGAGACGGGCGAAACCGTCGAGATGAAAACGCCCGACCACCTCATGGCGAACGCGATTCTGTGCTCCGGAGCGCCGCTGTCGTTGCAACTCCGCGGCGGCGTGCCGCGCGGGACGAAGCTGCTGTGGGAGATCAACGGAAGCGAGGGCGATCTGCGTGTCACCGCGAGGAATGAATACGTCCCGGCGGTCAACATCTCGCCCTTGCGCGTCGAGTTCGGACGCAAAGGTCAGGACGGCTACGAGGAACTCGACGTCCCGGATCCCTTCCCGATCGATGCCGGCGATGCCGTTGCCGCGCGCAATGTCGCGGGCGTTTACCGGTTGCTCGCCGATGACCTGCGCCATGGCACCCGCACGGCGCCCAGCTTCGATCACGCACGCGCACTACATGAAGTGCTCAATGCAATCGAGCAGTCAAGTGAAACGGGCAAGCGGGTCAAGGTGGGCAAGTAACAAGCGTGTGCGGCTCTCGTATGCGCCGCACACGCACATGAAACGCGTAGACAGGAGTGTGCGCCCATCCTGCCCATGGTCGGCCGGGGCTGGGCGCCAAGCGATGCAGGCAGGTTGCGGGTGTTGTTCCTGACTGGCCTCGCGGCGGACGTGAACGTCCATTTGGTGAGCAAGGCCGGTCAGTTGGTTGTAGTCACGCGATCAAGGCGAGCGTGATAAGGAGAAGATCATGGCTAGCGCTGGAAAGTCGTTGCACTCGATGGTGGAACACTGGCTTGCTCCCACCTCGATGGACACTGTGCATGTGATCGAATTCAGGAACCAGCGTGCGAGGCGGCAATGTTACGTGTGCGTCGAAGCACGCAGGGCCGCCGGAACGGCGGCCATGTTCTTCTTTCGCCACAAGGACGGACTCTGGTGTATTTTCCCGCCGTGCCGGGAGCGCCCGTCCATGCGCGTGACGTGAGCGCGCGCCGCCGTTCTCCGCACAACGATCAGCAATGTCCTCAACGACATGGTCGTCGTGCCAACGACCGGCCGGCGGCTAGTCGATCACGGAGTCGCCCTGAGACATCTGGGTCAGGTTGTCTTCGATCTGGTGCATGACTTTCCAGAAAACCCGGAGATCTTTTGCCGAGATGCCTTCGAGCGAAGCCGAAATCATCTCGGTGAGCTCAGGCAGCATTTCGTCGACAAGGCGTCGTCCTTCATCCAGCAGGCTGACGTAGTATTTTCTTCTGTCCTTAGGGTCGCGTGTGCGTCGCACGAGATTGCGCTTTTCCATGCTATCGAGCGCCGGTACGGCCGTGGTCGATGCAATGCCTACCCGCTTGCTGAGTTCGAGCTGGTTCATCTCGCCACGTTCGGCCAGAACCCGAAGATAGAACCAGTGCGCAACCGAAACGCCCTCCTTGTCCAGCAGCTTCTGGCCTTGGGCGTCGTAGAGACGGTATATCGTGCGTGCCATCCATGGCACGGTTCGGCCGCGGTCGTCAAAAACGTCTGAGCGCTGACTACCCGCCGCTTCCAGACCGTCGAGCGCATCGTGCATTGCATTCGAACTCAATTTTGACATTGACCATTCCTCAACTGGGGCCACCCGACCGTAACGCACGGACCGGGTATGCGCAGCAAGCGTCATGTTCCCGATACAGGGAATTCCCTGGAACGCTTGACTTTATTCACCCTGGAACACATCATTCGATATAAATCGATACCTCAAAGCATCATCTCTATAAAGATAATCTGCTTTGAGAGGATTATACAGCACGCGCAAAATGGATGTGCACGCGAGACTTCCGGGGCCTCTCAAACAGGACAAGCGCTATGGGTACTGATATCACGGCAAGCTGGGATTTCGAGGTCGACGTCATTGTTCTGGGAGCGGGTGCAGGCGGCATGTCGGCGGCCATTGTGTCGAAGAACGAAGGGCTCAGGCCGCTCCTGCTCGAGAAGACGGACCAGGTTGGCGGTACCTCCGCCTGGTCGGTCGGCATGATGTGGTTCGTAGATAGCGCGCCGATGCGGCAGGCGGGCTTTCAGGATTCCTTCGAGAAAGCACGTCGTTACTTTGCTGCGACCGTCGGCACCACCGTGGGTAGTCCGCTTCAGGAAAGCTACATCACCCAGGGCCGGGTCGCACTGGACTATCTGGTCGGCCATTCCGAACTCAAGGTGATGGCGGTCCATTATCCAGACTACTATCCGGAGTCCGATGGCGGCATGTTCGGACGAGCTCACGCCCCGCTCGAGTTCGACGGGCGCGTGCTCGGTCCGCACTTCAAGGACCTGCGGGCACCGTTGCCGGCATTCGCTCCATTTGGCGGCATGATGCTCGACCTTCAGGATTTGAACCACTTCTTGTCCTTCACGCGCTCGTTCAAGTCGTTCTCGCATGTCGTGAAGTGCTTCCTGCGCTACGGCAAGGACCGCCTGAGCTACCATCGCGGCACGCGCCTCGTAGGCGGCAATGCGCTCATTGCGCGTCTGTACAAGACGATCCTCGACGAGCAGATTCCGGTATGGCTAGGCGCGCATGCAACGCGGCTCATCACCGAGAACGGCGCCGTGATCGGTGCCGAAGTGACGCGCGACGGCCGCACGTCTCGCGTCCGCGCACACCGCGGCGTCATTATTGCGACCGGCGGCTACAGCGGTAACCTCGAAATGCGACGCGAGCATTCCCGTCAGCCGACGGTCGAACTCGGCCTGGGCTTGCCAAGCAATGTCGGCGAAGGCATTCGACTCGGACTTTCAGTCGGCGGCCGACTCGATCACAACGCGCGCGACACGGGTTACTACGTGCCGATTTCGCAATACCGGAACGAAAAAGGCAATACGCTGTGGGGTCACTTCATGCTCGATCGGTCCAAGCCCGGTTTCATTGCAGTGAACAAGGAAGGTAATCGTTTCACCAATGAAGCCGCGTCGTATCACGCCTTCACCCAGGGAATGTTCGACGCCGACGCGATCCCTGCGTTTCTGGTCGCCGACGCAGCAGCCGTGAAGAAGTATGGCATTGGCGTCATCCTGCCGGGCATGTCGCTGCGCCGCTATGAGGAGTCGGGTTATCTCTATAGCGGCGAGACACTCGCGGAGCTCGCCGCTAAGGCAGGCATCAATGCCGCCGGGCTCGCGCGCAGCGTCGTACGCAACAACCGCTTCGCGGAGACCGGGGTCGACGAGGACTTCGGCAAGGGTGCGTCGGCCTACAACACCTACAAGGGCGACCCCACTCACACCCCGAACCCGTGTATCGGCCCGATCACGAAGGGACCCTTCC
Organism: Paraburkholderia sp. SIMBA_030; assembly: GCF_046535245.1. Lineage (NCBI taxonomy): Bacteria > Pseudomonadati > Pseudomonadota > Betaproteobacteria > Burkholderiales > Burkholderiaceae > Paraburkholderia > Paraburkholderia sp. SIMBA_030. The sequence goes on from NZ_JAWRXB010000004.1 coordinate 344,246, forward strand.
ATGCAGTCAAGCTGATGCCGGGCGACTTCGGCACCAGCCGCGGTCTTGTGACGGGCCCCAACGGTGAGATCCTGGACAGCAACGACCGTCCGATTCCCGGCATCTTTGCATGCGGCAACGACATGAACTCGCCTGTTGGCGGTCACTACATTGGCGCGGGCATTACACTGGGACCGGCGGTCACTTTTGGTTACCTGGCCGCAATGGCGCTGGCAAAGCCTGGTCAGTTAGAGGCCGGCCCTGCTTCCATGGCTGCTTCTTTGCCGGCCCAGAATATCGTACAAACCTGACAGCACCGCTGACGCTTGCTATCAATCAGTCGACGATCGTGTCGCCTTTGGCCATCTGAATCAGGTTTGCCTCGATCTGATGCATGACCTTCCAGAAAACGCGCATGTCCCTCTGCGAGATTCCCTCGAGTGACACCGAAATCATGTCGGTCAGATCGGGCAGCATTTTGTCGACGAGGCGCTTGCCTTCGTCCTGCAGCTTGACGAAATACTTTCGCCTGTCGTTTGGATCGCGCTCCCTTTTCACCAGGCCGCGTTTTTCCAGATAGTCGAGCGCGGGTACCGCGGTCGTCGACGCGATGCCCACACGCTTACTGAGCTCGAGTTGATTGACCTCGCCGCGTTCGGCCAGTACACGAAGGTAGTACCAGTACGCTATGGGAAGAGCTTCCGTGTCGAGAAGCTTCTGCGCTTGAGCATCGTAAAGCCGGTGTACCGTTCGCGCGATCCACGGAACGGTTCTGCCGCGATCATCAAATACATCTGATGGTCTCTGCACTGTTGCCTCAACTAACTTCGGAGCGGTGGTGGCTGCTTTGACTGCAGACGTATTGGATTTAGGCATTCACTCATTCCTCAGCATGGCATCGAGCCATCGGTCGGTACTGGCTGTTCAAATTGATTCATCAAAAAGAAATCATACAACAGGTTTGCGCACGGCCCCTATGGGCGGCGGAAGGAGAAACGGCCGAGACCCGCGAATACAGGTTCGGCCGCATCAAGCGCACAGCGTCATCAAATGGCGAGGAATCCCCCATCAACCGCCAACTCGGCTCCCGTCACGAAGGACGCCAGCGCTGCCGCGCGCCCAATGCCCGAGCCGCCACCGGTAACGATGATGGTCTTCCCTTCAAGATCGCGATTCATTTCTTTGCCCCCGTAGATCAACGCTCGAACAGCGGAGAAATATCGAGGTAGATGCGGCACTCATCAATCAACCTGCCCTGCAACTTCCAGATCGTCACGGCCGGAATCGTTAGTGTCGACCCATCCTTGCGTATGTACGTCACGGATATTTGCGAAACAATGACATTCTCAAACGTCCATACGTTGACGAGGTGATGCTTGATGCCCGCAAGTTGACTCAGGAAATTCTGTGAAGCCGCAGCAGCATTTGCTCGACCGATGACAGGATCGCCATTCGCAAAAATGAAGGTGCAGTTCTTGGTCAAACAGTTCGCGAATCCCTGCTCGTCCATCGAATCGATCGCGTCATAAACCTTTGAAACAAACTCGATTTGCTGCTGTGGGTGATTGCGTAACCAACATCGTGAATCGCCTCCTTGTTCATGATTGGGTTCGGGACGCTGAAGGCATCGACATGGGCTCCCGACGCCATCAGTCAATTCCGCTCAGAAGAAATGCATGATGCCGAAGTAGCCACCTTGCTGGTTGTGGCCCGGCAGCGGGAGAGAGTCGGTCGTTTCAACCGGGAACGCGGACTGCTTGCCGTTAAACATTGCTCCGACGGTCAGGTAGAGGAATGTCCGTTTCGACAGGTTGTAGGTGGTGCCGATGGCACCGAGATTGCCCGTCCCCCCGCCATGATTCACGTTACCGTGATACCAGCCAGCCTGGAGCGAGAGCGCGGGGGTAGCCTGATACGAGGCGCCGACCCACTCCTGCTGGGAGCGTGTGGCGGCGTATGGGTTGAACGTAGTGGCGACCGTGTCCTGTCCGGATGAGACCAGTTGCTGATAGCCCGTGTAGAGCTTGACCTGGCCCAACGTATAGGTGACACCGGCCATGTATACCCGGGACGCGGCGTACAGGTCTGAAAATTTCCCGTTGGCATCGCGGAGTTCTTCATATACGCCGTACGCCGCGAAGCTGGCGCCCGTGTATTGTGCGCTTGCACTGAACTCGCGACCGCCGCGGAAGTTGCCAGCCTGGTTGCCGAAACCATCCTGAAGGCGGAAGGAGAAACCGCCCCAGTTAGGTGAATTGTAGGTGACCACGTTTGATCGCGGCCCCCACGCTCTTCCGAACGCGAAGTTGGCAATACCGGTCCCAACCTGCTCTCCCAGCGGGTCAATGTACCAGCCGGTTTCGTCGGCCAGGCTCAAGGCCTCGCCGAACCAGATACTTCCGTATTTCTCGTGGGCCAGGCCCACATAGGCATCGCGGATAAAGAGCGCGTTAGTAAAAATCTGGCCGTTTCCGGACGAAAACAGGCTTTCGAGTTTAAAGACCGCATGCACGCCGCCGCCGAGGTCTTCATCGCCTTTCAGGCCAAACCAGCTGTACCCGTACTGATTACTGCCGAATCGGAAATTGTTCTTTGACTGGCCGTTCGTCGCCACATTTGTCACGAAGTCGAGGCCAGACGCAACGCGCCCATACAGGGTCACAGAGCTCTGTGCGTTTGCATTGCAGATCCCGATGACTGTCAAAGCCGTAAATAACGCCAGTTTTTTCATTTTGTAATCCTGAACGAAAAATAATCTCCATGGATAAAGCGGAGGCCTCTTTCCGGGCCACGCCGCACACAATCCACGGTCTTGCCGCCGACTAGCACAGATAGACCGTAGGGCCTTTCAATCGCCTGACTCGACCTCCGGCGCAAGGCCGGAAGCGAACAAAGCAAACCATAGCACTGCTAATTACAAACCGACAATTTTCAGATCTGGTCAATACGCGTGCGCCAGTGGCACGGCGGACGCGCCGCAAAACGACTACCCCCTTGACTTGCGAATTGTCCGCAGAACTTCCGGAAGATGACGTACCGTTGTCGCCAGAAGAATCGCGCAAGCCTGAACGAGGAGCTGAACGGCGGGGCCCGCGCCAAGCGCCAGCACGAGCTGACCGAGTTGCGCCATGAACAATGCGGCAACGGCACTCGCAACGACACTGCCTCTGCCGCCCGTGAACGGCGTGCCCCCGACCACCACGGCCGCGATCGCCGGCAGGAGATAGTCGTTACCGGAAGTCTGCGACGCGCTTCCGATGAATCCGGCGAGCAGCATGCCCGCCGCGCAAAAGCAGAAGGCGGAGGCGAGGTACGCCCCAATCCTGTACTTCAGCACGGCAACGCCTGCGGCTTCGGCCGCGCGCGGGTTCACCCCGACGGCGACGAACCTGCGCCCTACCGTGGTCTTGCGGGTAATGACCCACGCGCTCGTCACGAACGCGAGGGCGAACCAGACGTTGGCCGGAAGCCCGAGGAACTGGGCGTGAGAAATGGTTTGCATGACGGTCGGAACGTCCACCGGAACGTTACCGGTCAGCGAGCGCGCGCAGCCAATCAGCAACGCGTTGACGGCAAGCGTCGCCACCAGCGGCGTAATCGCGACCCTCGAGATGAGGGCACCGTTGATGATTCCGACGATTGCGCCAATGCAGACCGTAAAAATGACGGCGAGGACGATGGAATTGAACGCGAAGCCCGTTCTGGCCATCACAATGCCCGCGAGCGAAACCATACCGATTGCCGACATGTCCAGCCCGCGCTGCTGGATAACCAGCGTTTGGCCCGTCGCGACGATTGCAAGAATGCCGGCGAACGGAAGCATGGCCAGGATCGAACCTCGCGTCATCGTGCCCGGCGCGACGATGGAACTGCAGACGAAGAGCAGGATCAGCCCCACCCAGATCCATGAGAATTCATCAATCACGGGTAGCCGTGCGGACTTTGCTTTTGATTTCGACGTAGAGGGCTCAAGGAATTCCGACATAACTTCCGCCTGATTGTGCGTTGCGTTTCTCATTTCGCCACCACCATTTCTCTGCTCTTGGAATAGAGCGCGACTGACGTGAGGATCATCCCGCCCAGAAGATAGGACTGCCACGAGTCTCCGATATCGAGGAACGATGTGACGACGTTCACCTGAATGATGAGAAGCGCCCCCAGCAGTGACCCGACAAATGAGCCGCGCCCGCCAAACAGGCTCGCGCCGCCGATCACCACCGCTGCGACGCTTCCGAGCGTGTAGTTGATACCGGCGCTGGGGTCGCCAGTACCGACCTGCGCCATCATGGGCACGGCAGCGACGCCCGCAAGGAACGAGCACCCCATGTACGCGGCGAGCGACGTCAGTTGCGGGCGGGCACCGGACATGCGGGCCGCTTCGACGCGGGAGCCCACGCCGCGCAGCGTGAGACCGGCCCTCGACTTGAACAATGCGATTTCGAGCACGACGGCAAGCACGATTGCCACGATCGCGATAATGGGCATGACGCCAATCTGCGCACTGATCGTCTCCGCAATGGAATCCGCGATCAGGCCACCCGGAACCGGGCGCAGCAGCAGCGACACCGCCTGCAGCGCCATGTACGTTGCGAGTGTCGCCACCATCGGATGCAACCGGAACGGGCCGACCAGCATCCAGTTCACGAGTCCGACGGCAAGAGCGACGAGCAATACGATCCCCCATCCCGAGAGTTGATGGGCCAACGAGGCGCCATCATTCAGGAAGAACGACTGTATGACGACGATGAGCCCCATGAGCGGCCCAACCGAAAGATCGATCCCGCCCACCAGCATGAGCATCTGTTGCCCGTATGCGACGATGGCCAGTGTCGCCACGAGCGCCAGCATGCCGCTCAGGTTTCGCGCAGAAAGGTAGGCCGGATTGACGTGCGCCGCATACAGGCCGAGCGCACAGACCGCGACGGCAAGCATCACGAGCGGCGCCCAATCCCCCGCAGCCCACTTCCAGAGCCCGGAGGTCCCGGAAGCGCCCTTCTCCCGCTCAGTCGTTGCGGTCAGGACGGCAGACGTGATGTTGTTCTCGCTGACGGCGTTCCCGGCCAACTCCTTGACGACATGTCCGCGCGAGAAGATGAGCACGCGATCACAGAGTCCCGCCACCTCGTGCGCGTCCGACGAAACGACGATCACGGCGGCGCCGGCGGCTGCAGCATCGCGAAGCACCTTGTAGATCTCCATCCGCGCGCCAATGTCCACGCCTTGGGTCGGCTCGTCGACCAGCAGCACCTTGGGATGACTGGCCAGCACGCTCGCCAGCACAAGCTTCTGCTGATTACCGCCTGAGAGCGTACGAATGGGCGTGTCGATGGACGGCGTCTTGACAGCGAAACGCGTCACGGCGTCTCTCGCGCGCCTTGCTTCGCTGCGCTGGCTCACCCATCCCTTGATGGAATCGAATGGCAGACTGCGGATCGAAAAATTCTCGCGCACCGACAATTCGCCGAAAATGCCCTCGCGGTGACGGTCGCCCGGCAGATAACGGATGCCCGAACCGCCGGCCGACTGCGAGTTGTGAAGTTTCGCGGGAACGCCGGCCACCACGACGCTGCCGCGGCTTCGCGTTTGTCCCGCGAGAGCCCGCATGAACTCTCGCTGACCATTGCCATCGATCCCCGCAAGACCGACAATCTCGCCTTTCCTGATCCGAACCGATATGTCGGTAAAACCGGCACCACGCAGCTTTGTCACATCGAGAACGACGCTTGCGCCGCTGTTGTTGCCCTTGGCCGGGAAGTCGCGGTCGAGCGCGCCGCCCACGATCAGTTCGACGATTTCCTGTTCGCTGAGGCCCGCGGCCTCATAGGTGCCCTGGCCCTGACCGTCGCGAAGAACCGTCAGGCGATGCGCAATTCTTTGCACCTCGCGGATCCGGTGCGAAATATAAACGACCGAACAACCCGAAGCCGTTATCTTGCGAATACGTTCGAACAGACGGTCGACGTCTTCCGTCAACAGATGTTCGGTCGGTTCGTCGAGAACCAGAACCTTGGGCTTTGCAGCAAGCGCCTTGACGATTTCGACGATGAACCTCTGCTCGGGGCCCAGGCTCACCACGTGCTCGTTCGCGTCGATCGCAACATCGTCGCTCCATTGCGTGAGGAGCCCTCGTGCCCAGTGTGCAACCTCCATCAAGGACGGGCGCTGCTCGGCAGGCACGCCGAGATAGAGGTTTTCCGCTACGGTCAGGTCGGGCATAAGCGCCGGTTCCTGCCGTACGATAGCCAGCCCTAACCGGCGTGCCTCCTCCGTGTCGCCGCGCGTTTCCGTACCGTCGATCACGACGCGCCCCTGCTCCGGAACGAGGGCGCCGGACGCGACGGCCATCAGCGTGGACTTGCCTGCCCCATTCTCGCCGACGAGACCGTGTACCTCGCCCTCGACCACCGAGAACGTCACGTTGTCGAGCGCCCGGACTCCGGGGAAGATCTTGGTGACACCATCGACCTGCAGCAGCGTTTTCTGGTCATTCATGATTCGTCTCGAACAAGTATTGCGCAAATACTTCCATGGGCTTGTTGGCAGGAAGCGCGAAGGAGAGTCAGCATCATGCGGAGCGGCTTACATGTTTCACAACGCGCCTGTCGTTTGCATTGATCTGTTATACGAACTATTTACAAATGAATTTTCACCTGATTTCTTGTTCTTTTATCGATCTGCGCCCTGAGTTATTACGAAAAGTCTTTTTTCCGAAAGATGCGATTAATAGCCTCGACAGCGGAATGCAATAGCTCGAACATAAACAGAGGAATGCGGGCAGCGTAACCCTCGCGCACATCAATTCTAAATACAATGATTCCATGCACGATTGATTTATATCGAATGATGTGTTTTAGAACGACCAAAGTCAAGAACCCTAGGGAATCTCCCTAGCCATACCGCATGGCCCGCGGATGTCATAAGTGAGTGTGGTGCAATGCAAAGACAGACGACCCGTCAGCAGTGTTACTGGCGGGTTCGTCGAGCAGATCGGTGTGGTTGAGGATCGAAGTTGAGATGTGTTGTTGCCTCTGGCAACACGATAGTCGGCGATCGGCGTATCAATGGACCCGATCGCAGATCTCAACAGATCAGTCGATTCGTACCCGCTTGCGGGTCTGATCCGATCTCTCGATGGCATCAATCACCTTGTGAAGGGCCACGGCGTCATCGAAATCAGGGGCAGTGCTGGTCCTATGAATCAGGTCGTCGGCCATCTGACGATAGATGGCCGCCACATTGCGCGCAATGACCGCATCCATGAAGTCGGATTTCGCTGCCTCGACGTCGCGATACCCCTGCTCGCCCTTGCGGCCCGCCTCCACGCGCAATGGCGCGATATTAATGACGGGATAGTGGTCATGCGCAGCGGTAATGCGCAGATCGCCCAGCGTTCCGTTGATCTCCCATAACAGCTGCGTGCCACGCGGCAGGCCGCCGCGAAGCTCCAGCGACAACGGTGCGCCCGATTTCAGAACGGCATTAACCATCACATGATCGTGTGTTCGCATCGGGATCGTGTCGCCCGTCTCGACGATGCGCACGGTTTTGCGGCGTTGCGACACCACACCCTCCACCTCGTCGACGGGGCCGAGCACACTTTGCACGGCAGCAAGTGCATGCCCGCCGATGATCCTCAGCAAGGTTGCGCCGTTGGCCGCATCCATCGCGTACGAGTCACCGCGCGTGACTTCGTCGCCCCAGGTAGGACCGCAGCCAAGGTAGGTCGACGACAACACCTCGCCCACGTATCCGTCAGCCACGAGCTTGCGCACGAGTTCGACTTCGGGCGACGCGGTGGCCTGGGTGCCCACCACTGCCCGTGCGTGGCTCGCCCTGGCGAGGTCTGCGAGTTCGATCGCTTCTGCAAGGCCATTGCCGAGCGGCCACTCACAGTAGACATGCTTGCCCGCCGCCAAAGCCGCGGCGACCACCTCACGATGGTGCGGAACCTTGACCGTGACGGCCACGACGTCGATATCCGGGGAGGCCACGAGCTCTGCCACGTTCTCGAACGCGCGCGGAATGCCAAAGGCAGCAGCGGCCGCCTGTGCGCTCGCGAGACTCGTGTTTGCCACGCCGGCGGTCTCGAATACGTCGGACAACGCGCGCAACGCGGGAATATGCGCTGCGGTGCCCCAACCGCGCTGCGCGCTCACTCCCAAGATTCCTACTCGAAAACGTTTTTTCATTGCATCCTCGAAATACGCCTAGCGTCACGCCGGTCAATTGCCCACACTGGGGTGCGGCCGGTATTGGCCAGTCTCCATCAACTCCGAAGCGGCAAGGGCCTTCGGTGTCCAACGCAGCGTCGCGCGTGTTTCCAGCAACCAGGCCTGATAGCCCCCAGGAACGTCCTCGGACGGCCCGTGGTGGATGACCCCCTTTGGCACACAGGTCAGGGTGCCGGGTTCCGTACACCCGCCCCAGGCGCCGGGGCCCCGCACGTAGCAGATCACTTCGTCGAAATCGGCGTTGATGTGAACCGGCGGCCGCCCGCCGGGACGCGCGCTGAGGTTGAACATCAGAACGTCGCCCGTGCTCGACGACAGAAACTGGCTGGGCGGACCACCCTCAGGCAGGTACGCGTGAAGCTGGATATTGGCCAGATTCAGCTTCCACACCGGGACGGACTCCGACAAGCACACGCCGAGCGCAAGCGGATCATGCGGCATCATGAAAACCGTGTTCTCGGGGTCGAGGGTTTTCAGCACCAGCCGCGTTGGACCGCCGGCCGGCATGGCGGGGTCGATCTCGGCATATTTGAGATCCCGCGCAACGTTGAGCAGGCCACTTGGCGCGGGCGGCGCGAGTTTCAGGGCCGCAGGACTCTCGACAATGAGGCTTCGCATGGCATCGCCCGTCGGTTCATATCGATACGCGACGGATTTAGGAATGCAGACGAAGTCGCTTTCCGTCGCCGTGAGACAGCCCACGTCCGTTTCGAACCTGACCGTGCCGGATTGGATGAAATGAATCTCGTCCGCTTCGACATTGCGCACCACGTACGGCATGGGTGTGCGCCGCCCCGACACATGCAGTTTGACGCCGAGCCTGGAAGTCGCCACGGTGGTCGGAAGAGCCTCAGGGTCGTCGTGATCGTCAGGCGTCAAGCGCTCGAGGACGGCTCGCCGCGGTGCGTGCGACCCCTGCACGGAAAGATAATCAGGCGCATAGGTTGGCCGGGTCACAACTGACAGCGCGCCCTGGAATCCGTCACGGCTCCAGAGTTGCACCAGGGGGGGGCCTGCATCATGCGGTTTGCCACTCATTTGTCCACCTCCTTCGTTCTCTAACACCGCTTCCGCCGGCTCTTGCTACGCCTCGCGGACGTCGGCAAATAACGTCCATCGCATATCGCTTCGCGATGATCGCATAACGGATAGATTTATATAGAATGATGTGTCGTGGAGCAAATCAAGTCAAGTCACGAGCACCAGGGAATCTCCTAGGCGACCTGGTATTCGTCAGTCCAAGGCCGCATCGTCCTTGGACATCTGGATCAGATTCTGCTCAATCTGGTGCGCGACCTTCCAGAACACCCGCATGTCCCGCGCGGAAATTCCATCGAGCGAGGCCGAGTGTATGTCCGTGAACTCCGGCAAGATGTCGTCGACCAGCCGTCTACCCTCTTCCTTAAGACTGACGTAATATTTTCTTCGATCCTTAGGATCCCGGATCCTTTGCACCAGCCCACGCTTTTCCAGGTTGTCGAGCGCCGGCACCGCGGTCGTCGAGGCTATTCCCACTCGCTTGCTTAATTCAAGCTGATTCAACTCGCCGCGCTCGGCCAGTACGCGAAGGTAATACCAATACGAAATGGCAAGGTTTTCCTTGTCGAGAATTTTCTGGCCCTGTGCATCATAGAGCCGGTGCACCGTCCTGGCCATCCACGGCACAGTTCGGCCACGCTCATCAAATAGTTCGGGGGACAACTCCGCGGCTGCCTCGCCTGACGGTTCGCTATCCAAAGTTGCCTTGGCGACGCTGAGATTCGACTTGGACATTCCCTGATTCCTTTCCAGATGGGCCAACCGGGAAAATTTCCGGGCCACGGACAAACGGTAGTCAGGGCATACCCCACCATCGGAACCCTTGACTTTATTTATACCAAACAACATCATTCGATATAGGTTTATTTTTTAAGGTATCATTGCCTTACAAATGATCCGTTGTTCTAGGATCATACAACGTGATCGACCGCTGCGTCGCGCTGCTCCGTAAAATTCGCTCATCAAGGGCAATTCGGAACAACCTCGATCGGTGCCTGAACGGCAGTCGTTGCGTCCAATCAAAGCACAGTTCTGCTCAGGGATGACATTCTCATGCAGCGAAAAATCCTTGTACTTATCCTCTGGCTCATGCCGACCGTCCTGCGTATGGCGGCCCGCAAGTTTCCTGCCGTGCGCGCGCATCTCGCCACAGGAAGTGGAATCATCCAGCTACGGCTCAGAGACAACAGTCTCGCGAGGCAGCTCCATTTCAAAGACGGCAGCGTGTCCGGACGCTGGGGAGTGTGCGCCAGGCCCGACGCGGAACTCGTCTTCATGGACGTCGCGACCGCGCACAAGATGCTCGCGCCGAAAACGGATCATGCGTTCCTGATCGATGCGCTCAAGAACTTCAAGATCACGCAGGGCGGAAGCGACGAAAAGCTCGTGCGGTTCGGCCAACTCGTCAACACGATGAAGACGGCTGCGTGGCGCAAGGGCATGCCGATGAAAGACGGAACCACGCGTTTCGTCACCCTCACCAATGGCGGCCCCGTGTTCGTCTTCGTCAAGGACGGCAAAATTGTCCGCACCACGCCCATCGATCTCGAAGAGGAAGACGGGCCGAGCTGGAGTATCACCGCAAGAGGCCGCCGGCTTTCGCCGGCACGGCGTGCAACGGTCAGCCCGCACGCGCTCTCCCTCAAATCGCTCGTGTACTCCGACAAGCGCCTCCTCTACCCGATGAAGCGCGTCGACTTCGATCCCAATGGCGAACGCAATCCCCAGAATCGCGGGATCTCGGGCTATGAACGCATCAGTTGGGACGAAGCGCTCGATATCGTCGCCGGAGAAATCCGCCGCATGAAGAAGGATTACGGCCCCGGAGCCATCGGCATGGTCACGGGCGCGCACCACCAGTGGGGAAACATCAACTACTACCTGAGCGCGATGCTGCGCTTCGGCAACCTGATCGGCTTTACCCGTATCGAACCGAGTCCGATCAGTTGGGAAGGCTGGTACTGGGGGGCCATGCATCACTACGGCAACAGCCTGCGTCTGGGCACGCCGAGCTTTTACGGCACGACCGAAGATTGCCTTCAGCATGCCGAGGTCATCGTGTTCTGGTCGAGCGATCCCGAATCGACCAATGGTGTCTATGGCGGATTCGAAGGCACCGAGCGCCGGCTATGGGCCAAGCAGCTCGGCATTGAATTCGTGCATATCGATCCCTATCTGACGCATTCCGCTCAGTTTCTTGGCGGGAAATGGCTGCCGATCAAACCCGGCACCGACTCGGCGCTCGCGATCGCCATCATGTACGAATGGATGGTTAGCGGCAGCTACGATAAGGACTACGTGGCATCGAATTCGACCGGTTTTGATGAATGGAGCGCCTACGTCCTCGGTAAAGAGGACGGCGTACCGAAGACGCCGGAGTGGCAGGAAGCGGAAACCGGCGTGCCCGCCAAGGATGTGCGCAGTCTGGCGAAATTGTGGGCGTCAAAGAAGACTTATCTCGCGGCCGGCGGCCTGGGCGCAGGCTTTGGCGGCGCGTGCCGCACCGAGACGGGCGCTCAATGGGCGCGAAGCGTCGTCATGATGATGGCGATGCAGGGATGGGGAAAACCGGGGATCAACTTCGGCAACTTGCAGATCGGTGCGCCGCAGGATCTCAATTTTTACTTCCCCGGGTACGCCGAGGGCGGAATCTCAGGCGATCTGAACAACACGGCGAGCGCGGCCAACAACTACTGCCGCATGCCTCACATCATCACGATCAACCCGGTGAAGCAGGCCGTCCCCCGGCAACGGCTTGCCGAAGCCATCGTGGAAGGCAAATCGGAAGGCTACGCGTGGGACGGCTTCTCGGTCGAAGGACAATTTGCCCAATACTCGTATCCGAGGCCCGGCCATTCCCGCATTCACATGCTGTACCGCTACGGATCGTCTTCGTTTGGCACAACGCCGGGGTCGAACAGGCTCGTTGAAGCGTATCGTCACTCATCCCTGGAGTTCATCGTCAACCAGTCGATATGGATGGAGAACGAGGCCCAGTTCGCAGACGTCATTCTGCCTGCCTGCACCGCGCTCGAACGTGATGACATATCCGAATGGGCCAATTGCGGCGGCTACATCCAGCATGCGCAGAGCCAGCTCAATCACCGCATGGTGATCATGCAACACAAATGCATCGAGCCCCTCGGCGAATCGAAGTCGGACTATCAGATCTTTCTGGAGATCATGACCAGGCTTGGATACGGTGGCATGTTCTCGGAAGGCGGTTGCTCCGAGCTGGCGTGGTGCGAGCGGATGTTCAACTCGACGGACTTGCCGAAGCAAACCACCTGGAAGAAGTTCCTGCAAAAGGGCTATCACGTCGTCCCTCCTCCTTCGGACAACGAAAAGCAGCCCGTCGACATGCGCTGGTTCGCCGAAGGGCGGCCCAAGGATTTGCCGGAAGCGAACCCGCTTCCAGGCGTCTATTCGAAAGCGTTCGGCGAGGGACTTCCCACTCAATCGGGCAAGTTCGAGTTCGTGCCGTCGAGCCTGCGTCGCATCGAGCAGATCGATCCCGCAAGGCCGGCCGTCAACCGATACATCAACCGCTCCAGTGCGGTGAATCAACCGTTTCCACTGCAGCTCGTCACCAACCATCCGGTCTACAGCTTCCATACGCATGCGGACGGGAAGAACAGTCACGTCAGCACGATCGACGAACATCGGATGGAGATCGGCGGATATCGATATTGGGTTCTGCGAATGAGTAGCCGGGATGCGGAGACACGCGGCATACAGCGTGGCGATCTGGTACGTGTCTACAACGCGCAGGCGTCGGTCATCTGCGCCGTGGACGTTTCGCAGCTCGTCAAGGCGGGGGTGACGCGCGGCAACGAGTCGTGTGCGGAGCTCGACCTGATCGAGACTTCAGTGGGCCTGATCGATCGCGGAGGCTGTCTCAACCTCCTGACGCCAGGTGGAAAAATGAGTCCGACCGCGGACGGGATCATGCCTAATACTTGCTGGGTGGAGGTGGAAAAATGGGACTCGAATCTCGAGAAAGCAGCGTGAGCGGCTGGGCACTGGTCGTTGACGTTTCACTCTGCATCAATTGCAGAAACTGCGTCCTCGCGACCAAGGACGAGTACGCCGGCAATGCCTTTCCAGGTTATTCCGCACCCCAGCCGCCGGAAGGTCTCGAAACGATCCGGATCGAGCGTCACGTTCGCGGAGAGGGCTCGCTCGTCGACGTCACCTATATCCCGAAGACCTGTAATCACTGTGACAACGCACCCTGCGTCAAAGCGGCCCCGGACGGCGCGATCTACAAGCGCCCAGATGGTATTGTCGTGATCGACCCGGTCAAGTCGCATGGCCGGCGCGATCTGGTCGGCACATGTCCTTACGGCGTGATTGAATGGAATGAACAGGAACAGGTGCCGCAGAACTGGAACTTCGACGCTCACCTGCTCGACGCCGGCTGGAAAGAGCCACGCTGTGCGCAAGCCTGCCCCACCAAGGCGATCCGCGCGTTGAATGTCGCGGACGGCCAATTGGCGGAAATGGTCGAGAAAGAGCACCTGTCAGTCATTCGCCCCGAGTTCGGCACCAAGCCGCGCGTCTTCTACAAGAATCTGGACGATGCGCTCAGCCATTTGGTGGCAGGCAACGTCTGCGAAGACCTGGGTGGCGGTCAACTGCGCAATCTGGAGGATGCCGAAGTTGTCCTGCGTGACTCCTCTGATGGAAGCGAACGCACAACCAGGACTGACCATTTCGGCGACTTCCGATTCTCTGGGCTGATTGCGCCGTCCTCGCGTATCGAGTTGCGGGTGAGAAAGAACGGATCGGAAAAGGTCCTCGCTACAAGAGACCGCACTGGGAGCGTCAACCTCGGCACACTACTCTGTTGAAATCAGGTCTCTAATCCGCGAGGACCGTGTCGCCCTCGCCTATCTGTTGGGTCATTCCGAACTGAAAGGGGGCGCGGTCGACCCACGCGGACTACTATGCCGATCGGCCCGGTAGCTCGCTCTGGCGCTATGAGAAGGCTGGTTACCTTTTTGGTGGCCGGACACTGGCCGGACTCGCTGGAAGAATTGGTGTCGACCCACATGGACTCGAACGCGGCGTCGAGCGCGACAATCGGATTGCGCTGTATCGATGAGGATTTCGACAAGGAATCCTCCGCATACAACCTCTACAACAGGTAACCCTTCGCACTTGCAGAACGCCTGTCCCAATCCCATCGCGTGAGAGCCCTATTTGCGCCGTCAAACAAATATATCGGCGCGGGAATCTTGAATCATGTTTGCATGTCCGCCTGTTCGTTCGCGGACATGCAACATTCGCGACGATCGGTTTGCCAGCAGCCGGAATCTGGTGTTTCGGGGCCCGCACCCGGCTTCGACGCGTCACCCCGGACAAGGCTCGACGCAGGAATCAGATCTTGAAGCTTTCGAGGCTCGCGGGATGGAACAACTCACGCGCCTGAAGCCGACGGCTGGACAAGCCCTCGGCATAATGCCGAGCAAGGAAGCGGTCGATAGTGTGCTCGTTTTCCGCAAAGCCGTACGGCCAGAAATCGAAGCCCATCAGCTTGCGCGCCGCCCGCAGCTGGTCTTCGACGAATGGCAAAGTCACTTTGGTCGCACCGGTCTCGCTCAGCCGCTCGAGCGCGATGGCCTTCGACCTCTCGAATGCCTTGACGAGTGCACCCGGCAGCCACGGATGCTGATCGGCGAGCGTCTTTCTGACACCGAGCGTGTGCATGATCGGAAACAGCTTTGTGCGCGCATACCAATCGGCCGCAGTCTTGTGTGGATCGGCGAAGAGATACCGAACCTGCGGATGGCCCTGGTCAAAGCAGGATGGCGCCCGCGGACCGATGACGGCGTCGATCTCCCCCGCCGCCAGAAGCCTGGAGATGGTTTCGCCTTCGGGGGCGTCTTCCAGCTTGATGTCGTCAGGCAGGTTCAGCGAGATCTTCTCGACGCGGGCTGGATCTTCGTAGCCACCACGCACCCAGGTCACATCGGATGCTTTTACCCCATACTCTTCCTCGAGAAAGAGCCGGACCCAGACATTGGCGGTGAGCTGGTACTCGGGAACCCCAATGCGCTTGCCCTTCAGGTCTTCAGGCTTGTTGATTCGCCGGTCCGCTCGTACGTAGATCGCAGTATGCCGGAACGCCCTCGACGGAAAAACCGGCACGGCAATATAGGGCGACGTGCCCGCAGCCACCTTGACAGAATAGCTGCTGAGCGACAGTTCGCAGATGTCGTAGTCGGCATGCCGAAACGCGCGAAAGAAGATCTCCTCAGGTTCCTGCAGCATGAAGACCGGATCTATGCCGTCGATCTGAACATCCCCATCGACGAGCGGCCGCATACGGTCATAGTTGCCAACCGCAATAGACAGCCGGAGCTTGTGATTTCCCATTACCTCTTCTCCTTGTTGCGGAACGATAGAAACGAAAGCGTCAACACGGGCCAGCCAGCCAGGCGGGCGGGCGGGCCGGGAGTCCGACAGGTTAAATCGCAATCAATTTATTCTATATCGCATGATCCTACTAAGGATTACGTGTGTCAAGGATCATGGAGGACCTTTGATCTGCGTGCCACGTTGACGGCAACACAATCACGTGTCGTCGAACGGCCGTTTTCAAACGTCCTGAGCGTGTGTGTTGCGTCTGCGTCGCGAGGCAGCCAGAAGTGCTTTCGAGTGCATCACGTGCAACCGTTGACTTCGAATAGTCTCCGAGCCTCGGCCATTGGAGTTTCCTCAACTGAACCATAGAGTGCCGCCCCGGCGGCGTTCACCAGAATGTCCACTCCCCCGTTTTCGACGATGATCGACGACACGGACGCTTCGATTGAGAGGGGGACCGCCAAATCGATCTTTATCGGATGGCCGCCGGCGTTTTGCAGTTGCTGCATTCGTTCGGTACGGCCGCGCAGCGCCATAGATCTTGATGCCCGCTCAGGCGAGGTCGAACCGGTCGAGGTTCATCACCTTGACCCACGCAGCGACAAAGTCGCGAACGAATTTCTCCTGCCCGTCCTCGCTTGCATAGACTTCGGACAGCGCCCGCAACTGAGCGTGCGAACCGAACACCAGATCGACGCGGCTACCGGTCCACTTCAATTCGCCGGTTTTGCGGTCGCGCCCCTCGAACACGTCCCGGGAGACCGGTTTCCATTCCGTACCCATGTCGAGCAGGTTGATGAAAAAGTCGTTGGTCAGCGTTTCCGGCCGCTTGGTGAAGACACCATGCGAATCCTGCCCGCTCTGGACCTTCAGGGCGCGCAAGCCGCCGATGAGCACCGTCATCTCGGGTGCGGTCAGGGTCAGCAATTGCGCCTTGTCGATCAGCAATGCCTCAGCCGGGACACTGTACTTGCCCTTCAGATAGTTGCGGAAACCATCTGCGACGGGTTCAAGCGCTCCGGCGGATTCCACGTCGGTCTGTTGCTGCGACGCGTCCGCGCGTCCCGGCGCAAACGGCACGGTCACCTGAAGGCCTGCGCTTTTTGCGGCCTGCTCGATGCCGGCACTACCGGCCAGCACGATCAGGTCGGCCAGCGATATTTTCTTGCCGGCGGACTGTGCGCCGTTGAACTCGCTCTGGATCCCTTCGAGGACCTTCAGTACCTTCGCCAGTTGATCGGGCTGGTTGACCGCCCAGTTTTTTTGCGGAGCGAGGCGAATGCGTGCTCCGTTAGCGCCGCCGCGCTTGTCCGAGCCGCGGAAGGTGGATGCCGACGCCCAGGCCGTCGACACCAGCTGCGAAACGGGCAGCCCTGACGCCAGAATCTTCTGCTTGAGCGAGGCGACGTCCTGCTCGTTGACCAGCGCGTGGCCGACCGCCGGAATGGGGTCCTGCCAGATCAGTTCTTCAGCGGGCACTTCCGGTCCAAGATAGCGGGCGCGCGGTCCCATGTCGCGGTGAGTGAGCTTGAACCATGCACGGGCGAAGGCGTCGGCGAGTTGGTCGGGATTCGCCAGAAAGCGCCGCGAAATTTTCTCGTAGACGGGGTCGAAGCGCAGCGAGAGGTCGGTGGTGAGCATCGTCGGCCGCTGCTTCTTCGCGGGATCGTAAGCGTGCGGAATCGTTTCGCCGACATCCTTGGCGACCCACTGGTTGGCGCCGGCGGGGCTCTTGGTCAGTTCCCATTCGTACTTGAACAGGTTCTCGAAGAAGCCGTTGCCCCACTTCGTCGGCGTGGTGGTCCACGTGACTTCGAGTCCGCTGGAGATCGTGTCGGCGCCCTTGCCTGTGCCGAAGCTGCTCTTCCAGCCCAGCCCCTGGTTCTCGAGGTCGGCGGCCTCGGGTACCGGCCCCACATTGTCGGCAGGACCGGCGCCGTGCGTCTTGCCAAAGCTGTGGCCACCGGCGATCAGCGCGACCGTTTCCTCGTCGTTCATCGCCATGCGAGCGAAGGTTTCACGGATGTCATGTGCCGCGGCAAGCGGGTCAGGATTACCGTCGGGACCTTCCGGGTTGACATAGATCAGGCCCATCTGCACGGCGCCCAGCGGGTTTTCCAGGCTGCGTCCGTTGTCGTCGCGGCTGACTTCGCCGCCGTGCAGTTCTGGATCGGCCACGATCACGCCCTCGTCGTTACTGCTGGCGACACCCTTGCCATAACGGACGTCCCCGCCCAGCCAGGTCTTTTCGTTGCCCCAGTAGACGTCCAGGTCCGGCTCCCAGGTGTCGGCGCGACCGCCACCGAAGCCGAAGGTCTTGAAACCCATGGTCTCGAGCGCGACGTTGCCGGTAAGGATCAGCAAATCGGCCCAGGAAATTTTCTGGCCGTACTTTTGCTTGATCGGCCACAGCAGGCGGCGAGCTTTATCGAGGCTGACGTTGTCCGGCCAGCTGTTGAGCGGCGCGAAACGCTGCTGGCCGCGCCCGGCGCCACCGCGACCGTCGCCGATGCGGTACGTGCCGGCACTGTGCCAGGCCATGCGGATGAAGAACGGACCATAGTGGCCGAAGTCTGCCGGCCACCAATCCTGCGAGTCGGTCATCAGCGCCGCAAGGTCCTTCTTCACCGCGGCCAGATCGAGGCTCCTGAACGCCTCGGCGTAGTTGAAGCCGTTGTCCAGCGGGTCCGACTTACTGGAGTGCTGGCTAAGCAGGTCCAGCCGCAGTTGCTTCGGCCACCAGTCACGGTTCGTCGTGCCACCGCCGGCGGCATGGTTGAACGGGCACTTTGCTTCGTTTGACATGCGTTATCTCCTTGGGGGATGTACCCACTATCTCTTCTTCCACGGCGCCTGGCTTCTACGGCGTATCGCCGATGCCGTGCCGGCTGGGTCGTCGGGAAATCACATGGTGGGCTCTTTTTGGTGTACTACCTGCTGTCACTCGACGCGCATGGTGTTCGCCCGATGACGGACGTCGTTGCGTGCATTGGACCAGGATGGTCCGCGTCAGTGGGCCTATTGCAAATAAAAATTCCAGCTATTTCATGGAGCACTTGGGTGGTGCCCTTCGTAGGGGGACGACGTTCCTACCTGGACTAAAGGATGCGGCAACGCAACTGCACGACCAGTATTGCCTGTTTCCAATGAAGCCAGTAACCAGCACACATTCGTCGGTGCAATCTCCTGGTTCACAGCCCTGGTCTATATTTTCAAACGTTGTCGGATCGAGTGCGCACCACACACTGCAGTTGCCAAATCTGGGGGAGCGCAGTCTTTCCTTTAGTTCGGGAGGATACTCTGAGCGCTCCAGTGCACGTACAACCAGTTGACCGTCCTGCTCATAAGCAGTGAGCACTTTCCCGACAATTTTGATCATGGCACCACCTCATCGACCGAATCACGGACGCAGCGCGCAGGCTTCGTGCTTGATTGCGCATGTCGGTCGGTAGCCAGCGGCCGGACATCAGGATCGTCACTCGTCAACCAACAATAGACTATCGGAATCGCATACGTAAATTGACTATTTAGATGCCTTTGATAGCAGATGCGTATCGACGGGGCACTTCGGTCAAGTCACCACAAATCCCGAGTTCGCACACGCAATCGATCAGCCAGTCCGACTGTACATCGCGCGGCCCGCAACCTGAAAACGCGGACCTACCCCTCCCCATTGATCGCGAATCCTGCTGCGCCCGGATCAGTTCCTGGCGAACTCCATCTCTTGAATCAGTTAATGGACTCAGCCCTGTGCGGCGCTGCTACCAGACCAAAGCCCTATGGCACATCATCCGATCCCCTGTTAGGCTCAAGCTACATAGGGTCTGCTCACCGGGCGCGATCGCGTCTTCATATGGTCAATCTCAATCAGATCGTCGCTGTGGTCGACGATGACGAATCGGTTTACCGCGCCATCAAGCGTTTGCTGCGTTCAGTCGGGATAAAGGCAGAGACGTTTTCCAGTGGCGAGGAATTTCCAGGCACGCTTTCGTCGACAGCTTCGTATCGGCCCGCGTGCGTGATCCTGGACTTTCAGATGCCGGGGATCAACGGGCTGGAGCTACAGAGCCGCCTTGCCCCGACTCGCGTGCCCGTTATCTTCATCACCGCGCACGACGATCCCGCCGTTCGCGAGAAGGCTCTTACGGCAGGCGCTGCAGGCTATCTGCGTAAACCATTCAACGATGCCCACTGTATGGCAGGCAGGACACCTCCGGCAGCTCTGGAGCTGTTGCGCGTGGGCGATAGCGGGGGTAAATCCAGTCCCATTGTTCCCCCACAGCACGTCACTGTTAGTGAGACTTTGATTGATGCGGGTCCAGGCGGTCTGCCTTGCTTCAATCCCTGGATGCTCAACACTTGCTGTTCGCTGCCGAAGCGGCCGGGAACCCGCGCCAGTGCATCAATCTGCTGCCGTCACTTGGTGTACGGAAAACGCAAGGACAACGCAATCGCCAGCGAAGAAGAGACAACTGGCTGGACGCGCGATGGAGAATGCTTTTCAGTGCATGAAATACTGCTGATCGCGTACCTCAATCCGATCTAGCGCCGTGGATCGGCGCGATCCTCGACGGAAATCCTGAACCGTATAAACTAGATGTCGTTCAACTCTTCGCTGATGCGTGAGTCGCGTGCGCTCAGTTTTGTTAGTCGCTTGAGCGACAATAGTAATATTCCTGAAGGCACGCTTCGAAAGAGCCAGCTCCACAGTAATGTGTCGAGGCGCGTGGTCGCCCAGCTTGGCGTCGCAAGCAAGCAAACCAGGTGCGAGCTGGCGTTTCTCAAAAAGCTCCACGACCTTGGCGGCAAGACGATGGATGCATGACTAAACACGCATTGCAACGACCTCGAACCGAACGCCTCCGGTCGGTCTCCCAACAAATTGCCCCTGATCGAGAGGGTGGAGAGCAGAGCATGTTGCGCTTTCCCAGTTTTCAAAGATGGCGGCCGGCGGGAGTGCGATCGGTTCGGCTGACCACCGGACTGGTGCTATTCACCTATGTAGGGGCACACCTCCTGAATCACTCGCTGGGGAATGTCTCGCTCGCATGGCTGGAGCGTGGTCTGCTTGTACAGAATTTATCTGGCAGGGATGGCTTGGAACAGGCGCGCTATACAGCGCGCTCGTGACGCATTTCTTCCTCGGTCTGTGGGCTCTGTACGAGCGGCGCTCGGTGCATTGGAATCGGGGGGAGGCGGCGCAGCTCGTCCTCGGTTTGTGCATTCCGCCGCTGCTAGCCAATCATCTCGCCAATACGCGGGTCGCATTTGCCGCCTTCGGCCTGAACAAGGGTTACGCGCAGTTGTTGTACTCGTTCTGGATCGCTTCGCCATTCTTCGGCCGGGCGCAACTGATGCTGTTGGTGGTCGCCTGGTCGCATGGCTGTTGTGGCGTCTGGTTCTGGTTGCGGTTGAAGCCATGGTTTGGGGCGTGGCGCAGCGTGCTGCTGAGCGTCGCCGTGCTGCTCCCCGTGCTCGCTCTGCTGGGCTTCCTGCAAGGCGGACGGGAAGTGATCACGCTTGCCCAGGATCCCGTCTGGCGCGCCGCGGCGACTCGGCCGACGGTCGTCGGGACGGGATTGCAAAATCTCTGGCTCGCCGATCTGCGCAACGACTTTTTGCTCTTCGATGGTGGCGCGCTGCTGTTGGTACTCGGAGCGCGGCTGCTGCGCACGGTCCGTGAGCGCCGGCACGGACGACTCTGCATCTTATATCCAGACGGGCGCAAGGTATTCGCGCCGCTCGGGTTTTCGGTGCTGGAAGCCAGCCGGATGGCCGGAGTTCCCCATGCCAGCACGTGCGGTGGCCGTGCCCGATGCACATTGTGTAGGGTACGCGTGCTCAGCGATGTGCCGCTGCCCACGCCAGCCGAGGCGGAGCGGCGTGTCCTGGAGCGACTGGGAGCTGACTCGCAGACAGTGCGTCTTGCGTGCCAGTTGCGGCCGATCCATGATCTCTCTGTGTGGCCACCGGTGCCGCCGGCCGCATCCACGGTCTTCCTGCAACGGCGTCAGCGGGACGTCATGCCGCAAGAGCGATTCGCGGCGTTCATGTTCGTGGACATGCGGGGTTCCACACAGCTTGCGGCTGCGCAACATCAAGCGGAAAGAAATGCGGTAGCAGGGGTAGTCCAGACCGGACCGACAACGCCGATACCTTGAGTCGGCGCAGCGTCGCAGTTCGGAACGTGATAATCCGTGCTGCGCACCAGCATTGATAATGCGCAGCACAGAGCCCCCCTCGCGCCTCCTTCCGGACAGTTACTCAACCTCTGGCGGCATGAATTCCGGGAGAGAGAGTGCACCTACTTGACAGCAATCGTCTCTTTCATATACGGGTGAATGCCGCAGAATACCTTGTAGACACCGGGTCTATCGAACTTGAACTGAAAGGTGTCGTTCTGATCGAGCGCGCCGGAGTGGAACAGGCCGGCATCGTTGACGACCGCATGCGGTTCGCCATCGAGATTTTTCCAGGTCACGGTCGAACCAGCCTTGACCGTCAGGGACATCGGCGAGAACATAAAATTCTTTATAACGACGACATTAGACTCCTGCGCTTGCACGGCGGAGAAATCAGCCGATGCAGCCATGAAAATCGCGACTCCGGCGGAGACCGCCATGGCGCGGCGAAGGGTAGTGATTGGCATGATAGGGTTCCTGGTCGATAGCACGGTGTGGCAATTCAGGCGAGTGTAGTGTCGGTAAGTGTCGCCTTCAGCGGGTGGTGCGCGATCTTGATGCTGGTCACGCCAAGCATCCCCGGAAGCTGATCGCTCGACACCGTCAGCGGCATGGGTCCTGGGCCGTTGCCGGCCGTCGGTTGCGGATACGCCGTCGAGCGCGCCGTATGGAAGGTGATGTTGCCCTCCACCTTCGACACGATCTGATGGATATGCCCGTTCAGGACGGTGACCGAACCAAAGCGCTTCAGATAGCTCATCGCCTGGCCAGCATCGCCGGTGCCCCACCCCCACGGTTCGTAAATCGTCCACATCGGCATGTGCGCAAAGACGACGATCGGCGTGCTGGACGAGCGCCCCTTCAGATCATTTTCCAGCCAGGCGAGCTGGTCGTCGCCCAGGCCTCCCAACCCGTTCGGCTTGAAATGCATGACGTTGACGAGCCCGATGAAGTGCACGCCGTTGTGGTCGAAGCTGTAATAACCTTTATTGTCCGAGGCTTGACCGAAACGGTTGAAGTATTCCGTCCCTGGCCCGTCTGTCACATCATGTTCGCCGGGCACGGTATGCAGCTCGGTGATATTCAGCCCCGACAACAATTGGGCCGCGAGGTCGAACTCTGCCGGTTTGGAAAGATGGGTAATGTCACCTGTGTGAATCGTCAGCGCCGGCTTGACCGGCATGGCGTTGACAAAATCAATCGTCTGCTTGAGCGTACCGGCGACATCCGGATTGGCTTCCTTGTTGAAGCCTATATGAGAATCGCTGATCTGAAGGAACAGGGGAACACCCGAGGCAACTGACGAATCCTTCGCTGTGGCGGCGAGGGCTAATTCCACCGGCGTGAGAATACCGCCGGCCAGGACAAACACGGTGCCTAAGCCACCGAAGGCAAGACATTTCAATGCGCCGCGGCGCGACGGATCGGATGGAAGATCAAACGACATAGTGCTCTCTCGACTAAGGTTCACCGCCAGATTATCCGACGGGCCTCCGGACTGGATTCAATGCATAGACTGTCGGGTCATCCGTTTTATTCCAGCCCGCTGCACATTTCGAGTGTGGTCGTGGTGTCGGCGCACCCGGTTCGCGTCCTGGTTAGCTGCGGTGGCCGCGCACCAGGATCGCATTGCCACGCACGTAACCGCGACGTGATCAGAATCGGTGACCAATACCGATCGGCCGCCTGATGCTGACGAGCCGCCTGCGAACTGATTTTGCTGTCGGCCAAATGTGTTTTATTGAAGGTGCGGGAATATCCAGCGACGAAACAGCGTCTACATAGCTAACCAATTGTGCACGTCGATTAGACATGCTCAGGTCCATGCGAGGCCGCGCCTGAAAGTGCAAAGACCTGCAGGCCCGCCCCCCGCTCCAATTGAAGACAGGAGACGCGAAAATGAACCAGTTTGATCTTCGCGAAAGCCCGATCCCCGGCGCATACAGCGCTGGCGCAACCTGCGACCACAAGGCGGCGAACGGCATTCCAGGTTTGCGCAGCCAGCCCGTAGGCAGGAAGGCTTCGTCGCGCATCCGCCGCGCAGTCTGGCTCCCCGCCGCCTTCGCGGAACTGATGGCTGCGGGATGCACGTCCCTACCCCAAGCCGGCAGCAATGAATGCGTAGGTCCAGTCAGCTACTGCCAGCCGTTCTTCGGCTCCTGAATGGCAGTTCTCTTCATTTCTGGTATCAAGGGCGACAAATGTGCATGGCAGATGGCTGGCGATCGCAGACAGGGGCGCATCGCAAAAAGGGTGACGAAGCGCTTTCATTTTCGCCAGTTGCCCGGCGCGTGCGCACGCGTGCCGAGCAAACCTGTCCTTAGCGGGCCGCGCAGTTCCCGTCGGCCGGAGCCGGGATTCGCGAATGGGTCAATGTTAGTCAAGCTTTAATGAATGCCGGCTTACGAATCAGTACCCGGGCCGAACCCACCACCGGCCAGCCCGCGAACAGGAGGAGCCGGTGGTGGGTTTCCGATCGCCCATCCTCACACACATCCATTACTCTTGAGCCTCGCCATGGACCATCAGCACTTCGCTGATCAAATGGTGCGCCTCCGATGCCGCTCACTGTCGTCGCCTCCTTGCCAGACGTCTTGCGTCATGGCGTTTTTTACCAACAGCACGAAAGTCCGGTTGTCACTTGCTGAGCAACGCGAGACCTGTACCTTTTTGCCTGCGCTCCTCGTCAAGCCGAAAGCGTTGTTCGTAACTATCGACGGGCGCCCCTCAAATCGACCCTGCCCGGCTTCGAGAAACCGAGTGCGACCTGTACGCCCCATCCGTCGCATTCATGGCGCGCGCTTCGTCTGCGCTATCGGGTTTCCGCCCGTCAGCGCATCCTGTCCCGTTTGATGTTTGGCCGCCAGTCTTTGTTCCGCCGCCTGAATGTCATCTGGATAGTAGAGGTCATTGGGCACAGGGCGATATCCGACCGCCGCCAACTCCTTGAGTTCTTGCCGCACTTCGGCACGGGTGACCTGGTGCGTGCCGGGCTCCACCGACGTTTGCGCGTGCACACAGGCTGACGTTGCCATCAGCACCGCACTCACAATGAGCGAACCACGCGCGGGTTGACCAACAAGCCGATTAAGCGAATTCGATTTCATGATGCTACTCCTTGGTTTTCGAGCGCGTGATGTCCACAGTCATCTTGACTCCAACGTACGACGCTCTGCACGGGTAAACCACTGAACCGGCATCCTTATTCCCTACTCTCTTTCGCCGGACAAAAAGGTATCTTTGACATCAACGATAAGAGGACACAGTGGCACGCCCAACCGTGCAGTCGTCCAACGATCGCCCCCTACGTCCATCGCCATGCCCGGATCGGCCGCAACACGAACGTCGCGCTACTTTGGTGGGACACTGGCCAGCTGGCAGAGCGTCGCCGATGCGGCGAGCTTCTTCATTGAGCGGCTCAAAATTCTCCAAAGGAAATCCTGATAATTTCGCATACCTGAGAATTGTTATCCGCTTCACTATGCCACGCACAACACCGCCGATGACGTCCGGACCCGCCCTGCGGGTATCGCTCATCCGGCCTGAGGATGTGGCCGGATGACCCGGTCAACGGGACCACAGCTCGTCTATTCACACCGCAATCGATCTCTTTTTAGGTGTTTTGGTCGTGAAAATTTCCATTTTTTCACAGACTGCGGGAATATCCGGCGACGAAACAGAGTCTACTCATTGCATATCGAAAAACGGTCTGAGGTCTGCAATGAAGGAATTTGCAGTGATCGTCCTTTTCTCTGGCGGTTCTCGATTCGACAGGTGCATTTGCGCAGGTCAAGACCCGCGCGGAGGTTTCTTGATGAACTGATCGAGGCACGGCCGAACGGTCCGAACAATGCCACCGAAACCTCCTACCCAGACGTTAAACCGATCTTCACGGAGCAGGTTTCACGCATGAAACAGGTGCATCATCGCAACCACTCAGGGGTACCGGATGTTGCGCGCATGAAGAAGCAGGCAGCGAACCGACGCTGGGAATGAGGAAACTGGATCGGCCGCCTTGTTGTATAGAGCGTCTTTATGAAGAACAAGGTCGATAGCAGGTCTCGTGCTTTCGGCACCTTAAGGAATTTGACATGAAAAACATTTTCGAGAGAGTGAGCGTGTCGCGAACACCGATGGCATTGAGAGGAATCCTGCTAGCGGTAGCGTGTATCGCCGCGGGCAGCGTCACGGCGCAAGGTCTCAGCCCATATGACGATATCAACGCTCCTGAAAACAGCACCCGGTTGATGCCGCAGGCTGCACGCGGGAGCGAGTATCCCACCCACGGTGATCGGCAGGCGGGAGAGCTGAATCTGAATCCGACGGATCCGCGGGCGCAACTCTCCAATGGTTTGCCGAACAATGCGCAGTCTGGTGGATACGGATCGCCACTGGCCGGAGTGAGGACTTATGTCGTGCCGCCGCCGAAGAATTGAGGGTCGAGACGAGCCGGGTTGGCGCATGATGTACTGCAGATAGCTGGCTGCATTGAATCGGAAGTCTGATCGCCATCGAATCCAGGCATGTCACGTGGCTGATTCGAATGCGCGCTGGCGGGCCATCAACGGCACCCTGACTGGATCCAGTGTTGGTCGCGTCGCCTGCGCTCCTGTCACGCTGGTCAAGCACTGGGATGAAAGCGATGAAGAAGCATTCCGTTCATGCAATTGTCGCGCGCGCGTTGTGGATTTCGGTGCTCGCGATAGTCGCTTCATGCACGCCACTCCAGGTGGTGACGCATACCGTCAGCCAGTCTGAAACGCGAGTGCCGCCAGGTCAGTACGAACTTGATCCGCACCACTGGAGCATTACATTCGATGTCGATCACTTCAAGTATTCGCGCTTCACGACACGCCTCGATCGTGCGACCGCAAAGCTCGACTGGGACGGAGGCGGGCTCGACAGGAGTTCAGTCGCAGCGACCATCGATGCCGCCAGCGTGGATACCGACGTGCCGCTCCTCGACAAGCTCGTCAAAGGCGCTGATATGTTCGACGTGGTGCGCTACCCGCAGATTCGGTTCGTCAGCACGCGTTTCGAACGTACAGGAGACGCCCGCGGCACGTTGACCGGCGATCTGACGATCCGCGGCACCACTCAACCGGTCACGCTTGACGTGACGTTCAACGGCTTCGCGCCCGATCCACTGACGAAACGGGACACGCTCGGCTTCTCGGCGGAAGGCCATTTTAGCCGCGCGAGGTTTGGACTGTCGACGTGGTACGCAGAGCCGCTCATCATCCACGGTCTCATGGCCACCACTTTCGAGTTGGTCAATCGATATGTCCGCCTTAAAGACAAGGGCGGTGGAGACATGACATTGTGCGTCGCAGCGACGCAACGTAATATTTTTTTGGATACCTTGGCTTCACCCGAATGTCTTCACAGGGTGTGTGCATAGACGTGACAGGCCTTTATATTCAGAACCAGGCCAGGCTGGCATGGCGCCAACTGATCATAGGCGTGCGAGAACGGGCGGGACGGGTAGGTAATCGGGGGCGTGGCTTGACCCGGCATTGAGGAGGTTTTCGATGGCGACGACAAACAGAAAGCGGCCGATCGCGCAGAAGACGATCGCACTCGCACTGCAAGGCGGTGGGATGCACGGAGCTTTCACCTGGGGCGTGCTCGACCGCCTGCTGGAGGACCGCCGGCTTTCAATTGAAGGCGTCAGCGCCACCAGTGCAGGCGCGATGAATGCCGCCGTGCTGGCCCACGGTCTACTAACGGGTGATTCCGAAGACGCGCGCCAGGCGCTCCACGACTTCTGGCGCGCCGTTGCACAATCGGCGGAGAGCTTCAATCCCTTCGGCAAGATACCGTGGTTAAAAGGTAACCACACGTTCGGACTGGACCACTCGCCCATGTACCTACTGGCGGAC
Organism: Paraburkholderia sp. SIMBA_030; assembly: GCF_046535245.1. Taxonomy (NCBI): domain Bacteria; kingdom Pseudomonadati; phylum Pseudomonadota; class Betaproteobacteria; order Burkholderiales; family Burkholderiaceae; genus Paraburkholderia; species Paraburkholderia sp. SIMBA_030. The sequence continues at coordinate 371,927 of NZ_JAWRXB010000004.1, forward strand.
ATCGTTCTTCGCGTCCTGTCTCCGTACCAGTTCAATCCCCACAACATGAATCCGCTGCGCATGATACTGGACCAACACGTCGATTTCGTCGCGCTGCGCAGACATTGCCCGATACATCTGTATTTATGCGCAACTAATGTTGAGACCGGCAAAATAAGAATCTTCTCTGGCCCGGAACTGTGTGTAGAGGCTGTCCTTGCTTCGGCCTGTCTTCCAACGCTGTTCCAGGCGGTAGAGATCAACGGCGAACATTACTGGGACGGAGGCTATGTCGGTAACCCGGCAATTTTCCCCCTGATCTACAACTGCGGAACACACGATGTAGTGGTTGTCCACATCAATCCGATTGTGCGCCCCGGCGTACCAACCAGGACGGCCGATATCCTCAACCGCATGAACGAAGTGAGTTTCAATTCGTCACTGATGCGTGAGATGCGTGCAATCGCTTTCGTAACCGATCTGATCCAGCAACGAAGAATTGAACCCGGCGCGATGAAGCAAATGTTGATCCACTCGATTCGGTCCGACCAGACGATGGCCGCACTCGGTGTGTCGAGCAAGTACAACGCCGACTGGAACTTTCTCTGCTCTCTGCGTGATAAGGGACGGACCGAGGCCGGAGCATGGCTCGAGGAGAACTACCACCACGTCGGCCAACGATCAAGCGTCGACATCAGCAAGGAATTCCTTTAATGCTGTGCTAAACAACTCGCGCAATTTGAGCGCGTCCTCGGTATGTGCGAGTTCATCGGGCAGTCCTCACCCCACCTTTCAACCCCGACTTTTCGGGCATTACGGGCCGACTATTTGCCCGTTTCTGGCCTCTTATAGGTGCACCGATGTCATCACTCATCTGCATCCGCGACCGTCGGCGCTTCCATCGCGCGCCAACTGCGCAACGGACTTGATCGCCGAAGATTGCAGAAAGAATCGCTCAACTCCTAATGCAAATACAACGCCAGGCAAGATCGCCGCTATTTGACCGTGAAGGTGTATTCGGCTTCCGTACGATGCCCGTCGGCGGCGACCGCAACCCACGTGACCGTATACACACCGGGCGTTAGAAGGTTCAGCAGCACCGACATGTGTTTAGGGTTCGACGAATCGACCATCGACTTACCAAGTGTCACGGACCTCCGCTGTGCATCCGTCACCGTGATCGCGCTAAATGCCGCTTCGAGTCCATCATCGAAATCGATCGACACCTCCCTGGGCGAAACAGACACGCTAGCCCCAGGGGGCGGCACCTGATGTTTTGGATAGGCATGGGCGTTCGCCAGTTGCGCGATAGCGAGACTCAACGCGGCGACGACGCCGCGTGCAGTGGAGCCGTTCAGGAAGGAGGTTTTCATAGACGTATCGTCAATCTTGATCAAGGCATGGATCGGGTCTGCGCCGCGTCGTTACCGCCCATTAGCGCATTCTATTCCGCTTGAAGTTTGGCTTCGCCCCGTTGTTGCCCGCCTGAATGTCGGGGGTAGTACGGATCGGCGCCTGGAGAAGGCGCTATATCGGGCTAACTTCAGCCTTTCGAGCTCCTAAGTAACCTCTGCACGCGTTATGTGAAGTGTGCCGAACCCTAGCGACGTCTGCGCGTACACAGTTCGATGCTGCCAACAGCGCGGCGGTCACAATGAGCGAATCAGGTATGGATAGCACGACAAGTCGATTCAACGAATTCGATTTTACGTCAAGACTCCTTGAGTGAACGAGCGTCTGCGATTGGCTGCCGGGTTGACCTCGCAGCATGACGCTCTGCATCAGTGACCGTCGAAGCGGCGGTCTTATTCCCCTTTGCTCACGTCTCCCGCGCCACTCGGTAGCGCGACGGTTACATCACGCGTCGACATGTGACGATCAGAACCGCGTACGGATTCCCAACCGGCCCACCGCCTGATGCTGATTAGTCGACGGCGATACGCCGTTCACGTTTGCGACGGCGGGTGCCCCCGTCGAATCGCGGCCGTTGACCGTCTGATAGACGACCGCTGCATAAACGTCGGTGCGCGGCGACAACGTGTAATTCGCACCGATGGCGAACTGGTTGTAGTTCACGCCACCGACCTTGCCCGTCACCTCGCTGCCGCGCGTGTAGTTATAAGAAATGCCCGCGAGAAAAGCGGGCGTCACGTGATACTGGAAGCTCGTTTCGGCATCGTTGAACACCGCCGTGCTGCGCTCCAGTGCCGCGATATCACCGAACCGGATGTTCGAATAGGTTGCGCCAAACACAGCAGGTCCGAGCGCATAGGAACCGCCCCAGCCGAAAACCTGATACGACTGCGCCGTAGCGTAGCCGCTAAACACCGGTGTGCCCGTCAGTCCATTGGATGTTGCCGTATCGGCCGGGTTGCTGCCGAACAGCGAAGCCGCCGGGTTCTTCACGTTCAGGTAAGCCACGCCCATGGCCAGCGGCCCCTGCTTGTAGCCCACCCCGAGGGAATAGATCTGGTCCGTCGTGAACGACCCCGCGACGCCTCCCAGGCTGTATATGCCGCCCGACGTCAACCCTGAGTAATCGATGCTCCTGAACTTGATCGCATTGTTGGTTCGACGGCTGTTATTGAAGTTGTCCAGATCGCCTGGGTGAGCCGCGTGCGCTGTACCGACATTCGAATCGCCGAATTCAAAGTTGCCCAGATAGTCCACCACGCTGTCGTACTGACGGCCGAGCGTGAGCGTGCCGAACCGGCTGCTGCTCAAGCCGACGAAAGCCTGGCGGCCGAACTCGGCACCGCCCTGCCCGAGCTTGCCGGTATTGAGGTCGAAACCATTCTCAAGCGTGAATATCGCGGCAATACCAGCACCCAGATCCTCGGTGCCTCGCAACCCCCAGCGTGTGCCGTTCAGTCCGTTGATGGCATCGAGCGCGTATTTGGTGCCGCCGCCGGTCTTGCCAGCCGCCGGCACATTGCTGACGGCCTCGAATCCTTCATCGATCAGGCCGTACAACGTCACGCTGCTTTGCGCATGGACAACACCTGCCAGCGGGCACAGCGTTGCTAACGCTAGAAGTTGCTTCTTCATTGAGTGATCCCCAGATTACCTGCAATTAACCCGCAAGATATTGGCGCATCAGCACCAAGGATGTCCGTGTTCCAACCATGCGCGACCTGCTCGACGTCAACCGACGTCCCGGTCGTTCGCGCGTGACTCCGTCCGGCTTGACGACGAGGCCGGATGACAGCGTTTACCAGGTCGGCCGCACGTTTATTCCAAGCTTGCTCGAAATTATTTTGGGCGTTGCAAAGGGTGCCCGCGCTCTTTTTTTCAGACCCGGGAATATTCGTCGATCAAACGCCGTCTATTCAATGCACATCGCACGATACGCGCGAAACACTCAGGAGTCTGAAATGAGGAAAAATCTTGTGATCGCCATTTCTCTGGCCGCCCTCACATCATCGAGCGCGTTTTCTCAAAGCAAAACCCGCGCCGAGGTCTACCACGAGCTGATCGAAGCACAGCAAAGCGGGCTGAACTACGTTACAGAAACGTCATACCCCGAGATCAACCCAATTTACGCAGCACAGGTCACGCGCATCAGGCACGACCATTTTGTGCAGCAGAGCGCGCCTATCGACGACAGCACGACTCATTGAACTTGCGTCTTGTTAGCTCGAGGCAATGCTGAGGCCCCGTCATTCATCTGATTCTCGGCTCGCCCTGTCTATCCTGCGAACAAGCACCTTGAAACACCAGGAGTATCGTCATGAAATCAGTCTCACAAATTCGGTTATTCAACCAGGCATTGCGCAACCTGGCGGTCGCAGGCGCGATTCTGATGTCGACTTCAGCTGGCGTGTTTGCGCAAACCATGTCTGACCCGGCGACGCATCGAGTCACGCGTGCAGAGGTCATGCATGAACTCTACGAACTGGAGGCGGCAGGGTACAACCCGTCCCAGGGCGATGACGGTTCATATCCCGCAGATCTTCAGGCTGCGCAAGAAAAGGTTAACGCCAAACATCAAGCGGAACGAAACGCGGTGATGAGCGCAGGCCAGAATGGGCAGGCGAAGCCGGCGCCTTGAGGTGCAGACGGTCGCTAGTATTCCGTGTACATCGTCATTCGCGTACGCGACGTGATGCACGGTAGTCAGATGTTGCCGCGGGCGATGGTTGTGCAACGAAAAACGCAGCGTCCGGTGCAATTCTAGTTGACCGAGCCGACCTGATCAGCGGTATTTGCACGGGTTGAAAAGGCTCGCTTGCAGCCGGAAGAGAATCTTTTTCCCAGCCGCCTACTCAGCTCGCCTCACGCCTCTACACTGCAATATGCTCGGATCGTACATCGTTGAGTCGCTGCCATTGGGCTCGATTCAGCAATTTATGGCACCCATACGATGCGACGAAGTAAGGCTACGTTGATTTACAAGCGTACGAAAGACCTCCGAGCCATTCAACTTTTTCTTGGTCATTCCAAATTGGAGAGTACCGTGCGATACCTTGGCATCAAAATTAGCGATGCGCTAGAGAGCTCCGAGCAGACTGAGATCTAGCGTCGCCCTTACCGGCCGCACGTGAACCAGTTCGACGAGGTCCGTGCGGCCGCTATTTCGCCAGATACCGATGGAGTACTACCGGCCATGAAGAGTAATTCGCTCGCACCATAGCTCTGACACTCGAACGTCGGCTCTGCACCGGCGGATTCAATAGGTAGATGCAATAGTTTGCTGGAATCGTTCGAGCGCCTGGAGTGCGCGCTGCACCTCGTCGACCTCGAACAGGCCAATGAGGACGATCGCCGCTTCCTCGAGGTTGCGGTTGCGACATGCGGTAATGTGCCAGCGTTTGCCGACGACGTGAATCTCGACCCACACGCCGTCCTCGAGACACACGCAACCCTTCGCGCCAACAAACGCGCGGAGAACGAAGGCGACGACCTTGCAGCCCTTGACGCGCTGGTGGCCGCTGAAGCCCAGATTGTCGCCCTCCTTTTTGGCCGCGTTGGTGGTGTCTTCGCCGTGGATGACGCGCGTCCATGCAGCCTGATTTAAAATTTACCGGGGCGTTGTTGAACCAGCCACCGTGGAATGGGGCGTCGCCTTCCCCGATAACCGGGTGCACGGCATCGCGACGCTCGACCGGCTACGCCACTGCGCCGACCGCCTGGTGTTCGAAGGCGCGAGTCGGCGAGACTCGAAACCGATGCCCGAACCGCCCGAAAATCCGGTTTCCAAACCCGGCAAAAACCGCAATCTTGAAACCGTTCGAATCCGCATTGTGGTCCCGTTTCTACTAGCCCCGTTACGCGGCCCATCGACAACGTAGCACCGCTCACTGTCAATTTCTGTCAGGAGGTTTCGCCTCGCTATGCTCGTCACTTATCCGCGACGAGACCTACCAGGAAGGATTGGCAGAGCTGGTCAAATCTGCATAGCCTGCCCTTCGCAGCCTACTGGAGCGAGGGCACCGCCTCGCCGCGCCGCGCCGCCCCGCACGACAACGAGCTTTCTGTCGTTCATATTGGTCCGCACATCATGGCGGACCACGTCATTGCGATGGAACCAGATGACATTACGCGGCGTCACGGAAACGCCGGAATCGTCGGGTCCGTTCCCTGGATGTCGGCCTCGGCGTGACGCAGCTTGATCACCTCCTCGATTTCTTCGACGCGATCTTTCGCGACGTCGACCATCATCAGCAGTTCGCCTTTTTCTATAGCCTGTTCAAAGCGCTTGAGCCGCGTATTCGGTACATCGACGCCAATCATCGTCGCCGTCCATGCACCAAAGCCGGCGCCACAGAGCGTGATCGCCACGACCGCGCCGCCTGCAATCGTCAGGCCAGCCGGCGGGAACGCCAGTGCGACCAGTCCGGCCAGCGTCCCCGTGAGGCAGCCCATCGCCGCCCCTCTCGCGAGGGCGGGCAACAGATCGCTGCGTTGCGCCAGGGTTGCTTCTGGCAAATCCTCGAGCGGCACATTGTGATTGGCGATCACGTGGATATGTCGCCACTCGACCCGCAATAACAGAAGTTCGTTGATAGTAATCTGTGCACTATGCACATTTGGTAATAGCAAATAGATACGTCTCATGTCCTTCTCCCGAACGATGGTTCACCAGTCCCGAAGCATCGGGAGGGTGTCTTGTCCATACCGCAACTCGAGCGAGGTTATTCCCGAAGGACCGGCGTGTTGGTAACCGACCGGAATAAATCGCGCGTATTTGCGGTTATGGTCCGGTCAGCATAATCGCAACAATTACCCACTCGCGGGTGTGTACTCGGGTGGGGAGCGCGCCGCTGCAGTCAGAGGTGGCTCAACCACTTTGATGCGAGCGACGGGAATAAACCCGGCTTTGAGATGGTTTTTCAGTTTGCGGCCACGCAGTTTGCATTGCCGATTGATCTGGCAAGCGAGGATTCAACGGCATCTTGTTCTATCACGCATCGATCGGCAGCCTGATCTTCATGCTGATGGCACCACGCCTCCTGTGGCGCCTTATGCGCACACCGCCGACACTCCCGCCCAGCATTCCGAGGTTGGCAAGCGTATTCTGCGAGCGTGTTGCACGGAACGCTGTACGTACTGCTGTTCTTGGTGCCGCTTGCCGGTTACGTGCACCGACTGGCGGGCGCACATCCGGTAAGTTTTTTTGGGTTGGTGGGTATGCCAGTCCTCATCGGCCGGGACGAACCTTTGCGTTTGCTGACTGACACGCTGCACCGCGGGTTGGTGCTGACGCTTGCGCTCTTGCTGATTGCGCATATCGCCGCCGCGTTGAAACACAAGTTCATCGACCGCGACGGCTGGACGCATGGGAATTTGATCTACAGGAACTTCGCGGGAGGCGGCGCCCACTCCCGGCATCCTTCGAGATTTTCGTCAACGTAGGCAATGGTGGGGCATCGAATTCACACTGACTGACGAATCGCTCGTGATCTCCGTCACCGCTGCACGGAAGTTGATTCGTTGGCATATGGTTAATGATCGAGTTCCTCGCTGGACGGATTTATCGTGAGGGTTGGGTAGGCATGCGCCATGTCAGCAGCAAGGCGTTGTCGTCAGTGTTTACTGCAAACGGTAGCTTCATCCCGGATCACGGATGAGCCTGGTTCCTCAACCGCCTTGAGGTCACCGGCGAGATCCCGTTGTGACCAGCCCGGAACCTTCCTGGCCTTCCTCCCATCGTCGCCCATCGGCGTGTCCTCCAGGTTTCCTGGCATCTGACAGAAAAGCCGGAGAGTGGGCCTGTCTATTCCAACGATGTGCCGCGCAGCGGTGATGAATGTGTGGCCAGCGATGGAGTGACCTGATGCCGTTGATCTGCACCAGCAACTTGCTGGGCGACGCGGTCGCCAATGCATCATGTTTTTTCTACACCCCTGGCAGCTTTGGGAATAAGCGGCGCCCGCTCCCGGTATACCGTAGTGTGAGCACGCCTGATGAAGCCTGCAGCGTTACATCCTCTCACATTGAAGCGAGCAGAGAAAATGGGAACGCGGTGTCCAACGTTCTGGAGCACTGGATTCCGGTCGGTTGCGATGCATACGACGAGAATGTGTTTATGCCGTGGATCAAGGAATCGTTATAGCAGCGAACGCGGCCTTGCTTCGAGCCTGTCTCCGACAGTAAGGCCTCTACGACGCATGCGGTCCGACGGAGCCCGGCTGAGTTTTCCGCGCGCTTCATGATGCAGAACCAGCAATTTCCCGTCATTTATATTGGAGTCCAAAGTGAATAAGCGAATTATGATTTCCTCCCTGATTCTCGCCGCCGCAGCGGGCATTGCGATCAACGCGCTGGCTCAAGAAAAGACCCGGGCGCAGGTTCGGCAGGAGTTGATTGAGGCCGAACGCAACGGTCTGAATTTCGTGAGTGACACGTCGTACCCCGACGTTGCGCCGATCTTTGAACAGCAAGTCGCGCGGCTCAAGCAGCAAAACAGCGACAGTGGGAAGGGTGTTGCAACGACAGGCACAAGCGATGCCGGCCACATCAAACGGGAGACGCCTCCTTCAGATCCGTCAGCCTGCGCTGGACCTGTCAGCTTCTGCACTATTTATTCCGGCTCTTGAGCCACACGTCAACGTGCTTCACTAGTTCCCCGGCAACCGGGTCTTTGTTGGAAGGAGTCAAGATCATGAAAAAGCTCGCCCTGTTGGCACTGACGCTCAGTGCGGTCGTCAGCTCCACATCGACTTTTGCGCAGTCCGCGTCCGTCCCGCTCACCAGAGCGCAGGTACGCGCCGACCTCATCAGGCTCGAACAGGCTGGATACAATCCGTCCGCTAACGATGACGCGACCTATCCTGCCGATATCCAGGCTGCGGAGGCGAAAGTAGCCGCCCAGGACGCTGAGCAGCAAGCCGCCACGCCCCAGCAGCAAAAAAGCGACAGTGGCATGGGCGCCGAAATGAAAGGCACGAGCGATTCCGGCCATAAAAAACAAGATATGCATCCCTCAAATCCGTCGACCTGCGTCGGACCTGTCAGTTTCTGCGATATTTTTTTCGGCTCTTGAGCCACACGCCACCGTGCTACGCTAGAAGTGGTTTCATAAACGCCCCGTGTTAACGTCTCGTGTGCCGTGTTAGCTTGCCTGGCATGGCACGACGAGAAAAACTTGCAGAAGAGCAAGGGTACGAAGCTCATGGTTTTTTCAGATGCTCATATGGTCTTTCACTCGCCGCGCACACGTCTTCTGCTAGCCCACATGACGTCACCCTTGTCGAAGCTACGCTCGATGAAAACGCCGCGTTGGGAGAACCCCGACGAATTATTGGGAATCTTGCCGATGACAGCGATCCGCTCGATGAAAAGCTTGCGCGTCTCCCCGCACCGCAGGAACCATTGCAGGATGGTCGCGCGCTGCGTCGATACCTGCGCCGATGGAAGATCGAGCGTCTGTTCGCATGGCTCAACAAGTTCAAGCGTGTTCTTACTTGCTGGGACCAATGCCATGAACGCTACAACGCCGTTGCCCCATCTCGCCCTCTCGGTCATCCTGCTGCGCCGGTGCTTATAAAACCGGTTCCAAGAGGAACCCACAACAATGTACAAGACCGACGCAATACGCAGCCTTACCGAATGAACCGTCGATGTGGTCGGAGCTGTAGCCCCGTTCGCCTTCCACGAGATGCGATTTTCTCGATCACTCTGCCCCATATTTACTTCTTGAACGTCATCAGCCGATTCCAAACCAAGCCCCGACTACAAACCGAGATCCACTTTCATTGTGCTCATGTGATCGACTACGCGTCGCGCATAGCCCCTGGCGCCCCCGCTATAGCGATATAACGCGTTCTCGAGATTTCCATCTGCCGCTCTTATGTAGTTCAGGAGAATTTCTGACCCGATTCGGACATTCGTGCGCGCGTCAGTCAAATCGGACGTGCGAAGGACGCGGTCTCTGTGCTGAGATGGAAGCACTTGCATGAGTCCCTTGGCGCCAACCACACTTATCGCGAATCGGTCGAAACTAGATTCGACCGCGATCACTGCAAGTAATAAGAACGGCGAGATTGTATAGCACCTGGCTGCGTTCAGCACCGCGTGACCGATTTCCAATGCGTCGGGTAACCCTATATGAAAGCGGGCGCTCACAACAGTTGCGATTTCCTCTGCTGTGGGCGTGCCCTTTCGGGGCGCGTCGAAAGTGTGAGTGGGCGTTTGCCAAACCTGCGAATCAGCGCCATAACACAGTCCCGCTAGCGACCCGAAGACCACAATTTCCGCGAAGACTATACCGCGGAGGCGGTGCGCAATAGCGCGTGGCCAATCGATAAAATCTTCGCTCAGGTCCGCAAACATGATCTATGTTCCTGAAAATTACTACCGCGCACCAAGAGCATTCCCCAAGTGAGCACGGGGCTGCATTGACGGACACTTTCGTCGCTGACACGCTCAAATGACGGCCGTCCAGGCGTTTGGCCGGCGCAGGTATCATTCAATAGAATTTCGTCATCGGACGCGGTGTCGCTGGCGGAAAAACATTCCACGTACCGTCGATGTGCCAGAAGAAAAAGAAGGAAACCCGTCGCTCCTGTCGCGAGACCTCGACGCGCACGAAGCGCGTGCCGCCGATTGCCATTCGACTGAAGTCGCTCACTCGGGCAGGAGCGGCCGGCGTTGGCCTAAGCCATTTCTCCACCACAGAACGAAGCGATCGCTGCGCGAATCTCACACGCTCTGGCGCGGAATTCACTGTAATTGGACTCATTTGGCTTACCTCCGTACCGACACATCATCCCCTTCCCCCTGGTACGCGAAATTTCCCGGAAACACTACGCCGAACTCACGTACAGCAGGCCAAGGTTCGAAGATCGGACTTTCGCCAACAATCGACCCTGGTCTTTTTCGATTCACCGAATACCGATGATAATTATTATGTTTTCCATTTGTACCGTTTATACTAATAAAATACTTACCAGATGTAAAGCATTTCGGGGCTAGGACTATCCCTATGTGGCGGTGCTTTGCGAACACGAGAACCATCAGAACTTTATCGTGAGCTGTGGGGACCGCACGGACCTTCCTGCCGCGCGAATTCGCGTTGATGTTGCACACCATGCCGCGATTGAAAATAGCTTTGCGGTTGCGCCGGCAATCGTACACGCCATCCAGACTCACGACGGTTCCCAGCAGGTCCAGCCCCACCGCGCGGGCGATACGCGTGAGCCGCGGCAGCGCTTCGCGCAACAGTGGCGATTCATTGCGATTGCCCGGGGCCGACACGAACGGCGCGATCGCGTTGCAATTCCGATCACAGAGGGCAACGACCTTGCAACCCTTGACCTTCTTGCGACCGCTGAAGCCGAGGTTGTCGCCTCCCTTCTTCACGGCGCTCGTGGTGCCATCGCCATGAATGACGCGCGTGTCCAGACGCGCGTCCTGATGAAGTCTGAGGAGGACCGAGGCCTCGAAGATGGCATCGAGGCATCCGTCCGCTTCCCACCGCCGGAAAGCGCGATAGATGCGCGTGTAGTGAATTTCAGGGCACCCATGATGATCCTTATCGATGGGCAATTCCTTCCACTGACAGCCCAGATAGAGCAGCCGCAGGATATAGTTGAAGATCGCGTGCGCGCTCAACTTTCGCGCCGGCCCGCGACTGCCCCTGCTCAGATGCGGCCAGACAAATAGCTCGAACTCTTCGACGCTCAATTTCGTTGGAATCGCTTGCCACGACCGGCTTTGGGCCATTTCGACCTTCAAAGCATCGGAATTCTAGCCGATTCGAGCGAGGCGGCCGGAACCCATGCCTCTGGCGCTTTCAGCCGGCTGGAAAAAACCCGCAACCGGTTGAAAAACTCGGGCAAGTTGCACAGGCGCGCTCGAAATCGCGGCATGCCGCCACGTTCGAGGCTCGGGAATAAAGCGGACGCTGGCGTGGTTAGCTCAGTATACGCAGCACGATCGACAGATCACAGCGTTCCGCTACCGACATCTGATCGTCGTGAGCTGCGGCAGAAATGGAAGGAGGCGAACATGAACATCGCCGAGAAGTCCCTGCGGTTCCTGGTAGATAAATGGCTTGCGCCGACTCCGACGACGCGGCTCCGCGTAATTCAATTCGGCCGTACCGGTTGCGAGAGGAGACGCTATGTGCGCGTTGAGGCCTTGGCCCCAAGCGGTTCGCATGCGATTTTCTTCTTTCGGCACGATGACGGCTGCTGGTGTGTATTCCCGCCTGCGATTGCACGGCCGGCATTGACGGGTCGTCGGCTTGCAGCGTAGAGGAGCGCCATACGGGTAAAAGGAGCATCAAATAAAAACGGAAACCACCGCTTTCCTGAGCAACCAGGAAATCTCTGACCGTGCCGCCATGCACCCGTCGCAGCAGGGCAGAGCCGGTCTTTTACAACGGGGGGGCCGTGCCTACCGTGGTTACGCCGGCGTGTGTCCAGTGGGTAATCTGATCCAGCCGCGCGATTACAGCACGACGATCGAAGAGGTACCTGTTCGTTTCCTCGCAAAGGCATCAAACGAAATCCCCGCATACCCGGAGGGCGGGGTCGCTGCGCCGAAAGAGGCCCTGCTGCGCGCACGTCAATGTGTATGACCCGGCGACAATCGCTTTGCCGAGCTGCCTTCAGAACGTCCACCACGTGTTCGGCATGTGGGATTGGCAAGAACGTTTGACCTCCATCGCTGGGCAGTTCGGCCTGAATGCCGAGCGCGTGACATCAGCCGTCTGGCGCATGGCGTCTGGACGCGAGGAAGGTGCAGCAAGCACCGCCGTCTACTTCCGGTAGCATAATCATCCCTCGGGCAAGATGTCACGATATTGCTGCGCGACCTCGATGTCTCGCCGATTCTCCCACAAACGCTTCGCGTCGTCCCGTGCCGTGCAAGTGAGGGCGGTGCGTAGGCGTGGGCCGTGTTCTTCAAACGCTTCCGGCTTGCGGTCCTGCCGCCGCAGTGCCGCAGTTTCGGTCGTCGTTCGTCATGCGTCCCTCGATGTTTTGTCTGGCGGCACTGTGATCGCGGCAAGAATCACTGCGTACTTCAACTCGCGGTAGATCTAGCCGTAGGACCATCGCCAGAGCGGCGTTATTCGTATCCATTTTCTTCAGTTCGAAGCTGGAATAAATTTCGAGCGACTTCGGTATAGGCTAGGAGAGCATGCCAGAGATCAAGCAGACGATCCGCCTGCAAATTCGCGGTGCATGAACGAAATGCGCCGATCCGGCGCGAGCTCGAAGACAGGAGAGCACCGCGATGCTCGAGAGCAGGTCCACCCGCAAAGAGAACCCAGCAGCCCCGCCGCATCTCGAGGCAGCATCCGACCTCGCGCGCCGGCAGACGCGGGGCGTCAGGGAGGCCGAAGACGTGGTCCAGGACGCCTATCTGCGTGCAGTCCGTTCCTTCGACGGCTTCCATGGCGACAATGCGCGCGGATGGGTGCTCGCGATTAGGCGCAACACCTGGTTCACCGAATGGCAACGATGGTGCCAGATGGCCGACGGCGCCCCCTACGACGACGCCCCGCACGGTGAACAGAGGCTTCACGGGTGGCCCGGTGATACAGGCAGCGACTCGCAGAACTTTTCCGTGCGTCGCGACGGCATTCACTCACCTCGCCAAACGCCCGGCGCCCAGTCCGTCGAACATCGGGAGGCCGTCGTACTGCGCGATCTCGAGGGTATGAGCGACCGCGAAAACGCGACTGTCATTGACGTTCCGGTCGGCACGACCATCTCGCGGCTCTCGCGGGATCAGGCGCTGGTTTTTGTAGCCGTCCGAGTAGTACAGGCGGCATCGCCGCACAGACCAGGCGTCCGGCTGGTCAGCGCGCGGCCGCCAATTGATCCATACGACCCGTGCTGTCAGCAATACGCGTGGCGAAGAATCCTCCGACCGTTCGGTCGTCTTGGGCAGAGCATATCCGGCGCTTCAATCCGTTCCCTCAGAATCCGTCCGGGGCGAGAACGAATCTTCGTTCTCGCTCGCAGTACTCGGCAACCAGATCAATGCGCACGCCACCCGGAGCGGATACATCGACGACCTCCAGTTCATGATGTGGATGACATACCAGGTCGCCCTCCCCTCCTACTCGTCATTCGGCCACCTCTACGAAGTACGGTCGGCGAAGCGGCGCAGGCGGTAACGGGTTGATTCACCTTATGTAACTCGGCGTCGGGGCAATCATTGGAAATTACCATGTGTAAACCAGTAGGCATCCAATCCTGTGCGGCAGGGCATCGTGCTGTTTTGCTTGAACAACCCAAAGCCGACCTTCTGGTGGTCAACTGGAGCGGTGCACGCCGGGGCCACTGTAGCGAGCACGTCCGGCGGCTCGGGATAGCAAGCACCGCCGGCCCGTGTGCATTTAGCGCGACAGCGATACGCAAGGGCGACTCCGTATTCAAGCCACACACACGTCCACCGCCATTTAATACCGGTGACATGATTCCGCAAAGCGAAGTGCCTGAACATATCAGTATCGATCGCGGCCCGCTAATGCCAAACCAAACTTCAATAACGTAGTTAGACGGGCTCCGTAAAGCCAATGAACAGCGTTCTGACGGGAGCCACGTCGGATTCGCCGCAATATGTAAGTCATTCGAAACCCAGTTTGTTCGTCGCGCCGATGCGCTCCCTGTCCAGTGCTCGTGTATGCCTGAGGTCGATGATGAAATCGCTGCTGAGTCACCATGAGATCGCCATTCTGTTTCTACTGCTCGATGCGCCCAACCAGGTCGCGCCTGGTGATCCAGATGCGATCGCTCTTCAAGAAGCGAGGCTCGTCGAAATTGTGCCTACGGCTTTCGACGATGGCAGATTTCGGGTAACGCCAGCTGGGGCGGAACTACTCCGTCGTCTTCGCATGACAGCGGATTGAAGTACAAATTGGTTCGAGCCGCAATCGGCGACCGCGCACGGGTCGTAGCCGCATCGGGAGTGTATGGTGAGAGTGAGGTCCAGCCGGCGCCGCAGGCCGCCGCGCCGTTGACGGCAGAGCAGCTCGATCAAATGCTCGCGCCGATCGCGCTCTATCCTGATCCGCTGGTCGCCCAGATCCTGATGGCGGCGACCTATCCGCTGGAAGTCGTCGAAGCCGATCGCTGGGTTCAGCAGCCGGGCAACGCGGCGCTCCAGGGCGGGCAGTTGACTGGCGCGCTCGAGCAGCAGCCCTGGGAACCGAGTGTGAAGTCGCTCGTGCCGTTTCCGCAGGTGCTGAAGATGCTCGATGACAACCTCGAGTGGACCGAGCGCATTGGCGACGCCTTTCTGGCCAGCCAGCCGGCGGTCATGGATTCGATTCAGCGCCTTCGCCAGCGTGCGCAGGCGGCGCCCCGCGCACAGGAAACTCTGTCACCGCAGGTGCCCCACGTACAGGCGCCTCAAGTACTGCGGGCGCCTCCAGCGCAGATGCCGCACCCGATGCCGAGGCCAGCCGCTGTGGTGATACTGCACGTCGCGCCAGGCTTCGCACCGTCCGGTCGCGGCCCTGGCACGCAGGCGCCAGCCATGCCCGGACGCGTCAGCAGCATGCCAGCGCCCGTATTACGTCCTGTGGGCGGGGTGGCGCGGCCGGCAACGTCAGACGGCGCCAGGACACACTGAAGAGCGGCATATCGGCCGCCTGCGGACAACCACGATCAGCGCATCCGGCACAGGCGTCTGACGTATCAAACCTGCAACGATGGACGGCCAGCTGCAGCCCGGACCGGATCCGCGCGTTCACACGTCCTCCGGAATCGGGTTGCAAAAGCTGATGAACAGATCAGGCTGATCGAGAGTCGTCGCGGAGAAAAAAAGCGCGCCCATGAACGGACGCGCAAATCGGAGACAAGAGAAGAAATCACTCAGAAAAAGAAAAACGAAGCCTAATGCGCATTTCATGCAGTTCAACGCGAATCAGGACAGGCGATCGTCGCAAAACGACTCGAAGCCGACGATCGGGCTTGAGCTACCGCAACGACCGCTTCTGCGGGGAACACGGGCCATACGCGCATCCACATCGGAGGGCGACTGCTCTGCCTGTTGATTTGCACGGAATCAACTCACCACGCCCCTGGCGCGCAGATCGAGACCGATGCGCGCAATTTCGCGCTCGCCCTCGATCAGCGCTTCGGGGCTGGTGTGCACCGAGTAGTAGCCTAGGTGGAGATCGTGCGGATGCGGGATTGCCGTACCGAGCACGAAGCGCGTGTCGGTTACAGCTTCGAATTCAATCGCCGCATCGGACTGATCGAATACGGCCAACTCACCTTTGCCGACTGGGTCGGGCGTGCGCAGGCTACCGTCCAATATTGCAATCCAACCGACCCGGTAACCCAGGGGCGGCTGATGAGTCCAGCGCTGGCCGGCCTTGAGCCGCACAACGAAATAGTTGACGCCTGGAGGCGCATCGATCGGGCTGACCGCCTCGCCGCTACTGCCCAGCAGCACGCGCGCCGGGCCGTCCGACGGTACTTCGCTCACTGAAAGATGCTGGCTGAACGCAGGAGCCAGTTCGCGCTCTGGCGGCAAGGCCACCCACAGCTGGAAGGCCTTGACCGGGGGCACAGCAAAGCCAGAATGCCAGACACCACGACCGGCGCTCATCCATTCGATGTCGCCGGCCACCATCGTGCCTTCGCTGCCGATGGATTCGGCATAGCGACCGTGCCCTTCGATCGCCAAGGTCAACGTAGCGATGCCCGAATGCGGATGCCAGCCAAAACCCTGTTGACCAATCGGCTCTTGCGTATCGACGAGATCGAGAGATACGAACGGCTTGATCATCTTGCCGACGTCGGAAGGGCTGACCATGCGGACGACCGGCCCGTGCGCGTCGCCGCGCGTGCGGAAAATAACGTTACGGCCGACACCGACGACGGGCTTGAGCGGAGTGTGGGAATCGACATTCATGGGGCGCTCTCCTGGTATTTTGCTCGCCATCGATGACGTGCCTGGTCAGATATCCGAATCAGTTTGCGCGTAGTTAAGGAAGTATCCCGTGAACATCGTCAGCCCAAGGAACGCGAATGCCTCTGTCAGGTCTTCATCGCTCCAGCCCGCTTGTTGAGCGGCCTTCCACGTGGCGTCGGTGACGTTTCCCGAATTGGCAGTCGCTTCCCTGACCACGCGGGTCAGCGCGTCAACCTTGGTGTCGCCCGTCGTTGTGCCTGTCCGCAGGGCGGTGATCTGCGCTTCGGTCCAACCGTTCACGCCAGCGAATCGACTGGCGATACCGATCATGTAGTCGTTCCCGATCGTGGCCGCAGTGGCGAGATTGAGCGCCCAGCTCACTTTCGGATCCAGAGTGCCGTGCTCGGCGGTCACGGCGCGCAGCGACGCGTACGCCGCCAGCACCGCCGGAGAATGCGCCATCTGCGCATGCAGGTTCAGGGGACGTCCCGTCGGCGCAGACTGGGCAATTTTTTGCAGAAGCGGGCGCGACGCATCGAGCGCGCTTTCGACTGTGTGAGTGGGAATTCGGCTCATGGGTATTAGCTCATTCGTGGTTTGATCAGTGCATTTCGTTCAGGAGGCTGCCGGGATCGCGAAGTTCGCCTTGGCCCATGCGGCAAACCTGGTCGGCTGCTGCCCGGCGACCTTGTTGGCAAGCGCGATCGCGTCGCGCGAATCCGAGCCAAGATAGGTGTGCGCTTCAAAGTAGGCGAGCATCGCTGCGATACCGTCGGCGTGCGGAAACCAGCCGGCAAAAACCTCGCGCGGGACTTGCTTGAACGAGAGCGTGTTTCCTTGTTGATTCAGGCTGGCGATGATCTCGTTGAAGCTCAGGAAATCGCCGACCAGCGCCAGATGTTCGCCGCGCCCCACGAGCTCCGGCTGCGCGAACGCGCCGGCCACGAGGCGACCGAGTTCCGTGATGTCGCCCATATGGATGACGCGCCGCTCCGGATCAAGCGGCAGCGCCCAACCCACGGCGCCGTCCGCTTGTTTCTGCGGAGCCATCAGGCCGATCAGGTTCTGGTAATAGAACGGCGCGATCACGAACGTGTGGTACGGAAATCCGGCTTCACTCACAATGGGTTCGATTTTCGCCTTGGCCGTGAAGTGCGGGACATTGATCGTGCCGCCGCTGATCGCTTCCACATTGGGAAGCGTCGACCAGATGAAGTGCTGTACGCCGGCGTCTTTCGCCGCGTTGACTGCCGCGAGCGCCTGCTTGGGCTCGTCATCTTGTGCTTCCCAGGAATTGGTCACCAGGAAAACGCCGTGTACACCGGCAAATGCAGCTTTAAGCGTTTCCGGGCGATTGAAATCCGCCAGAACGACTTCGTCGCCCAGGTTCGGATGCTTGCCTGGATTGCGCGTCAACGCGCGTACTTTGAATTGACCGCTCGCCTGCAGCGCGCGCACAACGGCGCCGCCTTGCTGGCCGGTTGCGCCCACTACAGCGATGAGCTTCTGGGTGTTCGACATGGTTGTTCTCCATGGGGGTATTTTGTTAGGACGGTGCTCCCTCACGCAGCGAGCGCGGCGGTCCGAACAGGATTACTGTTTCAGCGCTTCGGCCGAGATGAGCAGCCTGGTCTTCATACTGAAGCCGTAAGCCTTGCCGAAGTCGACGCCGAAGTCGCTGCGATCGAATTCGCCCACTGCGTCGACGCCGCACACTTCGCGCTTGAGCATTGGATGTGGCATGCACTTGAACGAGTCGATTTTCAGCGTTAGCGGTTTGGTCACGCCATGCATCGTCAGATTGCCGACGACAGAGGCCGGCTTGTCGCCCTTGAACTTGATCGTTCCCTTGTAGGTCGCTTCCGGGAACTTCGACGCGTCGAAGAACTGATCCGACTGCAGGTTCTGGTCGAGCTTCGTGCTACCCGTGTGGATCGACGCAATGCCGGTCGTCACTTCAACCGTGCCGGTCTCTGCAGCGCGGTCGAGCGTCACCGTGCCTTCCGACTTGTCGAACTTGCCACGCCAGACCGACAGGCCGCCGATGTGGTCGGCCTCGAAACTCGGATACGTGTGTTCCGGATCAAGCTGGTACGTCGATACGTCCGCGAAGGCCGAAAACGACAGTGAGGCGGCGAGTGCACCAGCCGCAATGATCAGATGCTTCGTCAAATCAATGTCCTTGAATCATTAAGTTGCCGCGCCCGTGCGCGGTATCGGGGATATGCAATGCCACCGTAGAGTGGAGCGGGAGAATGGCTTTTTACGGCCACCTCCTGTGTGACACACCAAGTATGTGGATTAAAGACGCTTCACACTAGATGGTAAAGTCGGATTTGATTAATCCATTTATGGAGAGATGTCATGCTCGATCTGAATGATCTGGCGATGTTCGTTCAGGTCGTCCGCGCCGGCAGCTTCTCCGAGGCGGCGCGGCGTCTGCAGATGCCGGCAAATACGCTGAGCCGGCGCATCGATCAGCTCGAAGGGCAACTCGGCACACGTCTGCTGCATCGCTCGACTCGCAAACTCGCGCCGAGCACGGAAGGTCAGGCGCTGTTCGAGCGCTATGCGCCGGCGCTTGATCAGATCCTCGAGATCGGTCGATTCCATGCAGACGAGCAGACACCGTCAGGCTCGGTTCGCGTCACCGCGATGGCTGGCCTGTTCGAATTCTTCCGCATGGAATGGCTGGTCGAGTTCTACGCGCGCTATCCAAACATCAGCGTCGACTTTCTGCTCGACGATACGCCTACCGATCTGATCGCCGAGCGCGTCGATCTGGCCTTGCGCATGGGCATCGAGAGCCGTAGTGGCCTCAAGGTACGTCGGCTGGCGCCGAGTGCAATGATCCTCGCGGCGAGTCCGGCCTATCTGGAACGGCGCGCTGCGCCACGCACGCTGCGTGAACTGGCCGAACACGACTGCCTGACCATTTCCAATCGCCAGGGTCGCAACACGTGGCGTCTGCAGGGTCCAGGCGGTAGTCAGGAAGTGTCGATCAACAGCCGGTTCGCGGTCAACGACATGCGAGTGCTGGCGCAGGCTTGTATAGCTGGACTGGGCATTGCGCTGCTGCCGCAGTTAATAGTTGAGCCAATCATCGCGCGGGGGAAACTGGTACGCGTGCTGCCGACCTATCGGCGCGCCAGCACCGGCCTCGGCCTGCAGCTCGTCTACACGAGCCGACCACCGGTGCCGCCCGCAGTCGCGATCTTCGCCGAATTTCTTTTGGAGAAACTGGGCGACGCGATGACAAACCCCTCACAGAGACTTGCCAGCCGATAAGTTCGTCACCTTACCCAGGGCGCGCGAAGCGTAGGAGTCGATTTACCGCCGAACAGATCATCGCGCGCTCATGTCAGCGATACCACGGTTCAAGCTTGTGCCGACCGATGGTAAGGACTTGAACCCTATGGATTGCGGCTCCCGTCACGTTTACTGTCAGTGACGTAAATTCTCGCGGGGCGCGACGTATCGCTGGCGTCAATCTCCAGTGTTGCGGTAAAAGACGCAATTTGCGCGAACACGTCTTCGCCAACACTCACGACGGGTACGTTTAGGGCATAGAGTTCGTTGGCGGCAATAACGCCTATGGCAAGAATCAGGTCGCGTTCTGCCAGTACGATGCCGCTGGGGCCAGTCCCGTTGCGCAAAGCTTCAGCCAACACGCTGCTGCTGGAACTGGACCCGCGCGCCCGCGGCATCACAAGTATCCGGTCTTTCAGGCTTTGTCCGTAGCCCGCATGCGTCTTGTCGATGATCATCCCGTTTTCAGCGTCGTAACCGCCCCAGAAGCTCAGCGGGGGAAGCGCGATTGTGAGGCCGCTTGCTCGCCCCGGTACGAGGACCTGGCCGTCGAGCTCGAGAGTGGGCGGGATCGTGGTTGTAGCTCTAGCCGGCCAGTTCATCAATGCAAACTCTCCCTTCGAAGGCGGAACGAACACATTCAGTCATGCTCCCGAACGCGACTGTGACGCCGATGTTCGCAGGCGCATAGTGAGCCCACTTCCCTGAGTTAGTCATCACCAGTCCGTTGATCTGTTTCATCACGGGGGTGATGTAGGTACATGTGTCCACCACAATCTGAACGCCGCGCGAGGCGAGTTGCTGGGCGAGTCCTTCCTCTTCGATCTGCCACAGAACATAACGGCTCGTATTGACATAGAAGTCGCATCGGAGCGGCCCTTCGTGTGATTCGAACAGTTTGGCGAGCCGGCGGAACTCGTCGACCGAAAAATGCGGTGTTCCCAGACTGATCGCGGCGAGTGGCCCGCTGGAGCGAGCATCGTTCCACTTACGATGGATCGCAACAAGGTCCGCCTCGCTGACAATAATCACCTGTTCCGGCTCGCCACCCTGTAGCGCGGCGTCAAGCGTCGAAGCTTCTGGGGTAATTCCTACCGCGTGGAAGAGCGCCACTGAGCCGCTGGATGCGGCCGCAGCGCCAAGAGATTTCAATTCGTCTTCTGTCGTGTCCGCGGGTAATCCAGTGATCGCGGCTACCGTTGCCCCAGCTTTAAGACCGAGAAGAAAGCCGAGAGCGGCAAAGCAGGCGTCGCGCCGCGATGAATCACTGAGGTCGGGCGCTGCGAACACAAGATGGGCGGCCCGGTTTTCGGTGACATGCAATCCGGCATATGGGACGCGGCCAGTCATTGCCGCCGCGAGATCGAGAAAATCGCCGTAGCGACTCGTCCGGGCGCCCAATACTGAGTTGGCGAAAACAATCGCATTCGATTCAGCCCACGCGATCTGATCGCCCAGGCGTGGGCGGTGCTTTAGCTGGTACGGTGCGCACGTAAAGGTAGATTCGCATCCGAGTTCCAGATGTGCCTCCATAAGGCGCTTTGCTGCGTTCGCAGTTTCCGGTTTGCCGCGATACAACTCCGGGTGTATGAGGTCGAGCGAGCCGACATTGAGTGTGGTCGGAACGGCGACCCGCGTTCCGCATGCGACAAAGCGCTCGACGAAATCGAGATTCACGGATCCGTGATACAGACACCCGTCGATGTGAGCGGAGGAAATGTCGACAAGTCTTTGAGCGTTCATCACACGCGCCGTGGCGACGACTATACGCATCGCAAGCGCAGCACCATCACCAAATTCACCACTTAGCATCGCTTTGTCACGAACCGATAGCTCAAGCACTGTCGCCTCTTTGTCGTGGTCACTCGCAGCAGGAATCAGGATACTCCACGTTCGCATTGACGACCGTGTATGGCCAGGCGGACGTTCACTGAATTTAATGCCTCGCATCGAACTAATTTGTCGACCGTCTCCTGTGCTCAGGCGTTGCACGAGGCCGTTTCCTTACGGAGGTTCTGATCAAGCACGCGGCAAAGCGGCGGTTGTCAACGTACTTGTCGCGTCACTTCATGCGAACTGCTTTAGTTCTGCCGGTTGCATGCGCTCCGGATTGAGCCAGACTTCATCCTTCAATTTCCAGTTGCGCGTCGATCGGGACCAGCGCCGTGGATTGCGCTGCCTGGCCGCTGCATAAACGGCCTCACGTTGCGCAAGCACTGCGGTCGCCACGCCGTTATGGCGCTGCGCCGGCGTGACGAATTTCAGGCCGCTATGTTTGTGCTCCTGGTTGTACCAACACACGAACTGCTGCGTCCAGGCCCGCGCCTCATCAATGCTGCCGAACGGCCTGCGTGGATAGTCGGGCCGGTACTTGCAGGTGCGGAACAGTGACTCCGCGAACGGGTTGTCGTTACTCACACGCGGCCGGCTGAACGAGGCCACGACGCCCAGGTTCTCCAGGGTGGCGAGCATCGTCGCGCCCTTCATCGGGCTGCCGTTATCCGAGTGCAGCACCAGAGGGCGTCCTGCCAGACCCTCGGCCAGACTGGCACGCCGCATCAGTAACGCGGCCAGTTCCGCCGATTCAGCTTCATGCACTTCATGAGCAACAATCTTGCGGCTGAATACGTCCAGCATCATGTACCAGTAGTAGTACTGGCCCTTGACCGCCGCCGGCATCCACGTGATGTCCCACGACCAGACCTGATTCGAACCAGTGGCACAATGGCTGGTCACCACCCGGGCTGAAGGCTTGCGCGCACGGCCGCGGTGATGCTGCTGCGAAGCGCTGCGCAGCACGCGGTAAAAGCTCGACTCCGACGCGAGGTACACGCCGCGATCTGCCAGGCTCGGCACGATCTGGCTGGGCGGCAGGCTGGCAAACTCCGCGCTGTTGGCGACCTCAAGGATCTGCTGCCGTTCGGCCTCACTCAAGCGACTGGACGGTGGCGGGCGCCCGGTCGTGGTGCGGCCATCGGCACGCACCGCGTCGCCGTCACCCACCCAGCGCTGGAACGTGCGCAGGCTCACACCCAGCTCATCGCAAGCCTTGTCCAGCCGGCAGCCTGACTGCGCCGCCTCGCGTATCAACGATATGCATAACAGGCGATCCGGGACGTTGATCAATCGTCCTCTTTGTCTCCCCAGAGTCGAGTAGCCCGGCGGAACTTCCCCGCCAGGCCCTCACAGATCCGTACGTGAACCTCTCGGTTCATACGGCTCTTGTCATCCAGCCGATGGCAATACCCCCAGCGTCCAGTGGTACAGCAGATCCGGCGCACGCTCGGCCAGCCGCCTGAGCCAGGTCCGGGCCTTGGCACGACTCCGTTTGAATCGGCGATATTTGCGTACCGCCCATTTCCCCAGAATGTCGTTGAGGTGGGCAATCACGCGCTTGAACTCGCTCATGTAGAACGCCGCGTAATAGTTCCACCATCCTCGCAAGGCTGGATTGGCCTGCGTAGCGATATCCTCGATCCCAGCCTCCGTCCAGCGACCGATATTCCACGTCCGCATTTTCTCGCGGATGCGTTTCGCGGCCTTGCCGCTGAGGGCAGGACTGAAACTGTTGAAGTAAACGCCCCGCTTGCTTTTGGCCAGCCGGCCACGGAAGGTGTATCCCAGAAAGTCGAAACTCGTGGTGGGATAGTCTTTCTTGCGATTCCCATCCCGGCAGTACACGATCCTCGTCTTCTCAGGATGCAATTCCAGACCACAGGCCGCCAGACGTGCACCGATTGCCTCCTGCAACCGTCTGGCTTCGGCTTCGCTTTTGCAGTGGACCAATCCATCGTCCGCATACCGCACGAACGACGTGTCCGGAAAGTGCCTCGCCATCCAGGTATCGAAGGCATAATGCATATAGAGATTAAACAGTATCGGGCTGACGACACCACCCTGCGGCGTGCCCTGCGTCCGCGACACCATTTCCTGCCCCCTCATCATGGGCGCCTTCAACCAGCGTTCCACGTACAGCTCCACCCAAGTGCAACGGGCATGTTGCCGCACCGCTTTCATCATGAGTTCGTGATCAACGTGGTCAAACGCACCTTTGATGTCAAATTCCAGTACCCAGTCGTATTTCCAGCATCGACCCCGGACAGCAGCAAGCGCATCCAGCGCCGACCTGGAAGGACGGTAAGCATAGGAATCCGGATGGAAACAGGGCTCTACCTGCGCTTCAAGATAATTGCGCACAACCGCCTGGGCAACGCGGTCCGCCACGGTCGGAATTCCCAACAACCGCTTGCGGGTCCTGTCATTTCCCTTCGGGATTTCCACGGCACGCACAGGTGGCGGAAAGTAGCTCCCTGAAGACATCCGGTTCCACACCTTGTACAGATTGCGTCCAAGCTGCTGTCCAAATGCCTCGATGGTTTGCCCGTCCACACCATGCGCTCCATGGTTCGCTTTCACCTGAAGCCATGCTGCCCACACAGACTGCTTCGTTATTGCAAACGGCCTGGCGCGACTCATCGGCTCATCCCATTGTCTGGTTGGCCCACAGGTCTTGCCGGATGACGCATTCCCTTCGCTCCACCCCCATTACGAGGCTTCACAGCTACTACGGAATGCTCCGCCCCTGTACCCCGCATCGGTACTCTCGCCTTCTTTGAGTCCTTCAAATCAAGCTTCTCCCTTCGCATCGGGATGACAGGTTCCTATGTTCCGTTCAATCGCCTGGAGTAACGTCACGCCGTCTTTATGCCGGTCGCCACCAAGCCAGTCATCAGGCTCCCGCTTGGTTTGTCCCAGGGTCAGGCGAGGACCCTGGTTTTGACGACGGGTGGAAAAAGCTATCGACACCTCGTCAACGGTTCGCTTGCGCTCGTCTCGTTATTCCATACCTGACGCATTCACTGCGCCTTTTCTTCAACGCTCACCACCACGGCTCTTTACCGCAGCAGCTTGAAGTGGTTTGATGTCTTCTCCTGAAAGACGACATCGAGGGGCCTGCCCTCATCGATCAAACAGCTTTCATAGCACACTCGCCTGGGCTTTTTTCTCAGAATCAGCAGCGCAGCCGCTTCTGCCAGCGCCTTCTCCTTGCGCTGCAATTCCTTCTCGAGCTGCTGGATGCGCCGTTTGTCGTCTTTCGACTGATGGCGCTGCTCGCGTGCCTGCTCGGCAGCATTCGCGTTGGCCGACCGGCAGGCGGCTCGTCACGCCGCGATCTGTTCGGGATAAAGACCTTTGCGGCGGCAATACTCGGCCAGCTCCGCTGCATTGAGCGGCGCAGTTTCCAGTACTACTGCAAACTTGTCCTCCGAAGACCATCCTTCGGGATTCTTCCCATCGCCCGGCACGGCCAACCCTTGTCCTTTCGCCTGTCGGCGCCACGTGTCCAACGTCTGTTCGGTAATCCCCGTTTCTCTGGCCAGCGCCGAAACCAGCGCGTTCTCCGGCGGCATCATGCGACGCACCAGCGCTTCTTTTCTTTCTGCTGAGTAGGCTTTCATTCACCCTGATTTTACCGCCCCCGGACCATGTCTATAAGAATCAGATAACACGACAAGTAGTCTGACGCCGGGGGACATTGCGCACAGCCAACGCGCGCAGGTATTGGAATCATTCGCGGACAGAGTGATATGGCTCGACAGTTGACGGTACCTACTCGTGCGCGCACTGGCACAGGCCGACGCTACCGATGTGGCCGCTCAGGATTAATGCGCCAATATCGGCCGTTGGCCGTTATATTTTTGGATGCGTTCTAGAAAGTTCAAAGTTAAGCGAACCAAACTCCAGATAGTTCAAACTTAAGTGAACCGCGGGTTCAGAGTTGGCTGAGCGGCACGCCCCGAAAGCCTTATCCAAGCGGTATGACCAGTTCAAAGTTAAATGAATCTCGACAACTGCGCCGCGCAGCAATAAATTTACGAGAAGTTGAAAGCGGCACGATCGTCAAAGATGCAACGATTCAGCCTCACCAGTCATCCGTTATCGATAACCGCCAGGCGACGTACGTGCTCGTTGTTCTCCGAGGCGGCCATCGCGTTGCAGGCGGGTTTGTGTTTTGTGGTGAATGTAGTCGGCAAAGACGGTTGATATGACTCCGCTTGTCAAGAGGGGATCGGTTTTGGGTTTTGATCTGCCATCTGAATTTCCTGAGGGCGACGTAGCAGTAAATCTCGACGGTGGATCATGCTGATATCCGCGGGTTGGTTACCGCATTACAGAAGTCCGCCCAGCGAGCCTGCCGCTATCTAGCGGTCATTAAGGGCAACGCCCGGTTCAAGACGTTGACGTTGACGAAGCGCAGCCAGGCCACGTCGACGATCTCGTCAAACGAATCGTTTTGAACGTCGGACGCCGCCAAGGGGTTCACGTACGCGTAATCGATGCGCCGCCATCGACTAGCGAAGCGGTACCGGTCACGAAGGACGAGTCATCGGACGCGAGATAAAGCACCGAGCGGGCGAGCTCTTCCGGCCGTGCAACCCGCTTGAGCGCATGCAACCCGGTCACGAAGGCCTGCGACTCGGCGGTGTCGTTCATGTCGCGATACATCGGTGTGTCCACGGCGCCAGGCAGAATGGCGTTGACGCGCACGCCTTGCGGTCCATACTCGGCAGCAAGCGCCTGCGTCAGCCCAATCAATCCGGCCTTGCTCGCAGCGTATGCCGCGGTGCCCGGGAACGCGAATGAATAACCGACGAACGTCGACGTGAAGATAATTGATCCGCCACCTTGCTTCAGCATTTCGGGGATCTGGTGCTTCGCACCCAAAAAGGCGCTCGTAAGATTAGTCGCCAATGCGGCCGACCAGCCTGCCTCTGACACGCCCGTGGTCGGGCCCATTTCGCCCAGAGTCCCGGCGTTGTTATAGGCGATGTCAAGACGGCCGAAACGGCTAACGGCGAGCACGACCAGCGCTTTCGCGAAGTCTTCTGACTGCACGTCGCCCGCGAGAAACGCAGCCTCACCGCCTTCCCTGACGATCTCGGCAGCGAGCGTTTCAAGCTCAGCTTCGCGGCGCGCCGCGATCACCACTTTGGCGCCTTCCGCGGCGAACAGTTTTGCGGTGGCACGGCCAATTCCCGCACTTGCGCCGGTCACTATGGCGACTTTTCCTGTCAAGCGTTCCATGTTCAATCTCCTGCTGCAGTTTGTTGGCCAGTGCCCAATGCCTTGGTCCATGGGAAGCAATATAAGCCTCAGCTGTAGACGCAGGAAGACACAAAATATGGGTATATTATTCAGCATTTGTAAATGATCGGAGAAATACATGGATCGGCTGCGCGCTTTTGAAGTCTTCGTGACCGTGGTGAGCCGCAGCAGCTTCACGCGCGCAGCGGATGCGCTCGAGACGTCGCCCGCCAACGTGACCCGCTACGTGAATGAGCTGGAAGCGCATCTCGGCACACGCCTGCTGAATCGCACTTCACGCAGGCTTTCTCTCACCGAGGGCGGCGAGACCTTTTATGCCCGCTGCAAATCTATCCTCGACGACGTTGCCGAGACTGAGGGGCTTGTGTCATCTGCGTCGGTCGAACCGCGCGGCCGACTGCGCATCAATGCGCCTGTGAGCTTTGGGATTCTGCACCTGGCGCCGCTATGGCCCGAGTTCATGCGGAAATATCCGGAAGTGGAACTCGACGTTGCGCTGATTGACCGCGTCGTCGATATCGTCGATGAAGGCTACGACCTCGCCATTCGCATCTCTCGCGGCGGTTCAACTAGCCACGCAGCCCGCAAGCTGGCAACGTCGAGAAACATCCTGTGTGCGTCGCCAGCCTATCTGGCCCGCTGCGGATACCCCGCGGCGCCGGCGGACCTGGTTGAGCATCGATGCATCGGCTACTCGTACGCGGCCACCGGCGACGAGTGGCAACTGATCGACAGTGAGCGCAAGGCTCACACCGTGAAGGTCAACTGTCACATGCATACCAACAATGGCGATACGGCACGCGCGGCGGCGCTCGCTGGGCAAGGCGTGATCTGGCAACCCACATTTCTGGTCGGCGACGACCTACGCGCCGGCAAGCTCGTTCAGGTATTGCCTGAGTATCGCTTGCCTGACATCGACGTACTCGCGTTGTACCCGAGCCGTCGGCACCTGAGTGCCAAGATACGCACGATGATCGACTTCCTGGTGGATGCGTTCGGCGGACTGCCCCCATGGGATCGGGATGACGGAGGTTGAGCGGGTGTCGCGTCGGCTCCGAGCTGAAGGCGCTTCCAAACTGCGTCCAGCACATTCCAACAGCCCGGTTCGGGCCGCGAGTGATGTGCCCGCGTCTTCGGAAGCGCACCCTCCATATGACAGTGCCGGTCCGGCTCCGTCCACGATCCGCGACCGCCTGGAAAGGCCGAACGATGACGGGACAGCCTTGTTCGATACGTGACGGTCAGCTATCCGCTACATTGCTGACGTAGAACCCTGCATGTCCCAATGGCAGCTCAGGCCGAACCGCAGTCCATCCCTCACAAAGAGGACGCTGTCACGCGAAAATTTGGGGGACAGCTGAACAACTTGTTTGCCGTATGGGCAATCAGTTCGCCCTGGTGACGTGCGCCCTCGAGCTCGATCGCGCTCGGTTGGCGCTCACCTTTTCCGCCGGCGATGGTCGTGGCGCCATAGGGAGCACCGCCGACAATCTCGTCCAGCGTCATCTGCCCGTGGTGGCTGTATGGCAGGCCAACGATGACCATGCCGAAGTGCAGCAGGTTGGTAATGACCGAAAACAGCGTCGTTTCCTGCCCGCCGTGCTGGCTGGCGGTCGACGTGAAAGCACCGCCAACCTTGCCATTCAGCGCGCCGCTCATCCATAGACCGCCGGCCTGATCCAGAAACGCGGCCATCTGGGAGGAAATGCGCCCGAAACGGGTCGGCGTACCGACAACAATAGCGTCGTAGTCGGCGAGCTCGGCGACCGTCGCAACCGGAGCTTGCTGGTCGAGCTTGAAGTAGGCAGCCTTGGCCACTTCCTCCGGCGCCGTTTCCGGTACCCGCCTGACATCGACTGTGGCGCCCGTCGAGCGCGCACCTTCAGCCACGGCATCGGCCAGTGCTTCGACGTGACCATATGATGAGTAATACAGCACTAGAACTTTTGACATTTTGAACTCCTATGCGGCGTTGCCGCCCTGTGGAATAGCGTATATCCGACAGCGCGCACTTCGCGGCTGCGGGACACAAACATCATTTGTCTGCGTGTGTTCGTACGAGAATTCGCTTTCGGGAAACCTGCACGGTGCCTGCGCATCGGACAACCGGGGGATCACCATCGGGTTATGAAGGCATGGAATCAAGGAAGACGTAGAGCGCAGCAATCTTCTCATCGCGAACGATGATCACATCCACGCCCGTATAGTGGGGGGCCTCGTCCCGCGGGCCAGACCCCCACGCCAGGCGGCCAGCGTTGTGCAGAGCCTGAGGCTCACCGTGCGGCGAGTAGGCGAAATGCGGGTGTGTTGCGCGAAGTTCTCCAGAGAATGTGTCGAGAGCATCGTGCCCGACGAATACACCCGGAGGCGCGTAGAGCACGCAGTCCTCGGTATAGAGTTCCTCGATGGCCGCGCGACGACGTTTAGCGTCGCCCTCACCGAAGACTTCCTGAAGGTTGCGATAGAGCAATTCATTGATACGATCGGTCATGACTATTCTCCTTGCTGATTGACTACGAACTGGGCCAGATTACGTTGGGTGAATGATTAAAGATTGGGATGTCGCATCGGTCTACTGAGCGAGCGCTACGGTTCGTTCGATAGCGGTGACGACAGCGGGCCGCGTCGCGATTTCCTCATGCCAACTAGCGACGAACGGAAACTTGTCGAGGCTCGCGCCGATTGCCTGATGACGCCACACCCAACCGAAATGGGCGATGTCCGCAATGCTGTACTCGTCGCCTGCAGCGTACCGATGCCGCTCGAGAACGTGGTCGAGCACGCCCAGCGTTCGTTCAACCTCTGCTAGCGCGAGCGCTTTTGCCTCGGGTTGCGGCGACGATTGGATCGCGACCAGGAAGGCCTGCAGGAACGCCGGACTGAGGCCGGACGCGTGGAAGAAAAGTTGCTCAAAGACCTTGCCGCGCCGCGGGCCATCCTTCGGAAGAAGTCGTCCAGTCTTCTCTGCAAGGTGGACCAGAATCGCAGCGGACTCGCCCAATACCAGGTCGCCTTCTTCGGGAGCAGAACGATCGATGAGAACCGGTACTTTCCCATTGAGATTCATTGCCTTGAAGGCTGCGGTCTTCTGCTCGCCCTGGCGCAGATTGACGGGCACGAGCCGATAGTCGAGCCCCATCTCTTCCAGCGCGATGGGGACTTTGAGACTGTTGGGCGTGGCAAAAGCGTGAACTTCGAACATTGTGTTCATGAACATTTCCTTTGTGCGGGTTGGTCGCCTGGGTCGGCTCCTGGCGTACTGTTGGAATTGAGTGGCCGGTATCGAATCGCCCGGCCGCTTCAGGACCTCACGTCAAATCTGAGCTTGTCCACCATCGACGAAGATCTCCGTACCAGCGATGAAGCTCGAATCTGAGGAAGCGAGAAAGACAGCGACACCCGCGACTTCGTCGGGATCGCCGAGACGCCCGAGCGGGATGGTCGACGCCATGTAGTCGAGCATGCTCTGCTGCTGCGCGGTATCGGGGCCGGCCAGATCGACAAGGCCTGGTGTCTTGATCGGGCCCGGGCTGATGACGTTCACGCGGATGCCGCGAGACTTCAGGTCGAGCGTCCAGCTCCGGGCGAAATTGCGCACCGCGGCTTTCGAGGCGCTATAGACACTGAACGCCGGCGTGCCCTTGATGCTGACGTTCGACGCAGTGAGTATCACCGAGGCGCCATCGACGAGGAGCGGCAACGCCTTCTGCACCGTAAAGAGCACGCC
Organism: Paraburkholderia sp. SIMBA_030; assembly: GCF_046535245.1. Taxonomy (NCBI): domain Bacteria; kingdom Pseudomonadati; phylum Pseudomonadota; class Betaproteobacteria; order Burkholderiales; family Burkholderiaceae; genus Paraburkholderia; species Paraburkholderia sp. SIMBA_030. Next base: position 402,372 of record NZ_JAWRXB010000004.1, read on the forward strand.
CTTCACGTTGCGATCGAACGTATCGTCATACTGCTCTTCAGTGATCGCCCCCAAGGGCAACATCGATCCACCACCTGCATTGACGAACAGCACATCGATGCGGCCTGCTTCGGTCTTTACGCGCTCGTAGAGCCGGTTGAGGTCGTTAAGATTGGCGGAGTCGGCGTGCACACCGGTCGCCCTCGGCCCGATCGCCGCAACGGCGGCATCGAGGTCAGCCTGGCGACGGCCGGTCACAAAAACCCGCGCGCCCTCGCCCACAAAACGCCTGGCGGTGGCAAGCCCGATACCGGTTGTGCCGCCGGTGACGACGGCTATCTTTCCTTCGAGTTTGCGTACCATGATCTATCTCCATGCATAGCTATGCGATGAGACAAATCTATGGCAGCATGCTACTTTTCGAAATAGAAATGATTGAAAACCATCGTTGCAGGATTGTCGATGTCAAAGTTGCCTGACTTTGAAGGATTCGCGATGTTCGCGAAGGTCGCCGAAGAAGGTTCATTCGCTGCTGCGGCGGCGACAATGGGCGTCTCCGTTGCCACAGTTTCCCGGGCTGTCACCCGCCTCGAGGAGCGATTGGGGGGACGGCTTTTTAACCGCACTTCCCGACGACTTGCGCTCACGGACTACGGCCATATGCTCGCCGAGCGCGCAGCGAAAATCTACGCCGACGCCGAAGAAGCGGAGGATATCGCACGTGAGACGTCAAGCCGACCGCGTGGTCTGGTCAAGCTCGCTGCGCCACTGTCCTTCGGCGCGCGCTGGGTTGCCCCACTGCTGCCGGAGTTCTTCCGGACCTATCCGGATATTTCCGTGGAACTTCATCTCACGGACGCCCATGCTGATCTGATCGGTGATGGCTTTGACGCCGCCCTCCGTATCGCCATCATGGAAGATTCGTCACTCGCTGCACGTCTCATCGCACCCGTGCGCCGGTTTGTCGTGGCATCTCCAACCTATCTGTCTCGCTATGGTCGCCCGCAGCACCCCCATGATCTTGGCGCGCACCAGTGCCTTACCTACGCCAACAGGAGCAAGCGGGACGTTTGGCGTTTTATCCACAAAAGCGGTGAGGAATGCGCGATCACCCCGACCGGGGCGTTGCGGGCAACAAACGTGGAAGCGTTACTGCCCACGCTCCTCGCGGGACTTGCCATTACTGAGCTTCCCGAGTTCGTTGCGACGCAGTATTTCCCCGACAAACAGCTTGAACCGATTCTGACCGATTGGCGCTTGCCCGAAGGCGGGCTGTATTTCGTCACACCCACTGCTCGCGCACGGCCAGCAAAGGTTAGCGCGTTGGCCGACTTCTTCATCTCCAGACTCACCCCGGCGCAATGGAGCGCCGAGACGCTGATGGGCTGGAAGCCGCCTAGCCATCGCTAGCCGGTGATTGCAACTCTTTCCAAAGGCGCTGTCACGTTAAAGCGTTCACGACGCATTTGGGGGAGGACGTGCATTCGCTCAGAAAATGGACGGATCTTGGGTGATCTCAGTGAAGCGTCGCCAGTGAAGACCCGCTGTACCGAGAAACGCTCCGTGTTCGCGTTGTCCTGCGAAAAGCGTGCATATTTGAAAATCCGGAAAACGGAAGACGGTCCGGTAGTCGCTGACGGCACACGATTCTGTGCCTGATGGCCGACGACTTGTCGTACGCATTGACTCATCAGAATTGCAACTCGCGCTGACCTGTTGCCTCACGTAGTTTGCTACCCGCCGGATTGTCCGGCGGGAGCGACACGAGGTGACGAGGCAAATCAGCATGTCCGATTGCGCTTCCAAGATGGCTTTTCCCGCCTCCAGGCGGCCCGAACAGGAGAATCGTGGCACCTTTCTCAAGCCACGAATCGCCGGTGGCCAGCGCCATCACATGCGCCTTCGAGACCATAGGCACAACACCGAAGTCGAAGGTGGCGAGCGTCTTGGTCGGATCCAGATGTGACTCGGCACGATGACGCTCGATTCTTCGTTTGGCGCGCTCGGCGAGTTCATGTTCGAGCAACGCACCGAGTAACCGGGACGCCTGTTACCCGACTCAAGGGTCGGAGCTCCCGATGCGTTCGGCTACCGCTAGAGTCATACACGACGTCACAGCCGGATCGATTTGCGCTCAGCGCGACAGAGGATGCGGCGAGTGCGCGCACGCACGCGCACCCAGTGCTGCGGCCGCTTCATCTTCCGGCTCCACTGACAGATCCCGCTTGAAAGTCTCGGCGAGAAAAAACGCGCACACCAGGCTCAGCAACCCCGTCGCCGCGATATAGATCGAAATAGGAAGCGTCTGGCCATACGTGGCGAACAGATAGGTGGCGATCAATGGCGTCGGCCCGGACGTGATGATGCCGGCGATCTGATACGGCAGCGACGCACCCGTATAGCGCACCCGCGTACCGAACAGTTCTGCAAACCACGTCGATTGCACGCCGTACACCGACGCCTGGCTCAACGCGATACCGCAGACGTACGCCACGAAAATCAAGCTCGGATTGCGTGTCTCGAGCAACGGAAAGAACGCAAATCCGTAGATCGCCACGAACACCGCGCCGAGCATGAAGACGGTCCGGCGTCCGATCACGTCCGACAGTTTGCCGAACAGCGGCAGCGTGATCAGCGCGAAGCCGCAGCCGAGAATGATGGCGTTCAGCAGCAGTCCACGCGACAAGCCGAGCCGCGTCGTGCCATAGACCAGCACGAACACGTTGATCACGTTGAAGGTAATGTCGACCGCGAAGCGCGTGCCGATCGTCAGCACGAGGTCTTTCGGATGCCGGCGCAGCAATTCGATCAGCGGCGCCTTCACGACCTGCTTGCTCGCCTTGATCTGTTCGAATACTGGTGACTCCATGACGCGCAGGCGGATGAACAGGCCAACCGCGATCAGCGCGACGCTCAGCAGGAACGGCAGTCGCCATCCCCAGGAATAGAACGCGTCCGACGGCAGACTCGACGCGGCTTTGAACACCGCGGTCGAGAGCATCAGCCCGAGCGGCACGCCCAATTGCGGGAACGCGCCGAAGAAGCCACGCTTGCTGGCCGGCGCCGTTTCGACCACCATCAGCACCGCGCCGCCCCATTCGCCGCCGACGCCAAGCCCTTGCAGGAAGCGCATCGCCACCAGCAGGATCGGTGCCCAGACGCCGATCGAGGCGTAAGTCGGCAGCAGGCCGATCACGAAGGTGCCGACGCCCATGATCGTCAGCGTCGCGACGAGCGTCGCCTTACGTCCGATGCGATCGCCAAAGTGCCCGAAAAACACGGCGCCGAAAGGTCGTGCGAAATAGCCGACCGCAAAACTGCCGAACGCCGCGATGGTGCCGACCACCGGATCGAACGAGGGGAAGAACAGCTTGGCGAAGACCAGCGCCGAAGCGGTGGCATAGAGAAAAAAGTCGTACCACTCGATGGCGGTCCCGACTACCGAAGCGACCAGCACACGGTTGACGGCCGAACGGCTGATAACCGGCGCGTTGCCGGATGAAACGGGCGATGTATTCATGTCTCCCCCCTTCTCTGGGAATCTATGTTTTGAATTGCTGCGTGTCGGCGGCGCGGGTCCGCCGGCACGTTACGATAAATTCACTGTGCTCACCAGTGCAGTTCCATCGGGAACTGGTCGAGCATTTCGACGCCGCCCGAGGTCAACCGCACGATACGTTCCGTGCGCAAACCGCCGACGTCCGGCACCGTGATCGTCGCCTTCAGGGTAAAGACCATGTTTTCCTGCAGCACGGTCTTGTTGCCCGGCCCGATCCACGGCGCTTCTTCCTCCGGGTCCATGCCGGTGCCGTGACCGGTGCCATGGCCGCGCGCTTCGCTCGAGTATTGCTCGTAGTTCGATTTCACCAGCGCCTGCTGGATCACCGCGTTCAGTTCCATGGCCGCCATGCCGGGACGCGCGGCGGCCAGCCCCGCTTCGACCGCGCGCGCCGCTGCCGCGACGATCGCCATCTTCTCGGGATTCGCCGGACCGTAGGTGAAACCGCGTCCGCCATCGGCCACGTACCCACGATAACGCGCACCGATGTCGGTCATGATCAGGTCGCCCGGTTGCAGGATGCGGTCGGTGGGGCGCGCCAGGTTATACGCCGAGCGCCGACCGGATTGCACCATCGAATCGAACGCGGTCCGGTCTGCTCCTCCCGCGAGCATCGCGCGGTCGGCGATTAGGGCGAGTTCACGCTCGGTGTAGGGACGGCTGTCGGCGAGCGCGTCGCGAATCGCGGCCATCGCCGAATCGGTCAAGGCGGCGGCTTTGCGCATCAGCGCCACTTCGGCGTCGCTCTTGATCGCCTTGATTTCGGCCAGCACCATCGTCGGTTCTAGCTTCAGTTCGCCGAGACCGGCGTTCAGGCGCTTCAACAGATCCGCGGGGATATAGGCGGCGCCGGCGAGGCCGACCGTGCCGCTGCGGTGCCGTGCCGAAAATGCCTGCACCTGTTGCGTGACCTCACGCAGGCTGCGCACCTCGAAGGCGGTCACGCTCGTCGCGTAATCGAAGCATTGATCCGACACGAACAGCACGGGGTCGCCGTCCACGGGCAGCAGCAGGATCGCGTTGGCAATGTCCGATACGCCGTCGAGCGGACGGAATTCGGTAAAGTAGCCGATGTTCGCGCCACGCCAGCAATCGCCGAAGGCGAGCAGGCCGACCAGGCCCGCCTTATCGAGTGCGCTGCGGACCTTGGCGACGCGGCCGAGGAACTCGTCGGTAGTGATGCCTTCCGGCGGGATGTCTGCGGTACGGGTGTTCATTGCTTCTTCGTCTCCTGTGCGGCTGCATGCGCGGATGCTGGATGCAGCCGGTCTCGATGCCCATGATGGGAATCCGCCCCGCCTTGGAATGCAGGACGTCTTCTGCATAGTAGAATCTATCGATATGCTTTTATAATGAAAAATAACTCAAAATCTATATCGATACGGAATATATGGAGACGACGTCATGACCGCGGCCATTCATCCGGACAACGGCGCGGGGGCCATCGCGACGGGCCGCTTCGACCCCACGCGTCTGAAGACACGCCAATTGGCCCTGATCGTTCAGCTCGACACCCATCGCTCGGTATTGCGCGCGGCGGACGCCGCGCACATGACGCAGCCCGGGGCGACCAAGTTGCTGCGGGAACTGGAAGAGACGATGGGTGTGCAATTATTCGAACGGCATCCGCGCGGTGTCGAGCCCACCTGGTACGGCGAGGTTCTGATCCGCCATGCACGCAGCGTGCTGGCGGAGTTGCAGCACGCGTACGACGAAGTGTCCGCGCTCAAAGCCGGCCTGACCGGGCAGGCGATGATCGGCACCGAGGTCACGGCGGCCACCAACCTCGTGCCGCAAGCGGTGGCGCTGCTCAAGAAGCGCTTTCCGCAGATTCGCGTCAACATCGAGATGGAGTTCAGCGAGGTGCTGGTGCAGCGTCTGCAGGAAGGCAAGCTGGATATGATCGTCGCGCGAATCCGCAATCCGGACGATCTGGCGGAACTGCACTACGCCCCGCTCGCAGAAGCACAGCACGCGCCGTTCGCACGCGTTGGCCATCCGCTCGTCAAGCGCAAGACGCTGAGTTGGAACGAACTGGCGACGCAAACGTGGATCTTGCCGCCGAAAGGCAACGTGATGCGCAATCAGTTCACGCAACTTTTTCTCGAACGGCAGCTCGCGTTGCCGACGGATGTGGTCGAGAGCTCATCGCTGCCTGTCATCACGAGTCTGCTGCAGATGAGCGATATGATCGCGCCGCTTGCGCGCGAGCCGGTGCGGCCGTATTGCATTGCTGGCGAGCTCGGACCGCTACCGTTCGAACTCGATCTGAAGCTCGGGCCGGCGGGCATCGTCACACGGCGCGGCGAAAGGCTCTCGCCGGGCGCGCGGGCAATGCTGCAAGCGCTGCGCGAGGTCGCCGGATTCGACACCCAAGGCGCCGACGCCGACAGCGACTGACTTACCGCAACGGGACTCAGCGCGCGCCGTCCACCGCGACGCTTGCGCCGGGTTGTAGTAACCATTCATGAGCCGGCTCGTTGTGTACGTGCCAGGTGCGACGCGGACCGGCCATCACATTCAGGTAGCAGAGGTCGTAGCCGTGAGCGGCGGCAACCGGGTGATAGCCGCGCGGCACCAGCACGACATGCTTGTCGTACGCCGCGAGCGTTTCGTCGAGACTGCGGTCGTCGGTATAGACGCGCTGAATCGCGAAGCCCTGCGGCGGCGAGACGCGGTGGTAATAGGTTTCCTCGAGATAGGTCTGCTGCTCGCCATCGTCGGTATCGTGCCGATGCGGCGGGTAGCTCGACCAGTTGCCCGCGGGCGTCACCGATTCCACCACCAGCAAGCTCTCCGCCGGCTCGGTTTCCGGCAGGATGTGGCGTACGTGACGCAGATTGGCGCCGGCGCCGCGGGTTTCCTGCTTGACCTCGTCAGGTGCAATGAAGCGCGGCGGCAGCCCGCCCTTCGCGGGCGCGGAGCAGATGCCGAGTTCGACGTCGTCCGTGGCCACGATCGTGTAGCGCGTATGCGGCGGCACGTACATGGACCACGGCGCGCCATCGAACGGCGACATCCGAGCGCCGATCGCGCGGCTCGCGAGCCCTTCGCAACCGACTGTTGCGTGCCCCTTGACGAGCACGATCACGACTTCGCGATCGCCCGTCTCCTGTGTGACCGTGGCGCCGAGCTTCAGGTCGAAAACATCGAAGCCGACTTATTTCCAGCCGGCGCTCGCCGGCGTGATATGGATGATCTGGCCGTCTTCGGAATGTTTTGACGGTTTGACGAGCAGGTCGCTCATGTCTTCCTCCAGTTATTTAGGGCTGCTACCCGGTAGAACGCTGCGGTCGCTGCGGCTACGTGCATGGCCGTGAAGCGGTACAAGCGTCCATGGCTTTGACGGCGCCTTGTGCGCGAATCGCCGCCAGATGGCGTGCGACTTGCGCGACGAAGGGCGGCTGCGCGCGCAGATCGCATCCGAAAATCGACTCGATTTCGAATAGTGTTTGTACCGCATTGATGGCATCCGCGTGCACGGTCGAGCGGACCGCCTCGGTCAGTGTGTCGGCGAGCGGATCCGCGATGGCATAGGTGCGGCCTGTCTCGTCCTGACCGCTGAGGTACGCGATCCAGCCGGCCAGTGCAAAGGCGAGACGTTCGGTCGGCGCGCCGCTTTTCAGGTTGGCTCGCACGCTTTCCAGCCAGCGCTGCGGCAGTTTCTGCGAGCCGTCGGTCGCGATCTGTTGCAAGCGGTGATCGAGCGCGGTGTTGCGAAAACGCGTGAACAGTTCAGCGCGATAGGTGGCCAAAGCGGGTCGCGATAGCATCGGCTCCACCTCGTCGCGCAACATGCTTTCGACAAAGTTCAGCACGGCCGGCGCGCCGATCGCCTGATCACGGTGTCATAGCCAATCAGCGACCCGAGGTACGCGAGCGCCGAATGCGCGCCGTTCAACATCCGCAATTTGGCCTGCTCATAGGGACGCGCGTCACCCACGAGCGTCGCGCCTGCGCGCTCCCACGCAGGCCGCGGTCCCGCGAAGCGGTCCTCGATCACCCATTGCGAAAACGGCTCGGTCATCACCGGCCCAGCATCGTCGGCACCGAGCTGCTTCGCGACGCGCGTGCGATCGGCGTCGGTGGTGAGCGGCACGATCCGATCCACCATCGTGTTGGGAAACGCGCCCTCTCGCTCGATCCAGTCGGCCAGCACAGGATCCGCTTCGCGCGCGAACGCCAGCGTCAACGCGCGCATCGTTTCGCCGTTGGACGGCAGGTTGTCGCACGACAGCACGGTAAACGGGCCCAAACCGGCCGCGCGGCGCAGCGCCAGCGCGCGCACGACGAAGCCGATCGCGCTACGCGGCGCGGCGGCCTCGCGCAGATCGTGGGCAATGTCGGGATGATCGAACTGCAATGCGCCGCTGGCCGGATTGCGACAATAGCCTTTCTCGGTGATCGTCAAGCTGACGATATGGCAGCGCGGATCGGTCATCGCATCGAGCACGGCGGCTGGCGACTGCGGCGCGACCAGCGAAGTGATCAGCGCACCGACCACCTGGAACGAATCCGCGGTGCCGTCGCGCACATCCACGGCATACAGATGATCCTGCGGAGTGAGCGCCTCCGACGTGTCCGCACGCCGCAACGACACGCCGACGATGCCCCAGCGGTGATCGCCAGCGCGCAGCATGTGCTCGGTGTACACGGCCTGGTGCGCGCGATGAAACGCCCCGAGGCCCAGATGGACGATGCCCGGTGCAAGGCTCGCGCGATCGTAGGTGGGAACGACGACTTTGACAGCGGCGCGCGCCGCGAGCGAAGCCAGGGCGGCATTACTCAGCCGCATGACAGGCCGGATGTTTGGCGAGGCCTTCCCAGATGCCGTTCAGGTAGACCGCACCCAGCGCGCGGTCGAACAGCCCATAGCCGGCGCGGCCCGTTTCGCCCCAGATCATTCGCCCATGGTCCGGCCTTGCATAGCCTTCAAAGCCGGTTTCGAAATAGGCTTTGACGATTTCCGCCATGTCGAGCGAGCCGTCGGGCGAGCGATGCGAGGTCTCATGAAAATCGCCCGCGGCATTGGTTTGCACGTTACGCAGGTGCGCAAAATGAATCCGGCCACGCGCGCCGAACTCGCGCACCAGTGCCGGAATATCGTTCTGCTGGTCCGCGCCCAGCGACCCCGAACACAGCGTCAGGCCGTTGGCAGGATCGTCGACGATAGCCAGCACGCGCTGCAGGTCCGCGCGATTCTTCACGATGCGCGGCAGCCCGAAAATCGGCCGCGGCGGATCGTCGGGGTGGATCGCCATCTTGATGCCGGCTTCTTTGGCCACCGGAATGATCGCACGCAGGAAGTAGTCGAGATTGGCCCAGAGGCCGGCTTCGTCGAGCGCTTCGTAGTCGCGCAGCAGGGCTTTCAACTGCTCGGGCCGATAGCTCGCGTCCCAGCCGGGCAGCTGGATACCCTGGCTGACGTCGAGCTCGCGGATCGCTTGCGTGTCGAACGCTAGCGTCGTCGATCCATCGGGCAGGTGCATTTCCAGCGAGGTGCGGGTCCAGTCGAAAACCGGCATGAAGTTGTAGCAGACCACCTTCACGCCGCAGGCGCCGAGGTTACGCAGCGTCTGGCCGTAGTTGGCGATGAGCGTGTCGCGCGTCGGTTTGCCGAGCTTGATGTCCTCGTGCACCGGCACGCTTTCGATCACTTCCAGTGTCAGCCCGTGAGCCGCTATCTTCTCCTTCAGCGACAGGATCCTGTCGATCGGCCACACCTCGCCCACAGGCACGTCATAGATCGCCGAGACGACCCCGGCCATGCCGGGGATCTGGCGGATATAAGCCAGCGGCACGGGGTCCGTGTCGCCATACCAGCGAAAGGTCATTTTCACGATCGAGTCTCCTCCTCGCACGTTCGCCTCGCCTTCGACGACGCAGGCAGCGCATCAATGAATGGTCGGTTCGGCCCTTCCGCATCGGCCCAGCGCGGCGAGGCGGCGTCTGGACTCCGTGCGCCTGTCGGGTTCACGCATGGGGCACAGCCGGGAGTCTGCATACTAGCGGCGATCGACATGCCTTTATAATGAAAAATAACGCTATATCTATACGATTATGGAATATATGGATCTGCAAGATTGCCGCCCGTCTGTTGTCAGAAACAGCTTGTTCACCATCTCGCCGGTTTCGGGATCGATCCAGTGCACCTGCATTACATTTTTTGCGATGTCAACATGCTGGCAAGCGATTCCAACGAAATTGAGCCTGGCGCAGTTCGAGCAGTTTGTATTGCAGGATGTGGTTGAAGATCTTGTGCAACGACGGCGTGGGCGGCGGCCCGCGTCGACCACGACTCAGGTGTGGCAAGGCTGTACATGAGGGATGAACAAAGCGATTAGGCTCTGCAGGGGATAAACGCGTACCTTGCCCCCGAAGGACGCATTTTCCGAGGAACGCGGACTTCATATGGCGCGCGAAGCGATTTTCGGCAATATGTTCGCAAACCTGCTCGCAATAGAGGTCGCCCCCCCGGCGGGTGTTCCGAGTTCAAGGACCGTGACCGAGGTTTGACACTTGCCTTAGTCCCAAAATGGGACTAAGATACATCGATGCGAATCATTGCGAAAAAAGTCCTCCTGGCATTCTGCGACAAGCATCCGATCGCGCGGCAGTCGATGCTGGCATGGCATGAGGAAGCGGTAAAGGCCGTCTGGATGACGCCGCAGGACATAAAGGCCAGATATGCGACCGCGAGCTTTGTTGGCCGAAACCGTGTGGTATTCAACATCAAGGGAAACGACTACAGGCTGATTGTTGCGGTCGCGTATCGCATCGGGGTCGTCTACATCAAGTTCGTCGGAACGCATGGTGAGTACGACAGGATTGATGCTGAAACCGTAGAAGTGGAGTGACCAAGATGGAAATCCGTCCAATTCACAACGAACACGATTACAAAGAAGCCTTGCAGACAGTATCTGGTCTGGTCGACGCCGACCCGGCTCCCGGCACTCCGGAAGGAGACCGTTTGGAGGTGTTGGCCACCTTGGTGGAGCGTTATGAAGCTGAGCACTTTCCGCTCGATCTTCCCGATCCCATTGAGGCCATTAAGTTCCGCATGGAGCAGGCCGGACTGTCTGCCAGCGACATGCAGCCGTATCTTGGCAACCTGAACAGAGTCTACGAAGTGCTCAATCGGAAACGCGGGCTAAGCCTTGCCATGATTCGCCGTCTGAATCGCGAGTTGAAGATTCCAGCTGAAGTACTCATCGCCTAGGAAAAGCCTTTGCGATCATCAGTTAAGTTTCGCCGCCCAGTAGCAGGACTTGGGTATCGCGAAAGAGGACAAGCATGGCATTCAAGATCAAGGCCGCCGATCGGAAGCGCATCGATGCAGCGTTCGGCGAACTGACGGCACAGCGGAGCACGTTGGAAGAGTCTGTGCGTGTGTTCAATGAGGCGGTTGCCGCGGCACGTGCGAAGCTGCAACCAGACGTGGACGCATATAACGAAAAGGTCAATGCGGCGCGGGGCATGATCGATGACGTGCATCGCGCCCTTGAAGACGAATTCGATGATAGGTCGGCGAACTGGCGGAACGGAGACAAGGGAATCGCGACGAAGGAATGGATCGATTCGATCAACGCGTTGGCCGAGGAACTAACTGAGGCAGCGCTCGACGTCTTCCCCGAATCGCTCGAATTTGAGGATGTGGTCGGCGATGACCCCGCCGAGGACTACAACGAACTGGACAAGGAAGCGCCAGGCGCAGAGTAATCAGCTGTGGCCCGAAATACCGAGGAAAAGCCATATGAAACTCATCCCTATTGCGCTATCCCTGATCCTCACTGGCTGCGGCCAAGCATCGCATGATGCTTCGCCCACGGCATCAGGCCACTACCAACTGGCTGTGGATGGCGGCGTTTGAAGGCGGAGATCCGGTCGATATCCAAGCGGCACTTGGCGACGTTGCCAAGGCACGTGGTATGACGGCACTCGCGCGCGAGTCGGGCATCGCGCGTGAAGCGTTGTACCGCGCGCTCTCCAACAAGGGAAATGTCGAGTTCGCGACGATCATGAAGGTGATCGGGGCGATGGGCCTGCACCTCACTCTGGCAAGGCCCGAAGCAGTGCCGAAGGCGGCCGCCAAAGCCAAAGCCGCGACGAAGGCCGTAGTGGCAAAGAAAGCACGGCCAGCCGCAAAGCGAGCGGGCAGCGCGAGCTCGAAGAGCCGTACCCGAGCCAGCAGCGCAGCACACGCCTGACGCCCAATCCGTCCACCCAGCTCACGATCCGCCGAACCGGCCGCGCGGGCTTTTCTTGCGACAGATAAACGGCGTAGAACCTATGTTCCTCGCCCCCCACAAGTGCCAAAGCCTCGACGTTATAGAGGGTCCCGCCGCTGCAGCAAACGCTTGAGGACTTCTGACCGGTCTATGTTGCAGAAGGAGAATCCAGTTCATGCAAGCCTCGTTGCAGGACGTGGCCATGCTCAGCGTACGAGCCGTCTATCCCTCCGTGTGGTTGCTCCTGCAATCGCAGGAGCAACGCCTTCAGCTCATAGACGTAGGCAAGCGCCCGAGGTTGAACGGATACAATAGCCGGAACCAGGGCACCATACTCTCCGTACTGGTCGGAGATTATCGCTGCGACAACCTTTCTTGCGAACACGACCGGCTCGATGTCTGCATTGACGCTCAGGTTCACCATATCGCAGTAGGCCCGATCGAAGACTTGACTGATCTCCCATCCCTCTTCGGCCGTGCGTTCAAATATCGTTCTGGCCAAACCATCCGATTCACTTCACGACCTGAGTCAACCCGAACACTGCTCCTGTAACCACGAGCCAGATCGGATTGAAGCGCGACCGGTAAGCCACCACCGCTGTGACGATCGTCAGCAAAATACGTCCTGCGTTCACATCGGTTTGCCGCGCAAACACATACGCCGCGCATACAAGCAGGCCGACCGTGACCGGCGCCAAACCGCGCCGGATTGCCGTGATGAGCGCCGAATGGTTGCGCCGCTCGATCCAGTCGCTGACAAAATAGGCGACTAACGCGGAGGGAATGATCTTGGCGAAGGTCGTGACCAGCGCGCCGGCGAGACCCGCCGCCTGGAAGCCGATCAGTGCAACAGCCATACCGTTCGGTCCAGGCGACGCCTGAGTGATCGAAAAGAACGTGACGAACTGTTGATCGGTCACCCAGTGCCGCGTATCGACCGCATAGCGCTGGATATCGGCCAGCGTCGCATTCATCCCGCCGACGGCGAGCAGCGACCACAGCGCGCTATGCAGCGACAGATCTCCGAGCGTCACCCACATGGTGCTCACTCCTCTCGACGCGTTGCGCGGCCAGTCAGCATGGCGCGCAGCATCAGCCATGTGCCGAACGGACCCAGCACGGCGAGCACGAGCAGCAACGGCAACTTCAGCACACCGATTGCGATGAATGTTGCCAGCACCAGCGTCGCATTTCGCCAGTCACGCGGCAGGCTCGCAATCAGCTTCGCCACGGTGGCGACCACGAGACCGGTCGCGACCGGCATCAGGCCCGCGAGCAGATGCGCGGTGACGGGCGCGTCGCCCCAGCGGGCGTATGCGTAGCCAAGGCTGAACGTGAAGACGGTCGGCGCAAGATACAGTCCGCCTACTGCCGCTGTCGCGCCGAGCGCGCCGTGGTACTGACGCCCGAGTATCGTCGCGATGTTCGACACGTTCGGTCCGGGTAGCAGTTGCGCTAGCGGCAGCAACTCGGTGAACTCACGATCGGTGAGCCAGAGGCGCCTTTCAACCAGCATGCGTCTCGCCCATGGCAACACGCCGTCAAAGCCGGTCAGGCCAATCATGAAGAAGGCACCGAACAGATGGCTGAGCGTTGGCCGCGGCCGTGTGAGTGCCGCGCCATGCGGGTTGTCGTGCGCTTCGGCAAGCGGGCTGCCGACAGGGTCAAGCATCGGTACTGTCATCTGCGAATCCGCTCGATCGTTGGCTATGCGCCGGATAATAGCGACAGCGCAAATCGGGAACGCAACCGCTCGGCCGTCCCCGTCCGCGTGACCGGATCTTCAGATCCTGGCCGTTTCGTAAGTCGCCGGATGGAAGATTTCCTCAACGGACAACAGGCGCTTCGACAACCCTTGCGAATGGTGATGGCGCAGGAACGTCTCGAGCGTGTTGCGGTTAGCCGGTACACCGTACGGCCAGTGATCGTTGCCGAGCAATTCGCGTGCTGCCTTCAACTGCTCTTCGACGAACGGCAACGTCACTTTCGTGGCCGACGTATCGGACAGCTTGTCGAGCGCAATCTGTTTCGATTGCCCGAACGCTTTCAGCACGGCCGCAGGCAGCCACGGATGCGCTTCGGCCAGGGTCTTGCGAATGCCGACCACGTGCATGATCGGGAACACCTGCGTGCGGCGATAGTAGTCCTTCGCGGCCTCGGTCGGATCAGGGAAAAGCCAGCCGACGTTCGGGTTCTTGCCCGCGCATGACGGCGGGCGCGGTGCCATGAACGCGTCGATGTCGCCGCGATCGAGCATCGCCGAAATCGTGTCGTCCTCGGGCGCGGCCTCGAGACGGACGTCGGGCGGCAACCGCAGCTTGATCTTCTCCGGCCGGCCCGGCTCGTCGATGCCACCGCGCACCCATGTGACGTCTTCCGGCTTCACGCCGAAATCATCTTCGAGGATCGCGCGCGCCCACACGTTCGCGGTGAGTTGATATTCGGGCAGGCCGATCCGTTTGCCCTTCAGGTCTTCCGGACGTTTGATGCGATCGGTGCGCACATAGATCGACGTATGACGGAACGCGCGCGACAGAAACACGGGCACCGCGATATACGGGCAGGTGCTTTCCGAGAACTTCACGGTATAGCTGGAGAACGACAGTTCGCTGATGTCGAACTCTTCGTTACGAAACGCACGAAAGAACATTTCTTCAGGCGAGAGCGTCATGAAGACAGGGTCGACGCCGTCCATCTGGACCTGACCGGAGATAAGCGGTCGGGTGCGGTCGTAGTCGCCGGTGGCAATGGAGAGATTGAGTTTTCCGTTCATGATGGGCTGGCTGACGAGTAAAGAAGCGAATAAAGAAGCGGGGTAAAGAAAGGAGATAAAAAATGGCTAACAGAATGCAGCTCGGCGCAGCACAGCTCGGCCACTGCGGCCGGAGCTTGAACGCGCCGCCCGGTTCAACGCACGAGATTGCGATGAACCTTGCGCCGCAGGAATTCGAAGTTGACGGCGAACTGCTCAGGGCGCGTCACGGTCTCGTGCAGCCGCTTGATGTCTTCGTCCGAAAAGCCGTCGCCCACGCCGCCCGCTGCTTGCGTCAGCAACTGGATCTGGCAAGCGTTTTCGAGCAGCAACGCGAGCACGACCGATTCCTCGATCGACCGGCCAGTGACCGCGACACCGTGATTGCGCATCAGCACCGCCTTGCATGGCCCGAGCGCACGCGCGACACCGGAGCCCATGTCCTGGGTGCGGATCAGATTCATCGTGTCGGTGTAGTAAGGCACGCCGTCGGCGAAATGGCAGCTCGATACCACGCCCGGTACGCACGATCTGGGCGGCGTGGCGGCAGAACACGCGAAATCCGGCTCGACAGCCAGTTGACTTACTCCACGGTCGTTTAGTCAGGTGAAGCATGTCTCTCGCGAGTTCGCTGCGGCGTATCGAGCATCAAACAGGGCGGCTCGATCACGTTGACGAGCGGTGTGCTCGCGCATCACCCGATCGCGGGCAGCGCAGCGGTGAGCATCGTCAATGCCGGCGTGGAAGCGTTCGCCCACGCGGCGGCGCTCGAACTGAAAGACAGGCTGCGCGTGAATGTCGTGAGTCCGGGCTGGGTGGCCGAAACGCTTGAGGCAATGGGGCGCAATCCGAACGACGGCGTGCGCGCGTCGGTCGTCGCGCATGCGTTTCGCAAGTGCGTGGAAGAAGACATCACCGGGCAGGTCGTGTCGGCAACTCATTGACGCGCACCATGACAGATTGCCTCTTTGCGGCGCCCGATCTCATCGCGGATGCCCAAGCCCGATTCGACGCGCTGACGAATTACGAGACGACGGTCCGGTCGACACCGTCCGGAGGCGTTCCAGTCGAAGTCCGCTATTGCTACCGCAAGCCGGGATTCATCCGGATGGACTTCATCCGCCCGCATGCAGGCGCCGTCCTCGCCTACAATCCGGAGACGGACAAGGCGACGCTCTGGCCATTCGGCTTTCATACGTTCCCGCGGCTTGCGCTCGCACCCGACAATCCATTGATTCAAGGCCCGAACGCTCACCGTATCGATCGCTCCGATATCGGCGCCCTGCTGGGGCATGTCCGTGAACTTCAGCGCCATGGCGAGACGCAAATCGCGGGCCACGAGGCGGTTGGCTCGCGCCACGCCGTACATCTGGTCATCTCGGGCGCGCCGGAGCACGACGCGGCCGGCGATGGCTGCTATCAGCTGTGGCTCGACGTGATGACCGGTCTGCCGATCAAGGTGATCAGCGCAGACGGGCGCGGCGAACTGATCGAAACGGTGCTGATGGAAGACCTTCGCGTCGATTTGCCTGAAATCGAGCCGTTTCTATAACCCTTCCGCATGCTGCCCGCGTCACGCACCACCGTTCGCGAGCGGCGGCTTCCTGCCGGTCAGCCTTCCTGAGGCTTCTCGTCAAGGTTGCTCGCGAACCCGGCCTTCTTGTGCGAACCGTCGCAGAACGGTTTGTTGTTTGAGTGACCGCATCGGCATAGCCAGACTTCATCCTTGCTCACCTCGATAGGCTTACCGCCCTGAGTGGTGATCCTGAATTCACCCTGGATGCGGTATGGGCCGTCATTGATCGGCGTGACGATAGCAGTTGGCATTTGCGTCTCCCATGGCGTTGAACCGGACGCCGCGCAGCATTTTTGCAAACGGGTTGGTGCTGTCGTAGAGCATGGTGGTTCGTTAGAGGTCAGTTGTGTGAGGTTGACGATGAGATCAGCATGATTATCGGCTGACGTCTGGACGAACTTTAACTCGTGGAGAAGGCGAGGCTGAAATCCGCGAGGCGTGGCTACGGCCGTGGAGAATCGTCGCGCTGTGGCGATCACCGCCCGGTCAGCATCCGGAGGATTTTCTGTACGATACGCTCATGCTGCTCCAGCGCCTCATCGAGCGTACCTGCTCTATAGCTCTTGTTGTCTCGCGCTCGCATTCCGGCGATGCGCGTCACGAACAACGGGGCCTCCCCGGTACTCGTTTCGGACACACCGCAGAAGCGGGTCGTGACCGCCACGCCGGATTCTTCCAGCAACGTGCGACGAAAGATCAGTTCGTTCTCAGACATCCAGCGCGACCACTCGCTGCGGTCGAACACCTCGATGGGCCTGCTCTTCTCATCGAGGACGTAAAATCGCTCCCACCTGGGCGGGACAGAGCGGGATTTCATATTTCAATGGGAAGGTGCGAGCAGGAAGCCGATCGCCCCCTGCCACCAGGTATCGACGATGTGCCCAATCCAGTCGTTATGTTCAGCCGCCTTCACGACCATCAGTTGTTTCGGATCGGCCAGCGCGTGGTAGAGCGCCTC
The DNA here is from genome assembly GCF_046535245.1 of Paraburkholderia sp. SIMBA_030. Taxonomy (NCBI): domain Bacteria; kingdom Pseudomonadati; phylum Pseudomonadota; class Betaproteobacteria; order Burkholderiales; family Burkholderiaceae; genus Paraburkholderia; species Paraburkholderia sp. SIMBA_030. The sequence continues at coordinate 419,424 of NZ_JAWRXB010000004.1, forward strand.
GCCGAAGCGCGCGGGGACGATGCTGTCGCTTTGTTCGAGATCATCGACCCATTGCCGGATTCGATCCTCATCCCTGGACGACATGACCTTCTTTGCCGATTTGCATTCGTTATCGAGCTCATCCACCCACTTCATCAAGTCCTTTGGAATCGTCGCGACGGCATGGCAGGTCTGTGATGCCTCGCTGACGGTTTGCTGCAGATGAGTAAAGCGCTTTTGCATTTCACTGGCTTGCAACATGATGCCCCCTCCTGAACATCAGTTCCAGATGAATTCGGGCAGCAGTTGACAGCGTGTTGCCCGTGCCATGGCCCTTCGCCTGCTTCAATCGGCTGCCAACGACGTTGCATTGCGTCAAAGCGGCGCCCGGGCACGCAAAGACCGTTTTCTAGTGTAGGCCATAATCGTTCGCCTGCTCCGATGTGTCCCCGAGGCCCGGGCGTTGGGCTATCAACGATCAGTTCCCTGCGTCCGTGGCTTCGGTCAGCGATGCGCCCCACCACTGTGAAACGCGCAGCGGAATCCCGCGCGAAAGCTGCAAACTGTGAATCAAGGGTTTATCTGCGAGTAGCCACACGCAGCGACGCTGACCGCCAGCGGTGAACCACGGGAGATGTGCGCAGCCTTGCCGGGCCACGAAGCCTGGACTACCTTCTGCTCGGCAACAGGTTTCGCGGATGTGACGCGCCGAAGCGGTCACTCGCCATGATGGTTACCGGAAAAGTGCAAATGACCGAAAAGGCCGACGATGACCGGCCGACGAGTGCTCCATGTCCGGTCAAAAACCCTGAGCCGTCGTTCGAGCTCGCCCCATCGCAACGGCTGCTTCCAAGGTGCAACCGCCATTCACGCCGCCGAGCTGCCCGGCGAGTACTCGGCCGAAGCGGCCGTTCGCATACCGATATCTTTTTGCCACGAACGTCGGCTTTGGAGACAAATCGGGCGGCCCTGTCGATCGCCAAAACGTCACCGTCGCATGCAGCGTGTCGCCAATACCCGTCTTCGATCCAACAGAGGTGTCCTTCGCTCCAGTTGAAAGCGAACGCTCGTTGGAGCGTCTTGCTGGCTAGGGCCAGCTTCCGCCGGGGACTGCTTT